>NZ_JBFTQG010000003.1:0-396151 GCF_056398885.1 Cupriavidus sp. 01T418
TATTGCAAGCTCATGCAACGCGGCGACGGATATGGTTATTCACGCGTAGCGCCATCCACGAAGGAGAGCGGGCGCAGGGGCGACGCTTCGCGTCGCGCGCTATCCCTCACCGGCCTGAAGGCCGATGTTTCCCGCGCGAACTGATGAAAAAACCCCTGCAAGTCATTGACTCACAGGGGTCATTTTTCCGAATCAGGCAGGCCGAATCAACCGATTAAGCGATGGCCTCGACCCGGAGGTTCTTTCTTGTCGTCCGGCGTGTCCCCCGAACGAGCGGGGATCAAGCCTGGAAGGACAATCAGAAAATGTGGCGAATACCGACGGCCGCACCAGTCTGGTTGTTCTTGCCCGGCAGTTCGGTCTTCGTACCGCCAGTCAGCTTGTTGTAGTCCACGGTGCCGTAGACCTGGGTGCGCTTGGACAGCGAGTACTCGGCCAGCAGCACGCCGGTGTAGCGATTGCCCTGGTTGTTGGACACGCCGTTGGTGTTCTTGACGTGGTCGCCGTAGAACACGCCGGTCAGTGCCAGCGCCGGGGTCAACTGGTAGGTCAGGCCCAGGTAGCCGATGGCATCCTTGCGCGGGTTCGCCGTGAAGTTGCCGGTCGGGACCGGGTTGCCGGTGGGGGTGCCAGTAGAGAGGGCGTCGGCGTTCAGGTTGGCGTCGACGCTGCCGGTCTTGTCCTGACCACCCACATAGCCCAGGAAGATCTTCGCCGGGCCGATGCTGTACTTACCTGCGGCGCCCCACATTTGCTGCTTGTTGCCGGCGGAGTCGCGGGTCAGCTGGTACACGCCACCGAAGCCGAACGGGCCAACAGTGTATGCAGCGCGGCCGCCATAGTATTGCGACGAGGTGAAGGAGCCGGCCTTTTCGCCGAAGCCATAGCTGGCGCCCACGTTCAGGCCGCCGAACTTGCCGTCGTAGCTGACTACGTTGTCATTGCGGAAGTTCGTCAGGAAGAACGGCCAGGCGTTGCCAGTGTAGTTGCCGATGGTCAGCGGATCGTAGTCGCCGAAGAAGTTGAAGCCCTCGGTGTACTGGCGGCCCAGCTTGACGGTGCCGAAGTCGCCGGCCAGGCCCACATAGGCCTGACGACCGAACAGGCGGCCCCCTTGATTGGCGCGGCCGTTCTGCGGATCGAAGCCGTTTTCCAGCTGGAAGATCGCCTTCAGGTTGTTGCCCAGGGCTTCGCTGCCCTTGATGCCCCAGCGGCTGTTGGTGATCGCGCCGTTGGTCAGCTGGTACAGGCTGTCGTTGTTGGCGTTCGAGTTGTTGGTGTAGCGCAGGCTCTGGTCGACGATACCGTAGAGGGTCACCGACGATTGGGCGTAGGCGCTGCCGGCCAGCAGCGTACCAATGGCAAGGGTGAGGGCTGACTTCTTCATATGGCTCCTTTTCTATTCTGTATAGTCCGCGGCCGGATCGCGGCGGCGGACGAGTTTACGTTCCGTGTAAACGCTCGCGGAAATTTAACAAAACAGAAAAGATTTAGACACTAATGCACCCCGTTGACAGGCCCTTTGCAGGCATTTGGTGCAAAAGCGTTGTGACGCCGCGACAGAACTACCAAATGGTGCATCGCAGGATGGCGGCAGTGCCATCGCGCCTACCCCACGGGATTGGGGGGCGCCGGCGGTGCGCAAGCGTGCGGCAGGTCGCGATCGCTGGCCCGGACTTCTTCGGGCCAGCGATCCTAGCCTTGCGGGATCTCGATCTTGACCTCGAGCACCTCAAGGTTGTCCTGGCGCTCCAGGCTCACGCGCAGGTCCTGGTCGCTGATCTTCACGTACTTGGAAATCACCGCGACCAGCTCGCGCTGCAGGGCGGGGAGATAGTCGGCCGGCGCGGAATGGCCGGAGCGTTCATGGGCGAGGATGATCTGCAGCCGCTCCTTGGCAACCGAGGCGGACTTTTTCTTCTCGCCGAGCAGGAAGGACAGAATCGACATGAGTGTAGGTCCTCCTTACTTGTTGCCGAAGATGCGAGAGAGCAGCCCCGGTTTCTGGTAGTCGGTGAAGCGCATCGGCTTTTCCTTGCCCAGGAAGCGGTCCACCACGTCGCCATAGGCATCGGCCACGTCCGAGCCTTCCAGGTGGATGGCGGGCGTGCCCTGGTTGGATGCGTGCAGCACGGCTTCGGATTCCGGCACCACGCCGATCAGCTTGATGCGCAGGATTTCCTGGATGTCGGTCAGCGACAGCATCTCGCCGCCATGCACGCGCTTGGGGTTGTAGCGGGTGATCAGCAGGTGTTCCTTGATCGGATCGCCGCCTTCCGCGGCGCGCTTGGTCTTGGACGAGAGGATGCCGAGGATGCGGTCCGAGTCGCGCACCGAGGACACTTCCGGGTTGGTCACGACCAGCGCCTCGTCGGCGAAATACATGGCCAGCAAGGCCCCGGACTCGATGCCAGCGGGCGAGTCGCAGACGATGTACTCGAAGCCCATGTCGACCAGGCCGTTGATGACCTTCTCCACGCCTTCCTTGGTCAGCGCGTCCTTGTCGCGGGTCTGCGAGGCCGGCAGGATGAACAGGTTCTCGCACTTCTTGTCCTTGATCAGGGCCTGGTTCAGGTTGGCCTCGCCTTGCACCACGTTGACCAGGTCGTACACGACGCGGCGCTCGCAACCCATGATCAGGTCGAGGTTGCGCAGGCCGACGTCGAAGTCGATCACGGCAGTCTTATGGCCACGCAGGGCCAGGCCGGTGGAAAAGCTGGCGCTGGTGGTGGTCTTGCCTACGCCTCCCTTGCCGGAGGTCACAACGATGATTTTTGCCATGGCTCTTGGATCCAGTAATGGTTGAAGCTTGCGCTGCTGTGGGTTGGGCTCTGCGGCGGGTGTTACTTCATCCGGAGCGGTTCGAGTATCAGTTTCTCGCCGGCCAGCCGCACCTGGGCCGACTTGCCCAGCACTTCGTCGGGCAGTGGCAGTTCGGCAGTGCGGTAGATGCCGGCGATGGAGAGCAGTTCGGGCTCCAGGCAGGTGCAGAAGATGCGCGCCTGCGCGTTGCCCTTGACGCCCGCCAGCGCGCGGCCGCGCAGCGGGGCATAAATATGGATATTGCCTTCGGCGATCACCTCGGCGCCGTAGCTGACCAGGTCCAGGATCACCACGTCGCCGGCGGCGTAGATCTGCTGGCCGGAGCGCAGGGGCTTGTCGATCAGCATGGTGGGAGCGCCGCGCGAAGCGGCTTCGGCCAGCGCTGCGGCGGCGGCCGCGGCTTCCACCTCGGCTGCCGCGGCCCTGGCTTCGGCTTGCGCCCTGGCTTCGGCCTGTGCTTGCGCCTGTGCTTCCTCGGCCTGCGGGGTTTCCTCGCGTCCGCCGCGCCGGCTCTGGCTGTCCAGCAGGGGCAGGCCGAACGACGCGGCCCAGCCGCGCTGCCCCTCGCGGGCCACCACGCCGATGGCGCGGGCCCTGAGCAGGGCCAGGGTTTCGATCACGGTGTCCAGGGCGATCCTGTCGTCGCCTTCCAGGCGGCGCAGGTCCAGGGCGACCACATCGTTGGAGAAGAAATCGGGGGTCGATTCGAAGCGGGACAGAAGATCGTCCCGCAGCGCTGCGATGTCAGCGGTCTTGAGAGCGAGAAGGAGGGCGTCGACATTGCCACTGCGCAGCTCGAAGCGTGGCGATTTCTTCTGGGACATAGTCGGTGACCGTGGAAATGGGACATTCTAACTTCGTCTGGGTGCAGAACGGTAACAAATGCCCGATGCTTGCGGGTCAGTGCCGGATGCGGCGCGTTGACGGCGCGTTTTCCGGGGCCGGACGCGCCGCCCTGGCGGCGGCGCGCAGGCAACGGCACACCAGCGTGCCGCGATGCCGCCGCTCTTGTTACGATTGCGCCATCTGAACAACGGAGTGGTCATGGGCGCGATCGTCAATAGTGTGGCTTACCGGGGCGGCAAGCGGCTGCGCGATGTGGCCGTGGACGAGATCAGCGACGCCATCGCCGTGCCCGGCACCTTTGTGTGGCTGGGCTTGCACGAACCGGACCTGCCGCTGCTGCGCAAGGTGCAGCAGGAGTTCGGCCTGCACGACCTGGCGGTGGAGGATGCCCTCGACGCGCACCAACGGCCCAAGCTGGAAACCTACGGAGACTCCATCTTCGTCGTGCTGAACACCGCCCAGCTGGTGGACGAGGAAGTGGTGGTCGGCGAGACCCATCTGTTCGTCGGCCCGAACTATGTGGTGTCGGTCCGCCACGGCGCGAGCAGCAGCTACGCGCCGGTGCGCGAGCGCTGCGAGAGCGATCCGCGCGCGCTGGCCAATGGCCCGGGCTACGTGCTCTACGCGCTGATGGATTTCGTGGTGGATCACTACATGCCCATCGTCACCCGGTTGGAGGACGGCTTCGAGCAGCTCGAACAAGGCATTTTCCGCGACGAGTTCGACCGCGCCGCGATCGAGCACCTCTACCACATCAAGCGCCAGGTGCTGCGCCTGCGCAATGCGGTCTATCCGATCGAGGAGATCTGCGGGCAACTGATCCGGCTGCACGAGAACCTGGTGCCCAAGGAGCTGCGCGCGTATTTCCGCGATATCGAGGACCATGCCAGCCGCCAGGTGCGCGCCCTCGACGTGGTGCGCGAGATGTTGACCACCGCGGTGCAGGTGAACCTGGCGCTGGTGACCGTGGGACAGAACGAGGTGGTCAAGCGCCTTGCCGGCTGGGGTGCCATCCTGGCCGTTCCCACGGTGGTGTTCAGCCTGTATGGGATGAACTTCAATTTCATGCCCGAACTGAAATTCCACTATGCGTATCCGGTGGTGATCGGGGTGACCGTGCTGGCCTGCGGCGGGCTCTGGCGCAAGCTGCACAAGTCCGGCTGGATCTGAGCGGCGGGCGCGGGGGCCCGGTCGCCACGCCACGCCTGCCACCCCGGCAGGATCAGCCATGAGCGCTGCCGCGCACTTTCATGCCGTTATTTACGCGATTTATATATCTTCTTTACACCCCCGCCTCCCCTCTCTACCCCGTTTTTACCGTGCCATCCCTAATCTGCCATCTGTGAATCACTCACGGTGTACTGCCATGGATGGGATCTATTTCATTGGGTTGTTGCTGTTCGTTGCGCTGACCGGAGCGCTGCTGGCCTTATGCGCCACACTGGGAGGCAAGCCATCTGGCGTGGGGGACGGGCCGGGCGCGGAGGGTTTCGATGCGCTCCGCAAGGACAGCGCCGCCGACAGGAGGCTGTGATGGACTGGGCTGACCTGCTGGGCGGCGTGCTCGCCGTCGCTGTCTTTATCTACCTCCTGATCGCCCTGTTCCGGCCGGAGAAATTCTGATGTCAAGCGAATTCCTGGGACTCCTGGTCCTCTATCTAGCCATCCTGCTGGCGCTTGCGCCCTTCATGGGGCGCTATATCCGCCGGGCGATGGAGGACGACCGCTACCTCGCCACGGCCTGGGGCCGTCCGCTGGAGCGCCTGCTGTATCGCGTGGCCGGGGTGCGCGCCAATGCCGAGATGGGCTGGAAGCAATACGCTGTCGCGGTGATCGCCTTCAATATGCTGGGCGTGGTGGCCGTCTATGTGCTGCAGCGCGTGCAGGTCTGGCTGCCGCTCAACCCGCAAGGCTTTGGCGCGGTTTCGCCGGACTCCGCCTTCAACACCGCCGTCAGCTTCGTGACCAACACGAACTGGCAGGGTTATGTGGGCGAGTCCACCATGAGCTACCTGACGCAGATGCTGGCGCTCACGGTGCAGAACTTCTTCTCGGCGGCTACCGGCATTGCCGTTGTGTTTGCGCTGATCCGCGGCTTCGCGCGGCAGAGCGCGACCACCATCGGCAACTTCTGGGTGGACATGACGCGCTGCACGCTCTACGTGCTGTTGCCCCTTTCCGCGGCCATCGCGCTGGCGCTGGTGAGCCAGGGCGTGATCCAGAATTTCGACGGCTACAAGGAAGTCGCGCTGGTGACGCCGGTCGAATACAGCCAGCCCAAGGTGGACGCCGCCGGCCAGCCCGTGCTCGACGCCAAGGGCGCGCCCGTGACGCAGGCCATGAAGACTGACAAGCAGACGCTGGCGATGGGCCCGGTGGCTTCGCAGGAAGCCATCAAGATGCTCGGCACCAATGGCGGCGGCTTCTTCAACGCCAACTCGGCCCATCCGTTCGAGAATCCGACCGCGCTCGCCAACCTGATCCAGATGCTGGCCATTTTCCTGATCCCGGCAGGGTTGTGCTTCACCTTCGGCGAGATGGTGAAGGATCGCCGCCAGGGCGTGGCCATACTGGCTTCGATGACGGTGATCTTCGTCGTGATGGCGTGCGTGGCCGCGCTTTCCGAGCAGCAGGCGAATGCCGCGCTGGCGGGCTTGCCGATCGACCATGCCGCCAGCGCGCTGCAGGCCGGCGGCAATATGGAAGGCAAGGAAACGCGCTTCGGCCTTGCCGCCAGCGCGCTGTTCGCCACCATCACCACGGCGGCCTCGTGCGGCGCGGTCAACGCCATGCACGATTCCTTTACCGCCATCGGCGGCCTGGTGCCGATGCTGTTGATTCAACTTGGCGAGGTGGTGTTCGGCGGCGTTGGCTCGGGCCTGTACGGCATGCTGGTGTACGCGGTGCTGGCGGTGTTTATCGCGGGGTTGATGATCGGCCGCACGCCGGAGTACCTGGGCAAGAAGATCGAAACGTATGAGATGAAGATGACCGCCGTGGCGATCCTGGTCACGCCGCTGCTGGTGCTCCTGGGCACGGCGGTGGCGGTGATGGTGGAGCCCGGCCGCGCCGGCGTATTCAACCCCGGCACGCACGGCTTCTCGGAGATCCTCTACGCCTTCTCGTCGGCCGCCAACAACAACGGCAGCGCCTTTGCCGGTTTGTCGGCGAATACGCCCTTCTACAACGTGGCGCTGGCCGCCACGATGTGGTTCGGCCGCTTCTGGATCATCGTGCCGATCCTGGCCATGGCGGGGTCGCTGGCGGCCAAGCGCCGGCTGCCGGTCACCGGCGGCACCATGCCCACGCACGGCCCGCTGTTCGTGGTGCTGCTGGTTGGCTCGGTGTTGATGGTGGGCGCCCTGACCTATATCCCGGCGCTCGCGCTGGGTCCGGTGGCGGAGCAATTGCAGCCTCCGGCGGTGACGGCGGCGGGCAAGTAACAAGTCAGCAAGGAATGAGGGCCGGCGCCAGCGCATCCGGCGCCAGCCCTCAAAAAGAGCGTATCAGCAGATTGCGGAGAAGCGCATGCAACAAGAATCCATGGTGACGCGCGGCAAGAACGCCGGCGCAGCACCGGCAAACACTACCCCGGCGACCAGCGCGGCCACGCCGGTCCACGGGTCCCACGGGCTGGTCAAGGGCGGCGGCCATCATCGTCCGGCGCGCGGGGGCATGTTCGCGCCGGAACTGGTCAAGCCGGCCATGCTTGACTCGGTGAAGAAGCTTTCGCCGCGCGACCAGTTGCGCAACCCGGTGATGTTCGTGGTTTATGTGGGCAGTATCCTGACCACCATCCTGTTCTTCCGCGCGCTGTTCGCGCCGGCCACGGCCGGCGGCGAAAGCGCCGGCTTTATCCTGGCCGTGTCGGTGTGGTTGTGGTTCACCGTGCTGTTCGCCAACTTTGCCGAAGCGCTGGCCGAAGGGCGCAGCAAGCAGCAGGCCGAGGCGCTGCGCGGGCTGAAGACCACGGTCACCGCCAAGCTGGTCAAGGAAGGCCGGCGCGACTACCGCGCCGCCGGCGCCACCGAGCCGCGCGGCGCCGCCGCGCTGCGCCGCGGCGACGTGGTGCTGGTCGAAGCCGGCGACATGGTGCCTGGCGACGGCGACGTGATCGAAGGCGTGGCCTCGGTGGACGAGAGCGCCATCACCGGCGAATCCGCGCCGGTGATCCGCGAGTCGGGTGGCGATTTCTCCTCGGTCACCGGCGGCACGCGCGTGCTGTCCGACTGGATCGTGGTGCGCATCACCACCAATCCCGGCGAGAGCTTTATCGACCGCATGATCACCATGGTCGAAGGCGCCAAGCGCCAGAAGACGCCCAACGAACTGGCGCTGACCATCCTGCTGGTCGGGCTGACCATCGTGCTGCTGCTGGCCACCGCCACGCTGCAACCGTTCTCGGTGTACAGCGTGCTCGTCGCCAAGGCCGGCATGCCCGTCACCATCACGGTGCTGATCGCGCTGCTGGTGTGCCTGATCCCGACCACCATTGGCGGCCTGTTGTCGGCCATCGGCGTGGCCGGCATGAGCCGCATGATGGAAGCSAATGTGATCGCCACCTCGGGCCGCGCGGTGGAAGCCGCCGGCGACGTGGACGTGCTGCTGCTCGACAAGACCGGCACCATCACCCACGGCAACCGCCAGGCCTCGCGCTTTATCGCCGCGCCCGGCGTGTCGGCGCAGCAACTGGCCGAAGCCGCCTGGCTGTCGTCGCTGGCCGACGAAACGCCGGAAGGCCGCAGCATCGTGACGCTGGCACGCCAGCAGACCGGTGCCGCTACGCCGGATATCAGCGCGCTGCGCCCGATCTTCGTGCCGTTCACAGCGCAGACCCGCATGAGCGGCGTGGATGCCGGTGGCCGCAGCGTGCGCAAGGGCGCCGCCGACGCGGTGCGCAGGTACGTGACCGAACGCGCCGGCAAGTTCCCCGACGCGGTGATGCAGGCCGTGGACGACGTGGCCCGCGCCGGCAGCACGCCGCTGGTGGTGGCGGAATCCAGCACCGATGGCGAGAACGTGCGCGTGCTCGGCGTGGTCGAGTTGAAGGACATCGTCAAGGCCGGTATCCGCGAACGCTTCGGCGAACTGCGCAAGATGGGCATCAAGACCGTGATGATCACCGGCGACAACCGGCTCACCGCCGCGTCGATCGCGGCCGAGGCCGGCGTCGATGACTTCCTCGCCGAAGCCACGCCCGAAGCCAAGCTCAAGCTGATCCGCGACTACCAGGCCGAAGGCCGCCTGGTGGCGATGACCGGCGACGGCACCAACGACGCGCCCGCGCTGGCGCAAGCCGACGTGGCCGTGGCGATGAACAGCGGCACGCAGGCGGCCAAGGAAGCCGGCAACATGGTCGACCTGGACAGCAATCCGACCAAGCTGATCGAGATCGTCGAGATCGGCAAGCAGATGCTGATGACGCGCGGGTCGCTGACCACCTTCAGCGTGGCCAACGACGTGGCGAAGTATTTCGCGATCATCCCGGCCGCCTTCGCCACCACGTATCCGCAGCTTAACCAGCTCAACGTGATGGGCCTGGCCACGCCGGCCTCGGCCATCCTGTCGGCGGTGATCTTCAACGCGCTGATCATCGTGGTGCTGATCCCGCTGGCACTGCGCGGCGTGGTGTACCGCCCGCTCGGCGCGGCCATCCTGCTGCGGCGCAATCTGCTGATCTACGGGCTGGGCGGCATCCTGATCCCCTTTGTCGGCATCAAGGCGATCGACATGATCCTGGCGCTGTTCGGCTGGGTCTGACGCATCGCGCCGCATCGAATGTAAACGGAGCAATCCATGAATACGCAAGTCCAAACCGCCCAAACTGGCCAAACCGCCCAGCCCGCCACGCCCGTCCAGGGCGGCTTCCTGCGGCCCATGCTGACGGTGTTCGTCGTGCTGTCGGCGATTACCGGGCTGCTGTACCCCGGCGTGATCACCGGCATTTCGCACGCAGTGTTCCCGTTTGAGGCGGCCGGGTCGCTGATCGTCAAGGACGGTAACGCCGTCGGCTCGGCGCTGATCGGCCAGCCGTTCTCGGACCCCAAGTATTTCTGGGGCCGCTTGTCGGCCACGTCGCCGATGCCATATAACGCGGCGGCGTCGTCCGGCTCGAATCTCGGCCCGAGCAATCCGGCGCTCACCGATGCCGCGCGTGCCCGCATCGACGCGCTGCGCGAGGCCGATCCCGGCAACAAGGCGGCGGTGCCGGTGGATCTGGTGACCGCTTCGGGCAGCGGGCTCGACCCGCATATCAGCCCCGCCGCCGCGCAATACCAGGCGGCCCGCGTAGCCCGCCTGCGCGGCTTGCCGCTGGAGCGCGTGCAGGCCTTGATTGCAGCGAATACCGGTGCGCCGCTGCTGGCGGTGATGGGCGATCCGGTGGTGAATGTGCTTAAGTTGAATCTCGCGCTGGATGGCGGGAAGCAGTGAGGTAGACGATGCCTCTGGTTTGTTCCCCTCTCCCGCGCTTGCGGGAGAGGGCGAGTGCTCTTCTCGCCCGGATGCCGGGCCTCCAGCGTGGCACAATCGTTTGTACCCATCCCTCTCCCGGGCAATGACCCCCACCATGCCTGACGCCGCCACGCGCGATGCCCCCGACCGGCCCGATCCCGATGCCCTGCTGCAACGCATGCAGGAGGAGGGCGAGCGCGCCGCGCGCGGCAAGCTGCGTGTGTATTTCGGCGCTTCCGCCGGCGTCGGCAAGACCTTCGCCATGCTCACCGCCGCGCGGGCGCTGCGCGAGCAGGGCAGCGACGTGGTGATCGGCGTCGTCGAGACCCATGGCCGCGCCGAGACCGAGGTGCTGATCGCGGGGCTGGAGCGGCTGCCGATGAAGGACATGCCGCATCACAAGCTCGACGACCGCGTGCTGCAGGAGTTCGACCTGGACGGCGCGCTGGCCCGGCGCCCGGCGCTGATCCTGGTCGACGAGCTGGCGCATTCCAACGCCACCGGCAGCCGCCACCCCAAGCGCTGGCAGGACATCGAGGAGCTGCTGTCCGCCGGCATCGATGTCTGGACCACGGTCAACGTCCAGCACCTGGACAGCCTCAACGAGGCGGTGGGCGGCATCACCGGCATCCGCGTGTGGGAAACCGTGCCCGACACGGTCTTCGACGACGCCGACGAAGTCATCCTGGTGGACCTGCCCGCCGACGAACTGCTGCGGCGCCTGCGCGACGGCAAGGTCTACCTGCCGGAGCAGGCCCGTACCGCGGCCAGCAACTTCTTCCGCAAGGGCAACCTGATCGCGCTGCGCGAGCTGGCGCTGCGTCGCACCGCCGACCGCGTCGACGACGATGTGCGCGCCTACCGGCACGCCGAATCGATCCGCCCGGTCTGGCGCACGCGCGAAGCGGTGCTGGCGTGCATCGGCACCGGCGACGACGCCGGGCAGGTGGTCAAGAGCGCGCGCCGGCTGGCCGGGCAGCTCGATTGCGACTGGCATGTGGTGACGGTGGCCACGCCGCGCCTGGCGCAGCTTGCCGCGCGGGAGCGCCAGAACATCGAGCAAGCGATGCGGCTGGCCGAGGAACTCGGCGCGCGCACCGAGACCCTGGCCGGCCGCGATATCGTGCAGTCGGTAGCCGGCTATGTGCGGCGCCACAACCTCACCAAGGTGCTGGTCGGGCGCGCGCCCGGCAACTGGCGTCCCAGCGGCGGCGGCTTGCTGGAGCGGGCGCGGGCGCTGCTGGCGCTGGGCCTGTCGCCGTTCCTGGGTGCGCGCGCCTGGCTGTTCGGCCGCCATAGCTTTGCCGATTCGCTGGCGCTGGGCTGCCCGGAGATCGACGTGATCCGCGTGGCCGCGGACGCCATGGGCGCAGACACGCGCGGCCGCCCGCAACCGGTGGACGGACGCCCCGACGTGCGCGAGGACCCGGCGCACAGCGATGAAGGCAGTGAGGCGGCCCGCCGTATCGACTACCTGTGGGCGATAGCGTGGTGCGCGGGCGCGAGCTTGTTGTCGGCGTTGACGCGGCCGTGGTTCGATCTGGTCAATATCGCCATGCTGTTCCTCGCGGCGGTGGTCGGCGTGGCGCTGCGCCACGGACGCGGCCCTGCCGCGCTGGCCTCGGTGCTGTCGGTGGCCGCCTTCGACTTTTTCTTCGTGCCGCCGCGCATGTCCTTCGCGGTCAGCGACGTGCAGTACCTGGTGACCTTCGTGGTGATGCTGGCGGTGGGCCTGGTGATCGGCCAGCTCACTGCCGGGCTGCGCGAGCAGGCCCAGGTCTCGGTGGAGCGCGAGACCGATGCGCGCACCCTCTACGAACTGGCGCGCGAGCTGTCCGCCGCGCTGATGCCCGAGCAGATCGTCGCCATCAGCAGCCGCTTCCTGCAAGCCGCGCTGGGCGCGCGCTCGGCGTTCTTCCTGGTGTCGGCCAAGGGGCGGCTGTTACCGCCGGTGATCGATCCGGGGCAGCGAGGCACCGACGCCATCGACCCCGTGCTGGCGCAATGGGTCTTCGACCACGGCCAGCCCGCTGGCACCGGTACCCACACGCTGCCGGGCAGCACCGTGCTCTACCTGCCGCTCAAGGCGCCGATGCAGACGCGCGGCGTGCTGGCGGTGGAGCCGCAGGAGTGGCGCGCTTTTGCGCGGCCCGAACGGCGCCGGCAGATCGACGTGTTCGCCACGCTGATCGCCATCGCCATCGAGCGGCTGCACTATGTGGAAGTGGCGCAGCAGGCGCTGGTGTCGATGGAGTCGGAGCGGCTGCGCAGCTCGCTGCTGGCCGCCGTCTCGCACGACCTGCGCACGCCGCTGACCAGCCTGATCGGCATGGCCGAAACCATGCAGCGCGCCGAGCCGCCGCTGCCGCCGCCGCTGTCCGAAAGCGTGGATGCGATGCGCGAGCAGGCCCTGCGCATGCGCACCATGGTGGTCAACCTGCTCGACATGGCCCGCCTGCAAAGCCGCGACGTACGCATGCAGAAAGAATGGCAGTCGATCGAGGAACTGGTGGGCGCGGCGCTGGCCGGCATGCGCGACGCGCTGTCGCGGCACCGTGTGTCGGTCGCCGATCTGTCGGAGCTGCCGCTGGTGGAGTGCGACGCGGTGCTGATGGAGCGGGTGCTGTGCAACCTGCTGGAGAATGCCGCCAAGTACACGCCGCCGGGCACGGATATCCGCATTGCCGGCGAGGTGGTTGCCGCGGAGGTGCGGCTCACGGTGGAGGACGACGGCCCCGGCGTGCCGCGCGGGCAGGAACAGTCGATCTTCCAGAAATTCACGCGCGGCGAGCGCGAGTCGGCCACCGCTGGCGTCGGCCTGGGCCTTGCGGTGTGCGAAGCCATCGTGCAGGCGCACGGCGGGCGCATCTGGGTGGAAGGCGCTGGCGCGCGCGCCGATGGCTCGCTGGGCACCGGGGCGCGGTTCGTGGTGGCGCTGCCGCGCGGCAATCCGCCGGCGGTCGAGCCGGAGCCGCCCGAGGAAGTCGCCATGTCCTCGCATGGCGCGGGGCGCGCCGCGCGCGAGGCAGCCAACAAGGAATCGAACCGAAATGACATTTGAATTCTCGCCAACGGTATTGCTGGTCGAAGACGAACCGCATATCCGGCGCTTCGTGCGTGAGGCGCTGCAAGCGGAGGGCTGCACCGTGCACGAGGCCGAGACGCTCAAGCGTGGCCTGATCGATGCGGGTACCCGCCAGCCCGACGTGGTGATCCTCGACCTCGGCCTGCCCGATGGCGACGGCATGACGCTGATCCGCGAGATGCGCACCTGGACCGAAGTGCCGGTGCTGGTGCTATCGGCGCGCGCCGGCGAATCCGACAAGATCGCCGCGCTCGATGCCGGCGCCGACGACTACCTGACCAAGCCCTTCGGCGTGGGCGAGCTGATCGCGCGCGTGCGTGTGCTGCTGCGCCGGCACGCCAAGATCAACCCACAAGGCACGCCACTGGTTGCCTTTGGCGAAGTGCAGATCGACCTGGCCAACCGGGTGGTCACGCGCTCCGGAGACGACGTGCATCTCACGCCGATCGAATACCGCCTGCTCGCTGTGCTGATCGCGCATCGCGGCAAGGTGATGACGCATCGCGAGTTGCTGCGTGAAGTCTGGGGGCCGGCGCATTCGGAGAGCAGCCATTATTTGCGGGTGTATATGGGACATCTGCGGCACAAGCTGGAAGCCGATCCGGCGCAGCCTTCGCATTTGATGACGGAGGTGGGGGTGGGGTATCGGTTTGTGGGGTGAGGGGGAGGGGGAGGGGGGTTAAAGGAAACTGCAACTGCAACTGCAACTGCAACTGCAACTGCAACTGCAAAGTCAAAGGCAGTTTCACCTCCCCTGCGGGGAGGCGACCTACTTTCTTGTCTCGCCAAGAAAGTAGGCAAAGAAGGCGACCCGGATGGGGCGAAAGACTCCTCGTCGTCAGACAAAAAGAGCGGCCGGGGGCCAAACTCGCATCGCCTTAAGGCGATACTCAAACATGGCCCCCTCTTTTCCGCTCTTTTTGCCTGACGACGAGGCGCCCCATACGGGCTAGGCAAACCGCTACGGCTCGCTTCGCATCGCGGGACGGTGTTTGCCGCCCGACGGGCGGAAAACACGGCTACACCCATTGTGATCCGACGCTATCGCATTTTCGGTTCATCGGACTTTCATGTGGGTACTGCATCCTGGTACGAGTGGCCGGATGCAGTACGGTGGTTTGCTCTCTCCCATGAGCGGCGGCCTTCCCCCCTCACCACACGCCAAAGAACACCCCCGCCTGCTTATACACATTGGTCTTCGCCGCCACCTCTTCATGGCTGACGGTGGTGCGTGGCTTCAGCGTGCAGAACCATTCCAGCAGGTGCCCCTGCATGGCCGAGCGGATTGCCTCATGGCCAGGATCGGCGCCCAGGTCGAAGAACTCGTCGGGGTCGCGCGCCAGGTCGAACAACTGCGCACGGAAACCCTGCCAGTGCACATACTTCCAGCGCGCATTGCGCACCATCCACGCCCGGCATTCGCCCGGGTGCCGGCCCAGCGCCAGGCGCGCGCCGCGATAGGCATAGTCCAGCTCCGACACCACGAAATCGCGCCACTGCCCATTGCCGCGCTCGCGCGTGAGATCCAGTAGTGAGCGGCCTTCGACGCGATGGTCCGCCGGCGGCAGGCCCAGCGCGTCCAGCACGGTCGGCACCACGTCCACGGCCGAAACCATGCGCGCATCGGCGCTGCCGCGCGTGGCGTTGGCGTCGGGCGACGGATCGTAGACGATCAGCGGGATGTTCTGCACGGTGTCGTAGAACTGCTCCTTCTCGCCGAGCCAGTGATCGCCAAGGAAGTCGCCGTGATCGGCCGTGAAGACGATCAACGTGTCTTCCCAGCGGCCCAGGCGTTCAAGCTGTTCCCACAGTTCGCCCAGCCGGTCGTCGATCTGCTGCACCAGGCCCTGGTAGGCGGGGCGCACCGTGTCCGAGACGACGCTGCGCATGAAGGTGGCGCATTCCTCCTGCGTGCGGTAAGCGTCCAGCACCGGATGCGGATCCTGCAGCTCCACGTCGTGGCGCTTGAGCGGCAGGCAGTCGTCCAGCGTGTAGGCCGCGTGGTAAGGCGCGGGCGCCATGTAGGGCCAGTGCGGCTTGACCAGCGAGAGATGCAGCACCCACGGATCGTCGCCGCGCGCGGCGATGTACTGCATCGCCTGGCCTACCGTATAAGCCGTCTCCGAGTGCGGCTCCGCCACGCGCGCCGGCAGGCCGGCATTGCGCATCTGCCAGCCCGACACGATCTCGCCCTGCGCGTTTTCCGCGCTGATCACGTAGTCCGTCCACGGATCCGCGCTGTCGTAGCCCTGCTTGCGCAACCATTCGGCGTAGGCGCTGTGCGGCTCGGCGTGATGGCCGTCGTGCCGGTCGACTTCGACAAAATGCCCGCTGCGCAGCAGCGTTTCGAGCTCGCTGCCGCCATCAAGATGCAGGCGCTTCAGATTGGCGTTGTCGGGCATGACGTGGGTCTTGCCGGCAAGCGCCAGTGCGCGGTGGCTGTCCTTCAGGTATTCACCCAGCGTCACTTCGCCGACCGACAGCGGAACGCGGTTCCACGTGGCGCCATGGCTGCTTGGGTAGCGGCCGGTATAAAAGCTCATGCGGCTGGGGCCACAGACGCCGGAGGTGACAAAGGCCTTGGTGAAGCGCACGCCGCGGGCAGCCAGGGCGTCGATGTTTTTCGTGCGCAGGGTGGGGTGACCGTAGCAGGCCAGGTGGTCCTGGCGCAGCTGGTCGCACATGATGAAGAGGGTGTTGCGGGTCGACATGCTGTTTAGATTATTCACCGTAAGAATAGAGCAACCAATTAATCACAGATGAAATCTCAATCCCCCGTATAACCGGATGCCTTGACCACCGGCCCCCAACGCACGGCATCCGCCGCCAGCACCTTCCCGAACTGCTCCGCGCTACCGGTCTGCGGTTCCAGCCCCAGCTTCAGGAACCGCTCCTTCAGATCCCCCGACTGCACCGCGTGCACGATCGCCGCGTTCAGCCGGTCGATGGTCGCCTTTGGCACGCCGGCCGGCGCCAGGAACCCGTACCTGCCAACGCCCTCGATGTCCTTATAGCCAAGTTCAGTAAACGTGGGCACGTCCGGCAGCGCCACCGACCGCCGCGTCCCTGAACTCGCCAGCACGCGGATCTTCCCGGCCCGGTGCATCTCGGTCAGGTCGGCCAGCGTATCCACCGAGGTCGGGACCTGCCCGCCAACCAGAGCGTTCATCAACGGTGCCGAGCCGTTGAACGGCACATGCAGCATCTCGACCCCTACCTGCTTGCCGATCAGCAAGCCAAAGAAGTGCGGGATGCTGCCAAGCGCCGGCGAGGCGTAGGAATTGTTCCGGTCTGGATTGACCTTGAGCCAGTCGATGTACTCCTTCAGCGATCTGGCCGGCGTGCCGGGGCCGGCGGCCAGAGCCAGCTGGAAGTTGGCGGTCTGCGCCACCGGCGTGAAATCGCGCTGGATGTCGTAGTTGAGCTTGCTGTAGACCAGCGGGGCGATGGTCATCACCGCCGAGTTGGCCACCACCAGCGTATTGCCGTCGGCGGGCAGGGTGCGGGCGTAGTCCATCACCAGCCGGCCGCCGGCGCCGGGCTTGTTCTCGATGACCACGGTCTGCTTGAATGCCTCGCGCAGCTTGTCGCCGATCAGGCGCGCGGCCAGATCGGCGGTGCCACCGGCGGGGTAGCCCACCAGGATGCGCAGCGGGCGGTCGTTCTGGGCGCTGGCCGGTGCGCTGGGCAGGCAGGTGGCAGCCAGCACGGCCAGGGTGGCGAAAGTGGGCACTAGCGCGCGCAGCAGTTGGGCGGGTTTCACGGTCTCTCCTGTTGGTTCGGCATCGGCGGGAAGCCGGCCAATTTATCGAGTCGGTCCCGGTGCGCCTGGTCAGCGTTTCGCAGATTGATCTGCACGTTTCGCCTGTTGCCGCCAGATGCTGGGCCGCCGGTTCTTATGTAGCGGCACAGACGCTAACACCCACCCATATAATTGACAAAATCAACCAAATTTGCGGGTGCAGCATGAGCGGTAGCGAAGCGCATGGCCAGGGTGGGCACGCAGGCGGGCACGAGCATGACCGGGACGCCGGCGAGACGCTGCAGAACCCCGCCCGGCTGGCCGACTTCCTGAACTACCGCCTCTATCACCTGACCCGCGTCGCCCTGCAGGCCAGCGGCCAGCACCTGCGCGCCGCAGCCGGGGTGAGCCGGCGCGAGTGGCGCATGCTGGCCTTCCTCGGCGAGCAGCCGGGCACGCGCCTCACGGAGCTGGCGCAAAGCGCGGGGCTCGACAAGGTACTGGCCAGCCGCGCCGTGCATGCCCTGATGGCGCGCGGTCTGGTGCGCCGCGCCACGCGCGAGCAGGACCGGCGGGCGGCGGCGTTCGTGCTGAGCGAGGAGGGCGAGGCGGTCTACCGCCAGGCCTTTGCACAGGCGCAGGCCTTCAATGCCCGCCTGGCCGCCTGCCTGGATCCGGAGGAGGCGCGGGTGCTGGCACGTTGCCTGTCCCGCCTGCATGCCGAGGCCGAAACCTTGCTGGCGCAGGCGCAAACGCTGCCCGACACCGTACCCGTGCCTGCGCAGCCACCCCGGAATTTGTGGCACCAGCCGTAAGGTTTGCCGGCCGGCTTCCGACTGCAACCGGCGACTTCCGGCTCCTACACTTGTAGAGTTGGAGTCAGCGCGTGTACCTGGAGCCTGCCATGCAGCTTGTTCGTCTCTTTTCCTCCCGAGCCCGCGCTGCTGCCGCTGCCGCGCTGCTTCCCGCCTGCCTGCTCGGCGTCCCGCTTGCTCTCGCCGCACCCCAGCCTTCCGCGCCGGCGCAGACCCTGACGCGCCAGGCGGTGGCTGCCTACGACGCCGGCGCCTTCGATTCGGCCTTGCGCGATTTCGCCAAGGCGGCCGAGCAGGGGAACCGGCTGGCCCAGTTCAACTACGCCATGATGCTGCTGCGCGGCGAAGGCACGCCGGTGCGCCCGCAGGAGGCGCTGGTCTGGCTGCGCCGCGCGGCCGACAATGACATGACGCATGCCCAGTTCACCTTTGGCGAGCTGTACGAGCATGGCGAACTGGTGCCGCGTTCGCTGGAGTCGGCCAATGTGTGGTACCGCCGCGCGGCGGAAGGCGGCCATGTGCAGGCTCAGGTCGAGCTGGCGACCAATTACTTCACCGGGCGCGGCGTGGCGCGGGACTACGGCAAGGCATTCGAGTGGTACAGCCGCGCCGCCACCGCCGGCGATGGCGGCGCGCAGTACATCGTCGGTAGTTATTACGAACGCGGCGAGCCCGGCGTGGTGGAGAAAGACATCGAGCAGGCCAAGATCTGGTATGCCCGCGCCGCCTCGCACGGTGACCCCGGCGCGCTGGCCAAGCTGCGCTCGCTGCTGCAGGAGGGGCTGAACGACAAGGCAAAAGCCAACCCCAAGGGCGGCGGCGCCATGTAATGATGCGATCTGCCATGCCGTGTCCCACGAGCGGTGACGCAGGCTGGAGGAAAGCGCTGGAACGGAGGAATCTGTGCCCCGGGCAGCCTGAGCCTGGCCCGGGGCGGTACAACTCTTGCTTGGAACTACAGCACGAAACCTGCGCAACGCAATGGGAGGCCCGAGTGGCAACACACGTCGCACTGAACCATGTCACCCACTACCGGTATGACCGGCCGGTGAAACTCTCGCCGCAAGTGGTAAGGCTGCGGCCCGCCCCGCATTGCCGCACGCCCATTCTTTCGTATTCGCTGCGCATCGAGCCCGAGCAGCATTTCGTCAACTGGCAGCAGGACCCGTTCGCCAACTACCTGGCCCGGCTGGTGATTCCCGAGCCCACGACCGGGTTCAAGATCACCGTCGACCTGGTGGTCGAGATGGCGGTGTACAACCCGTTCGACTTCTTCCTCGAACCCTACGCCGAGCGCTTTCCCTTCAGCTACGAGGCCGGCCTGGCGCATGAACTGGCGCCCTATATGGTCAAGGGCGAGCCCACCCCGCGCTTTGCCGCCTTCGTGGAGAGCATCCCGCGCACGCCGCAGGTCACCATCGATTTCCTGGTGGCCCTGAACCAGCGCCTGCAGGAGGACATCCGCTACCTGATCCGCATGGAACCCGGCGTGCAGACGCCGGAGGAAACGCTGGCGTCCGGCGCGGGCTCGTGCCGCGATTCGGGCTGGCTGCTGGTGCAGACGCTGCGCCACCTGGGCCTGGCGGCGCGCTTCGTATCGGGTTACCTGCTGCAACTGGCACCCGATGTAAAGTCCATCGACGGCCCCAGCGGCACCGAGGTGGACTTCACCGACCTGCACGCCTGGTGCGAGGTCTACCTGCCCGGCGCGGGCTGGGTCGGCCTGGATCCCACCTCCGGCCTGCTGGCCGGCGAGGGCCATATCCCGGTGGCATGCACGCCGGAGCCCGGCAGCGCGGCGCCGGTCAGCGGCGCGGTGGACAAGAGCGAGGTGACCTTCCACCACGAGATGTCGATCACCCGCGTCTATGAGTCGCCGCGGGTGACCAAGCCCTATACCGAAGCGCAGTGGCAGGCCGTGGCGGCCACCGGCGCCGAGGTCGACCGCCTGCTCAACGCCCAGGACGTGCGCCTGACCATGGGCGGCGAACCGACCTTTGTCGCGGTCCAGGACCGCGACGGCGCGGAGTGGAACACCGACGCGCTCGGCCCCACCAAGCGCGGCTACGCCACCGATCTGGTGCATAAACTGCGCGCGCGCTACGGCGAGGGCGGTTTCCTGCACTTCGGCCAGGGCAAGTGGTACCCGGGCGAGCAACTGCCGCGCTGGGCCCTGTCGATCTGCTGGCGCGCCGACGGCCAGCCCTGCTGGCAGGATCCGTCGCTGTTCGCCGACGAGCACGAGCCGGGCAACCATAGCGAGGCCGATGCCCAGCGTTTCCTCAACAGCCTTGCCACCCGGCTCGGCCTGGACCCGGGCCTTGTGCAGCCCGGCTATGAAGACACCTGGTATTACCTCTGGCGCGAGCGCCGGTTGCCGGTCAACGTCGACCCGCTGGAGGCGCGCCTGGACGACGAAATGGAGCGCATGCGGCTGCGCCGCGTGTTCGATGGCGGCCTGTCGCGGGCGACCGGCTACGTGCTGCCGCTGCGCCGCAGCGGCCTGGAGGATGGCCCCGCCCTGGCCGACAAGCGCTGGATCAGCGGGCCGTGGTTCTTCCGCGACGACCGCATGTACCTGCTGCCCGGCGATTCGCCGATGGGCTATCGCCTGCCGCTGGACGCCCTGCCCTGGGTCAGCGAGGCCGATTACCCCTGGCAGTTCGACCAGGACCCATTCGCGGCGCGTGCGCCGCTGCCCACCGGGCCCCAGTTGCGCGCGCAGTTGCCAGGGCTTGCCGGCACGGGCGCGGGGCCTGGACAGGCCGAGGCGTTCCACGCCAGCACCGCGCCCTACCCCGCGCCCGGCTCGGCAGCCGCGGCGGCAGCGGCAGCGCGGGCTGCCAAGACTGCGGGAGCCAGGCCCGGGGCGGGAACGGTCGGCGGCACGGATGCTGCCGCTGCCCTGGCCGCGAACCTGGCGCGCGTGCCGGAGCGCGGCGAATCCGCTGGCTGGATCACCCGCACCGCGCTGTGCGTGGAAGTGCGCCATCCCAGCCGCGCGGCCGGGCCCAAGGTGGAGCAGGATGCGGCGGGCGACAAGCGCGGCATCATCTATGTCTTCATGCCGCCGCTGACCGTGCTGGAGGATTACCTGGAACTGCTGGCGGCGGTGGAGGCCACTGCCGCCGGGCTGGGCGTGAAGATCGTGCTCGAAGGCTACCCGCCGCCGCGCGACGTGCGCCTGAAGATGCTGCAGGTCACGCCCGATCCCGGCGTGATCGAGGTCAATATCCATCCCGCCGCCAACTGGGACGAACTGGTCGACCACACCGAATTCCTCTACCAGGCCGCCCACGAAACCTACCTCAGCACCGAGAAGTTCATGCTCGACGGCCGCCACACCGGCACCGGCGGCGGCAACCACTTCGTGCTGGGCGGCGCCACCCCGGCCGACAGCCCCTTCCTGCGCCGTCCCGACGTGCTGTCCAGCCTGATCGCGTACTGGCACAACCATCCCTCGCTGTCCTACCTGTTCTCGGGCATGTTCATCGGCCCCACCAGCCAGGCGCCGCGCGTGGACGAGGCGCGCAACGACCAGCTCTACGAGCTGGAGATCGCCTTTGCCGAACTGCAGCACCAGCTCGACCGGCTGGGCAGCGCGGACGGCGGCGTCGGTGCCTATATGCCGCCGTGGCTGATCGACCGCACCTTGCGCAATATCCTGATCGACGTCACCGGCAACACCCACCGCAGCGAGTTCTGCATCGACAAGCTCTACTCGCCCGACGGCCCCACCGGCCGCCTCGGCCTGCTGGAGCTGCGCGCATTCGAGATGCCGCCGCATGCGCGCATGAGCCTGGTGCAGCAGTTGCTGCTGCGCGCGCTGGTGGCACGCTTCTGGCGCGAGCCGTATCGCGCGCGGCTCACGCGCTGGGGCACCGAGCTGCACGACCGCTTCCTGCTCGGCACCTTCGTGCAGATGGATTTCGGCGACGTGCTCACCGAGATGCGCGAAGCGGGCTTCGCCTTTGACGACGCCTGGTTCGCGCCGCACTTCGAGTTCCGCTTCCCGCGCGTGGGCGAGCTGGCGGCGGGCGGGCTGGCGCTGACGCTGCGCACCGCGCTGGAGCCCTGGCACGTGATGGGCGAGGAGGGCAGTGCCGGCGGCACCGTGCGCTACGTGGATTCCTCGCTGGAGCGCATCGAGGTGCGCGTGCTCGGCCTGAACGACAGCCGGCACGTGGTCACCGTCAACGGTCGGGCGGTGCCGCTGCAGCCCACCGGGCGCGCCGGCGAATTCGTGGCGGGGGTGCGCTACCGCGCCTGGGCGCCGCCATCCGCGCTCCACCCCAGCATCCCGTCGCACGCGCCGCTGACCTTCGACGTGGTGGACTCCTGGATGGGACGCAGCATCGGGGGATGCCAGTATCATGTTTCGCATCCGGGTGGGCGAAGCTACGAGACCTTCCCGGTGAATGCCTATGAGGCTGAGAGCCGGCGCCTGACACGTTTCTTCACACTCGGACACACACCGGGCGTGATGCGCGTGGAGCCAGCCCGGCGCAGTCTCGAGTTTCCGTTTACGCTGGATTTGCGGCAACGCTGATCCGGTTCGCCTCAAGCCGCGCCCGTGCCTCTACAGCCGTCACTGCCTTTCGATGAATCCACGCCCGCCGTCGACGCGGTGATCCGCCGCGCGCGGCCGGTGCCGCCGGGGCATCTTGACGAACTGGGCGCGTGCGGCGACGGGCTGCGCGCGCCGTGGGCGAGCTTCTTGCAGGTGCTGGGCGAGGAGGGCATCGAAAACCTCGACCAGCGGGCCGCCGCCATGGCGCGCCAGATCCGCGACAATGGCGTGACCTACAACGTGTACGCGGACCAGGCCGACAAGGCCGGCGCGCGCGCGTGGGCGCTGGACCTGCTGCCTTTCCTGGTCGCCGAGGACGACTGGGAGCGGATCGAGCGCGGCGTGATCCAGCGGGCCGCGCTGGCCAACGCCATGGTGGCCGATATCTACGGCCCGCAGACCTTGCTCTCCAAGGGTTTGCTGCCGGCCGGCCTGGTCTTCGGCCATCCCGGCTACCTGCGCCCGCTCAAGGGCTACCAGCCGCCGGGCGGCAATTTCCTGCATATCGTCGCGGTGGACCTGGCGCATACCGTGGACGGCGGCTGGACGGTCATGGCCCACCGCACGGAGACGCCCTCCGGCATGGGCTACGCGCTGGAGAACCGGCTGATCATCTCCAGCCTGTTTACCGATGCGTTCCGCGAGTTGCGCGTGCGGCGCCTGCCGGCCGCCTTCATGCAACTGGTGGCCACGCTGGCGCAGCAGCCCGCCGCGCAGCCATGCGCGCCCGAATCCGCGGCCGGCGCAGCGGCCGGGGTCAGCAAGCACATTGTGTTGCTCACGCCCGGGCCCTATAACGAAACCTATTTCGAGCACACCTTCCTGGCCCGCTACCTCGGCGTCACGCTGGTCGAGGGCAAGGACCTGACGGTGCGCAAGGACGTGGTCTACCTGAAGACGCTGGCGGGGCTGGAGCGCGTCGACGTGGTGCTGCGCCGCCTGGACGATGCTTATTGCGACCCGGTCGAGCTGCGCCAGGACTCCACGCTTGGCGTGCCCGGCCTGCTGCAGGCGATGCGCGCGGGCAATGTGCTGGTCTCCAACGCGCCCGGCTCGGGCTTCCTGGAGACGCCGGCCATCCACGGTTTCCTGCCCGCCATCGCCCGCGAACTGCTGGGCGAGACGTTGCACCTGCCTAGCGTGCCAAGCTGGTGGTGCGGCGAGGCCTCGGCGCGCGAGGAAGCGCTCGCGCAATTCAGCGAAGCCTTCCTGCTGCCGACCTATCCGCGCGGCATGGCGCAGCCCTGGGAAGGGCCGCGGCCGGGCATGGAGCGCGGCCTGCAGCGGCTGGCCGACTGGCGCGAGCGCATCGAGCAGGTGCCCGACCTCTTCACCATCCAGGCCGACCTGCCGCTGTCGCACGCACCGCGCTGGGAAGGGCCGCATATCGGCTCGCGCATGGCCATGCTGCGGGTCTACGCCATTGCCGACGGGCGCGGCGGCTGGCAGGTGATGCCGGGCGGCTTTACCCGGCTCGCGGGCGAAGGGCAGCCGGCCGTATCGATGCAGCTCGGCGGCTCCAGCGTCGATACCTGGGTGCTGTCGAGCCAGCCGGCGCAGCCGCCGCCGAAGTCCCCGCCGTTTCCGATGGCCGCCACGGGATTCGGCGGGGCGCCCAAGCCGCTGGCGGTATCGAGCCGCGCCGCCGAGAACCTGTTCTGGGCCGGCCGCTACGCCGAGCGCGCGGAGAACAATGTGCGCCTGTGCCGGCTCGTGCTGGGCTCGATCGAGAGCAGCGACGACCGCGACGACGGTGCGCTCGACGTAATCGGCGAACTGGTGCTTGCCTGCGGCCTGCTGCCGACCGGCGCCCCACAGCCGCGCGCTTCCCTGCGCGTGTTCGAGCGCAGCCTGGTGTCCGCGCTGGCGGAGGAAGCCGGCTGGACCAGCGTGGGCCAGAACCTGGCCAGCCATGTGCATGCCGCCACCGAGATCCGCAACCGGCTGTCCAACGACCATTGGCGCACCATCCTGGCCGCGCGCAACGATTTCAGCGACGCCATGGCGGCGGCCTGCCCCCGCAGCCCGGGTGGCGCGGGCAGCGACGCCGGCTACTACGACCGGCCGCGCGTGCTGGCGGCGCTGGACCACCTGGGCATGCAGCTAGCCGCCATCAGCGGCGCCCAGGGCGACCGCATGTCCCGCGACGAAGCCTGGCGCCTGCTGTTTATCGGCCGCCATATCGAGCGCGTGGCCACGCTGTCGACCTTCCTGCGGGTGTTCGCGCAAGACGGCGCGCTGCTGCACCGGACGTGCCTTGACCTGGTGCTGCACCTGTTCGACAGCACGCTGACCTTCCGCGCGCGCTATCCCGGCCGCGCCGATGTGCCCGCGCTGGTCGACCTGATCGTGATCGAACCCACCAACCCGCGCGGGCTCTACGGCGTGCTGGCGCGGCTGCGCGTCAAGCTCGGCCAGGTCACGCCGCCGGCCAGCCCGGCCGGTACCGGGCGCTTGCCGCTACCGCAGTTCCTGCCCACGGTGGATACGCTGCCCGGCTGGGAGGCATTATGCGAGCGCGACGCCGACGGGCAGTACACCAATCTGGTGCAACTGTGCGCTCAACTGACGAGCATGATGGTGCAGTTGTCCGACGAGATCAGTGCGCGCTACTTCAGCCATGCCGGCATGGCCGGGGCCGGAAGCGGAAACCTGGCCGAGGTGCGGCCATGACCGCGGCGGCGAACGAGACGACCGCGGCCGCGGCGCCTGCAGCATCCGCTGCACCCACGACACCCACGACACCCACTGCGCCCACTGCGCCCACGACACCCACTGCGCCCACTGCGCCCACTGCGCCCACTGCACCCGATAAGTGCGCCGCCTCCGTGCTGACCGTCCACCACAAGACCATCTATGACTACTCCGCGCCGGTGGAGAACGCCCAGCAGCGCGCCGTGATCTTCCCGGTGACCTGCCCGTGGCAGGCCGTGCTCTCGCACAGCACGCTGATCGAGCCGACGCCGTCGCACCAGCGCGCGGACACGGACGCCTTCGGCAACAACGTGCTGTACTTCACCATCGACGTACCGCACGGCTTCATGCAGCTCGCCTGCGAGAGCACGGTCAGCCTGACGCCGCGCTGGGAGAGCCTCGATCCCGCCGCCAGCATGCCGTGGCAAGCTGCCGTCGCGGCGCTGCGCTTTCGTGCCGGTCAGCCCTTCCTGCCGCAAAGCGAGTTCTGCTTCGCCTCGCCCAACATCGCGCTGCATCCCGACCTCAAGGCCTACGCGCTCGCCAGCTTCGGGCCCGGCATGCCGGTGGTGGCGGGCGCCATCGACCTGATGCACCGCATCCATGCCGACTTCGAATACCAGCCCACCGTCACCGAAGTCGATACCCCGGCGCTGCAAGCCTTCGGCCTGCGCAGCGGCGTGTGCCAGGATTTCGCCCAGGTCATGATCGGCTGCCTGCGCTCGCTGGGCCTGGCCGCGCGCTACGTCAGCGGCTACCTGCGCACCGATCCGCCGCCCGGCCAGCCCAGGCTGATCGGCGCCGACGCCTCGCATGCCTGGCTGTCGGTGTACTGCCCGCAGGCCGGCTGGGTCGATCTGGACCCCACCAACGATGTGCTGGCCGACACCGGCCACGTCACGCTGGCGTTCGGGCGCGACTACAGCGATGTCTCGCTGCTGCGTGGTGTCATCGTGGGCGGCGGCGCGCACGATGTCGAGGTGGAGGTCAGCGTGTTGCCGCTCGCATAGAGCCGGCGGGCCGGCGGGTCGGCACTGCCCTCGGCGGCTGGCAAGCCAATTGCTTGTCGGTAGCCTGGGCTTGTCGAGGAAAGGGGGGAATCATCATGCTAAGCCGCACCGCCGACCATCTGTTCTGGATGGCCCGCTACACCGAGCGCGCGGAGAACACCGCCCGCATGCTCGACGTCAACTACCAGGCCTCGATGTTGCCGCAGTCGCCCGACGTGGCCCATCAAGGCTGGCTGGCAATGCTCGACGTGACCGAACTCACGCCGGTATTCGGCGCGCACCACGGCGCGGTGGTACACGACGAAGTGATCGACTTCATGGTCCGCGACCTGAGCCACCCGGCGTCGATCATGTCGTGCCTGCGCGCCGCCCGCGAAAACGCCCGCGCCGTGCGCGGGGCGCTCACCACGCCGCTGTGGGAGACCATCAATACCACCTGGCTCGATGTGCAGCAAATGGTTGCCGAAGGCATCCTGCGGCACGATCCGGCGCAGTTCTTCGAATGGGTGAAGTTTCGCTCTCATTTGACGCGCGGCGTGGAAGCCGGGACCATGCTCAAGGACGAAGCCTATTGCTTCATGCGATTGGGCACGTTCCTGGAACGGGCCGATAACACCGCGCGCATTCTCGACGTGAAGTTCCAGGCTACCGACCTGGGTCGGCAGCAGGACGACTTCTACCAATGGGCGGCGGTGCTGCGCTCGGTGTCGGGGCTGGAGATGTACCGCAAGGTCTATCGCTCGGTGGTCACGCCGGAACGCGTGGCGGAACTGCTGATCGTGCATCCCGATATGCCGCGCTCGCTCGCGGCCAGCCTGCGGGAAGTGGTTTCGCTGCTGGCGCAGGTGCGTAACGCGCAGTCAGGGGAGACCGAGCGGCGGGCGGGAAAGCTGCATGCCGAACTCAGGTTCACGCGGATCGAGGATATTTTTTCCGTCGGGATTCATGGATGGCTCAGTGATTTCCTGCGCAGGATCCATGATCTGGGTGGTGGGGTCAGCCGGGATTTCCTGATGAAGGGGGCGTGAGCAGGGCGGGCGCTCGCGATGCTGATACGCGTTCCCCTGCCGGCTCCGATGACGGCCGAACGGGCCAGGTGCGGAAAACGGTTATCCCCGGTTACCCCCAGTTACCCCACCAGCTCCCGATGCAGAGCCAGATACTCCAGCGCCAGCTTATGCCGCGGATCCAGATGAATCATCGGCA
The DNA here is from genome assembly GCF_056398885.1 of Cupriavidus sp. 01T418. Taxonomy (NCBI): domain Bacteria; kingdom Pseudomonadati; phylum Pseudomonadota; class Betaproteobacteria; order Burkholderiales; family Burkholderiaceae; genus Cupriavidus; species Cupriavidus sp. 01T418. The sequence continues at coordinate 27,245 of NZ_JBFTQG010000003.1, forward strand.
TCGCATGCTGATGCGACTCCCGGATCTTCACCGACGAAGACAGCCTTGAATTCAGCACCGGCAACCCCTCGCTGACCAGCTCCTCAACCAGCTGCAACGGCAGGCTGGCCCGGGGCTGGAACTGGTTGATCACGATCCCCTCGACCTCCAGATCCGCATTGTGGTCATGCTGGATCTCCTTCACATTGTCGAGCAGCGTATAAAGCGCGCGGCGCGAGAAGTCGTCGCAGTCGAACGGAATCAGGCAACGTTCGACGGCGATCAGCGCGGAGCGGGTGTAGAAATTCAAGGCCGGCGGCGTGTCGATGTAGATGGCGTCATACACCGCTTCCAGTTCGACCAACGCATCGCGCAGCTTGTAGATCTTGTAGCGGGACTCCAGCTTGCCGTGGAGCGCGTCGAGCTCGGGGTGCGCGGGCATCACATCGAGTTTTTCGAAGGGCGTGGCGTGGATGAACGACGTGACTTCGACCGGCTTGAAGCTGTAAGTCAGCGCGGTGTCGAAGAAGTCGGCCACGGTCGGGGTGGCCTGCGCGGCCTGCGCGCCGAGCAGATACTGGCTGGAATTGCCTTGCGCATCCAGGTCGATGACCAGGGTGCGCAGGCCTTCGCTGGCACTGATGGCCGCCAGGTTGCAAACGATGGTCGACTTGCCGACACCGCCCTTCTGATTGAATACGACGCGCCGCATTTGAGCCCTTGGATGTGAATGTTCCAAAGCAAGGAGGATACCTTAGCAAGGTGTCATCAGCGCGCAAATCGCACGACAACCTACGTTTGTATCAGCCTTTTCTGACGCGAGATACTCATCAGGATCCCGATCCCCATCCCCAGCGTCACCAGCGCCGTTCCGCCATAGCTCATCAGCGGCAATGGCACTCCCACCACGGGCAGGATGCCGCTCACCATCCCCATGTTGACGAAGGCGTAGGTGAAGAAGATCAGCGTGATCGCCCCCGCCAGCAGCCGCGAGAACAGTGTCGGCGCGTTGGCCGCGATGTACAGCCCGCGGAAGATCAGCAGCAGGTACAGCACCAGCAGCACCGCGTTGCCGATCAGGCCGAATTCCTCCGAGAACACCGCGAAGATAAAGTCGGTGTGTTTTTCCGGGATGAATTCCAGGTGCGTCTGGGTGCCCTTCAGCCAGCCCTTGCCGAAGACGCCGCCGGAGCCGATGGCGATGATGGACTGGATGGTGTGGAAGCCCTTGCCAAGCGGGTCGGTGGTGGGATCCAGCAGCGTGCAGATGCGGTGTTGCTGGTAGTCGTGCAGCACCGGCCAGCTCACGCCCGGCGCGCACATATCGTTTTCGAAGGTGACCAGCGCCGTAACGGCAACCACCAGGGCCACCAGCAACGGCAGGATGATCTTCCACGACAGGCCGGCGAAATAGATCACATAGAGGCCGGCGGCCATCACCAGCAGGCCGGTGCCCAGGTCGGGCTGCTTGGCGATCAGGCCGACGGGTACAAGGAGCAGCACCATGGCCAGCGCAAAGTCGTACCACCTGACCGCACCCTCCCGCTTCTGGAAGTACCACGCCAGCATCAGCGGCATGGCGATCTTCATGATCTCGGAGGGCTGGATCACCATGCCGACGTAGAGCCAGCGCCGCGCGCCCTTGCGGATCAGGCCGAACATGGCCACCGCGACCAGCAGGGCCACGCCTACCGTATAGAGCGGCACCGCCACCCGCATCAGCTTCTGGGTTGGCAGGTAAGCAATGACCAGCATCACCACATAAGACAGCAGGATGTTGCGCAACTGGTCCTCGACCYGGCCGGGCATGTCGATGGCGGCGGAGTAGAGCGCCACGATGCCGGTGGCGAACAGCAGGAAGACGATCAGCGCGAGCGGCTTGTCGAAGCCGGTCACGGCCGTCTTGATGAACGATAGGACGCGGCGGCGATCCATGGCGCGTCTCCTTCAGCGTGAAGCGTTGCCGCCGGCCGCGGCAGGCGCGGTTGCCGGCTTGGCGCGGGGTTTGGAACTGGCGGGGCCGACGGCCGGCGTAGCCGGGGCCGGGGCCGAGGCTGGTGCCGGTGCCGGATGGCTGTGGCCAAGGGCCAGCGCCATGCGCGCGTCCAGCGTTTGCACTGCCGAGGCCGGCGGGATGGCGGCGGGATCGATCACCGGCGCCAGCACGGCGGATGCGGGCGCGGCGGCGGCGGATGCGGCACGGCTTGCCACGCGCGCCGCCGGCGCGCTGGCGCCTTCGCTGGTGGCGGCGGCTTCGCTGGCGCCCATCACCGTGGCGCTGGCGATGCTGGCGGTGCGGCCGGTGGTGAATACGCTGGGCGTATCTACGGGCGGCTTGCCGCCGGCGCGCTCGGACGCGGGCGGGGCGATGCTCGCCAATTCTTCCGGCCACTTGCCCAGCAGGTAGTAGTCCAGCACCTTGCGCGCGATCGGCGCGGCGATCGCGCCACCGAAGCCGGCGTTTTCCACGATCATTGCCAGCGCGATCCTGGGATTGTCGGCGGGGGCGAATGCGGTGTAGAGCGCATGGTCGCGCTTGCGCTCGTCCAGCGCGTGGTGGTTGTACTTCTCGTTCTTGCCCATCGTGAAGGTCTGCGCGGTGCCGGTCTTGCCGGCAGACTCGTAGGCGGCGCCGGCAAAGGCGCGGGCAGCCGTGCCCGAATGCGTCACGCCGACCATGGCGCGCTTGATCACGTCGATATCGGCTTGCTTGAATGGCAGCCGGTAGCTTTCCTTGGGCACGGTCAGCTCGCGCTCGCGGCTGATCGAATCCTCCACCGCCTTGACCAGGTGGGGCTTCATCGCGGTGCCGTTGTTGACCAGGATGGAGACAGCGTTGGCCAGTTGCAGGATGGTGAAACTGTTATAGCCCTGGCCGATCCCCAGCGAGATGGTTTCGCCGTCATACCATTTCCGCTGCTCGGGCTTGCGGTAGGCGCGCTGCTTCCATTCGGTCGACGGCAGGATGCCGCGGCTCTCGCCTTCGATGTCGATGCCGGTGATCTGGCCGAAGCCCAGCGGCTTCATGAAGTCGTGGATGGCGTTGACGCCCATGTCGCGCGCCAGCATGTAGTAGTAGGTATCGCACGACTGCACGATGGATGCATTCATGTCCACCCAGCCGTGACCGCCGGGCTTGTCGTCGCGGAAGGTATGGTTGCCCAGCGTGAACGAGCCCGGATCGTGGAAGCCCCAGGCCGCGGTGCGCTTGCCGGTGGTGAGTGCCGCCAGCGCCATGAACGGCTTGTAGGTGGAGCCGGGCGGGTAGGTGCCGCGCAGCGGGCGGTTCAGCAGCGGCTTGTCGGGCGAGCCGTTGAGTTCGTTCCAGGTATTGGTGTCGATGCCTTCGACGAACAGGTTGGGGTCGAAGGTCGGCTTGGAGACAAAGGCCAGGATGTCGCCGGTGCTCGGCTCGATCGCCACCAGCGCGCCGCGCTTGTCGCCGAAGAGCGCCTCGGCCAGTTGCTGCAGGCGGATGTCGAGCGACAGGATCAGGTTGTTGCCGGGCGTGGCGGGGGAGGTGGACAGCGTGCGGATGGGGCGCCCGCCCGCGCTCACTTCCACTTCCTCGAAGCCGGTCAGGCCGTGCAGCTCGGTCTCGTAGCTCTGCTCGAGGCCGATCTTGCCGATGTAGTTGGAGCCCTTGTAGTTGTCGGCGTCCTTGCGCGGATCGTACTTGGCGCCTTCGGCGCTGTTGGCCTCGTCCATGGCCTCGATGCGTTCCTGGTCGTGCTGCGAGATGCGGCCCAGGTAGCCGATCACGTGCGAGGCGGACTCGCCCATCGGGTACTGGCGGAACAGGCGGGCGCGCACGTCCACGCCGGCAAAGCGGAAGCGCTGCGCGGAGAAGCGCGCCACCTCCTCATCGGTGAGCTGGCTGCGGATCGGCAGGCTCTCGAAACTGCGCGATTCTTCCATCAGCCGCTTGAAGCGGCGGCGGTCGCGCGGCTGGATGTCGATCAGCCTGGACAGTTCCTCGATGGTGTTGTCGAGCGTATCGGACAGCTTGGACGGCGTGATTTCCAGCGTGTAGGCGGAATAGTTGCGCGCCAGCACGACGCCGTTGCGGTCCATGATGATGCCGCGGTTGGGCTCGATCGGCGCCACCGAGATGCGGTTGTCCTCGGCCTTGGCCGAGTATTGGTCATGCTTGTACCACTGCAGCCAGAGGAAGCGCGTGAACAGCAGGCCGAAGCAGATCACGGCAAACAGGCCCGCGGCCGCTACGCGGATGCGGAAGCGGCCGAGCTCCTGTTCGACATTGCGTATTTCGGTCATGGTGCTGCGTCAGCCTTGCGGTTTGCCGCGCACCCGTTGGGGCGCGGCGGGACTCGGTTGGAGGTAGAGCTCAGATCGGCCGGGTTTCGTCCACGTCGGCACTGCGGCGCTGCGGCGCCAGCAGCATGCTGGTGGCCAGCGGCCACAGCAGCGCCTCGATGCCCGGCGCCAGCAGCAACTGCCAGCCCGGCAGCGGCGCGCCCATGGCCAGGCGGATCACCACCGGCACCGCATGGGCCACGAACAGCAGCGGCAGCACGTGCAGCGCCTGGGTATAGACGGTGAACCACAGCACCCGGCGATGGATGGTGATGGCGAAGTACGCCAGCAGCGAGTACGCCATGGCATGCTCGCCCAGCAGGCGCGCGTCATGCACGTCCATCAGCAGGCCGAGCGCGAACGCCACGCCCATGCCGACCTTGCGCGGCTGGTGGATGTTCCAGAACACCAGCACCAGCGCCACCATGTCGGGGATCCACAGCGTGGTGCCCCAGGGCATCAGGTTGAACAGGAAGGCCAGCATGAAACTCAGCGCGATAAACGCGGGGTTGACCGGGCGCAACAGGTATTGGGGATTGGTCAACGCTTGGCCTCCTTGTCAGCGGGCTTTTCCGCCGGCTTCCCGGCGGGCTTCTCGGCCGGCTTTGCCGCGGGCTTCGCGGATGGTTTCCCGTCCGCGCGTTCGGCGTCCCTGACGCCAGGCCGGTCGGCCCGGACGGTCCTGGCTTCCTTGGCGTCGCGCGGGCCGTCGATGGACTCGCGCGGCGGCAGCTGGGCTTCGTAGCGGATCACCAGCAACTGGCGGTGCGAGCGCACACCGGCCACCGGTTCGCAGTACACGCGCAGGAAGGCGGTCTCGGCCTTGCGCTCGATCTGCACGATCCTGGCCACCGGCAGGCCGGGCGGGTAGGTGCCGTCCAGGCCCGAGGTCACCAGCAGGTCGCCCTGCTGCAGGTCGGCCGAGGCGGCCATGAAGCGCAGGTCCAGCAGGCCGGCGCGGGCGCCGCCGAAGGCCACGCTGCGCAAGCCGTTGCGCACCACCTGCACGGGGATGGCCTGCTCCTTGTCGGTCAGCAGCGTGACTTCCGACTGGAACGGCGAAACCCGCGTGACCTGGCCGATCACGCCGCGTTCGTCGATCACGGGATAGCCCGCGCGCAGGCCGTGCTGGCTGCCGCGGTCGATCACGATGCGCTGGCTGTAGGGGTCGCGGGCGTCGTACAGGATCTCGGCCGCCGTCACCGGCGTGGCCGACTGCTGCACCAGGCCAAGCAGCTTGCGCAGCTGGCTGTTCTCGGCTTCGAGCTGGGACTGGCGCACCGAGCCATCGGCCTCGGTTACCATGCGGCGCCTGAGGTCGCGGTTCTCGCTGGCCAGCGCGGCCGATGACTGGGCGTAGTCGAACGTGGCGCGCAGCGCGTCGCGCGGCACCAGCACGGTACGCTCGACCGGCATCAGCACGGTGGCGGCAACCTGGCGCACCACGCGCAGGGCGTCAAAGCGCGCATCGACGATGAGCAGCGCCAGCGCGATCGTCACATAGAAGACGAGGCGCGCGACGGCGGAAGTGCCCTGCTTGAAGAGCGGCGGCGGAGTGTAATCCATTTACCCGTGCGCTGGCAGAAAGGTCCCCCGGCCCCGGAGGCACGGCGATGCCGGCATGCAACGCCAGCCCTGGCGGCTGGCGCGGCGCGCCGTGGCGCGGTGCCCGGGGTCGGGCCGGGTCGGGAGGACGGCGCGGCGCGGTGCGGCACCGACCAGGCAGTCCGGCAGGCCGCGTTGCGCCACGAGCGATTCCTCTGCTTACTGGCTATTCGTAAGAGAAGATGCTGCCGAGCTTGTCCATGCGTTCGAGCGCCATGCCGGAGCCGCGCACCACGCAGGTCAGCGGGTCTTCCGCCACCAGCACCGGCAGGCCGGTTTCCTCGGCCAGCAGGCGATCCAGGTCGCGCAGCAGCGCGCCGCCGCCGGTCAGCATCATGCCGCGCTCGGCGATGTCGGCGCCGAGTTCCGGCGGGGTCTGTTCCAGCGCTATCTTGACGGCCGAGACGATCTGGTTCAGCGGATCGGTCAGGGCTTCCAGGATTTCATTGGACGACACCGTGAAGGCACGCGGGATGCCTTCGGACAGGTTGCGGCCCTTGACTTCCATTTCGCGGACTTCGGAGCCGGGGAAGGCCGAACCGATGGCCTTCTTGATGGCTTCGGCGGTCTGCTCGCCGATCAGCATGCCGTAGTTGCGGCGGATGTAGTTGACGATGGCCTCATCGAACTTGTCGCCGCCCACGCGCACCGAACCCTTGTAGACCATGCCGCCCAGCGAGATGATGCCCACCTCGGTGGTGCCGCCGCCGATATCCACCACCATCGAGCCGGACGGCTCGGACACGGGCAGGCCGGCGCCGATCGCGGCCGACATCGGCTCCTCGATCAGGTACACCTGGCTGGCGCCGGCGCCCAGCGCCGATTCGCGGATGGCGCGGCGCTCGACCTGGGTCGAGCCGCACGGCACGCAGATGATGATGCGCGGCGAGGGGCGCAGCAGCTTGGTGTCGTGCACCATCTTGATGAACTGCTTGAGCATCTGCTCGGTGACGGTGAAGTCGGCGATCACGCCGTCTTTCATCGGGCGGATGGCCTCGATGTTGCCCGGCACCTTGCCCAGCATCTGCTTGGCTTCCTTGCCGACCGCCTGGATGGTCTTCTTGGCGTTGGGCCCGCCTTCCTGGCGAATCGCGACCACGGACGGCTCGTCAAGGACGATGCCCTTGTCGCGCATGTAGATCAGGGTGTTGGCGGTGCCAAGGTCGATCGCGAGATCGTTGGAGAAGTAGCTGCGGAGAAATCCGAACATCAGGAATCCTGTTTTCTGGTGGTGCGCGTGTATGCGAAGTGGCCGGCGCCGCTGCGGGGCCAGCCAAGATATGCATTGCGACGGGTAGCCGACGGGTAGTATTAAGGCCCCCGGTCGTCCGGTTGTCAGGTGAGGCCGGCGCCGTTGCCAGCCCGCTGTCGATGCGGTCCGGCAGGGCCGGAGCCGCCAACCAGGACCGCCTCGCCCGTGGGCGGAAACGGCCTGTACGGGAACCTTTGATTAGACCACGCGCGAAAGTTCGCTGGAACGGCGCCGCTATTACAAATTAATTGCTGGCGGGGGCGGTCTAATCGGAGGAACCTGTCTGCATCCCTTGCAGGCCTTCCATCCTGCACCGCTGGCTGGCGGCCTGGCGATGTGGCCAGTGCTGCCGAATACTGCCAAATGCTGCGACAGGGCGCTCGCGGGGACCATCGGGTGCCCTACAAAGCTCCGCAGCACGCGGTTTTGCACCAATGTGCACTAATGTGACGAAGGCGCTGCCAAAAGATGGCAACGCGCAATGATACCTTATAATTCCCCCTGTTTCGGGGGCTTCTTCCTCGAATAAACCTTGTAACCTTGACGATTCCCGGGCGCCCCCGGCATCACTTGCCCGCCAGCCCGCCCCGGCCGCGCCCGCATCGCCTTTCGCACCGACCCCAAGCCATGGCTCTCGACCTATCCGACGTCAAGCGCATCGCCCACCTTGCCCGCATCGAAATCAACGATGACGAGGCCGGGCAGACGCTTGTGCAGCTCAATCAATTTTTCTCCCTGGTCGAACAGATGCAGGCGGTCGACACCACCGGCATCGTGCCGCTGGCCCACCCGCTGTCCGCTGTGCGCGAGATGTCACAGCGGTTGCGCGACGATGTCGCGACCGAGCCGAACCGCCGCGAGGACTACCAGCGTCCCGCCCCGGCCACCGAGGGCGGCCTCTACCTGGTGCCCAAGGTCATCGAATAAAGGTCATCGCACACCGGCCCTAGAACCAGCGGCTGCGTCGCGCCGCCCCAGGCTGCGCCGGCAGCCATCACCTGCCAAGCCAAACCGACCGACATGTCCTTTTCCGTCTCTTCCGTGACTTCCCTGCGCGAGCTCTCCGACGCGCTGGCGGCACGTACCGTCTCCGCCGAAGAACTGGCGCGCGATTACCTGGCCCGCATCGAGCAGGCCGCCGCGCTCAACGCCTTTGTCGACGTCAACTCCGAACTCACGCTGGCGCAGGCCCGTGCCGCCGACGAGCGCCGCGCGCGCGGCGAAGCCGGCCCGCTGACCGGCGTGCCGATCGCCCACAAGGACGTGTTCGTCACACGTGGCTGGCGCGCAACGGCCGGCTCGCGCATGCTCGCCAACTACGAAAGCCCGTTCGACGCCGCCGTGGTCGAGCGCCTCGGCGCCGCTGGCATGGTCACGCTGGGCAAGACCAATATGGATGAGTTCGCGATGGGCTCGTCCAACGAGAACTCGCACTTCGGCGCGGTCAGGAACCCCTGGGACGTCAGCCGCGTGCCGGGCGGCTCTTCGGGCGGTTCCGCCGCCGCCGTGGCGGCCGGCCTGGCGCCCGCCGCCACCGGCACCGACACTGGCGGCTCGATCCGCCAGCCGGCCTCGTTCTCAGGCATCACCGGCATCAAGCCCACCTATGGCCGCGTGTCGCGCTACGGCATGATCGCCTTCGCCTCCTCGCTCGACCAGGGTGGCCCGATGGCGCACAGCGCCGAGGACTGCGCCATGCTGCTGGGCGCCATGGCCGGTTTCGACGCGCGCGACTCCACCAGCCTCGCCCCCGCCCAGGGCGGCGTCGACGAGGACTACACCCGCCTGCTGGGCAAGCCGCGCATCGGCGCCAGTGCCGAAAGGCCGATGTCCGGCCTGCGCATCGGCCTGCCGGCCGAGTACTTCGGCAAGGGCCTGTCCGCGGACGTGGAGCAGGCCGTGCGCGCCGCGCTGGCCGAATACGAGAAGCTGGGCGCCACGCTGGTCGAGGTGTCGCTGCCCAAGACCGAGCTGTCGATCCCCGTGTACTACGTGATCGCGCCGGCCGAGGCCTCGTCCAACCTGTCGCGCTTCGACGGCGTGCGCTACGGCCATCGCGCCGCCGGGTACCGCGACCTGATGGACATGTACAAGAAGACCCGCGCGGAAGGCTTCGGCCCGGAGGTCAAGCGCCGCATCATGGTGGGCGCCTACGTGCTGTCGCACGGCTACTACGACGCGTACTACCTGCAGGCGCAGAAAATCCGCCGCATCATCGCCGACGATTTCCAGCGCGCCTTTACCCAGTGCGACGTGATCATGGGCCCGGTGGCGCCCACCGTGGCGTGGAAGCTCGGCGAGAAGAGCGCCGACCCGGTGCAGATGTACCTGGCCGACATCTTCACGCTGTCGACCAGCCTGGCCGGGCTGCCCGGCATGAGCGTGCCCTGCGGGCTGGGCGAAGGCGGCATGCCGGTTGGCCTGCAGCTGATCGGCAACTACTTCGGCGAGGCCGAGCTGCTGCAGACGGCGCACGCCTTCCAGCAGGCGACGGACTGGCACCTGCGCCGGCCCGCCACGGCATGACGGCGCGGCGCTGGCTGGTTCGGCTCGCGCTCGGCATGGGGCTGGCTGCCGCCGTGGCGGCCTGCATTCCGCTGCCGCGCTTCGGCGGCGGGCCCACGCCGATCGCCAGCCGCGACATCGACCTGGCCGGCGATTGCCGCCGCACCGAGGAAGACGGCTTCCGCGAGGACGCCCAGCTGCGCGTGGTGGACAACAGCGTGCAGCAGTTGTCGTGGAAGCTGTGGGTGGGCAAGCGCGGCTCGTGCAGCTTCAACCTGGCCGAATTCCGCCAGACGAAGAAGAAGCCGCATATCGAGTTGCGCGCCAACGACGGCAGCGCCTGCAAGCTGATGGTCTGGCAGGATCCGCGCCGGGTCACGCTGGCGCATGCCAATTGCGAGGCGCGCTGCTCGGCGGGCATCTATGAGGAAGCCTGGCCGGTGATGTTCGAGCCTGGCACCGGCGGCTGCGCGCAGACCCGATGAACCCGCTCAGCCTGCCCATGGCCATGCCAGGACTCGCCGCTTGCGTGCGCGCCCTCTGCCTGGGCGCCTGCGCCCTGGTGCTGGCAAGCCATGCCGCGCTGGTGCAGGCAACCGTGCCGGCGCAAGGCATGCGCGCCATGCCGCCGGCGCAGATGGTGCATTTCCCCGGTGCCGGCAAGGGCAAGCCGCTCAGTGCCTACTGGTTTGTGCCGCAGCGCGGCGCGGAGGCACCGGTCCGGCCATTGCCGGTGGTGATTGCGCTGCATGGCTGCGCCGGGCTCTACCAGGGCGGCGGCGCGGATGCCGCGGCGTTGCAGGGGAGCTACCGCGAATACGTGCAATGGCTCGCCGCGCGCGGCTACGCGGTGCTGCTGCCCGACAGCTTCGGCCCGCGCGGCAAGCCGCAGGGTATCTGCACCGAACCGGTGGCCGGGCGCGACATCGACGACGAAGCGCGGCGCGGCGATGTCCTGGCCGCGCTGCAATGGCTCGCGCGGCAACCCGGCGTCGACAAGGCGCGCATCGTGCTGCTGGGCTGGTCCAACGGTGCGCAGGCGGTGCTCAGCACCATCGACGCCAGCCGCGACTGGCCAGCGGGCGTACCGGCCATCGAGCGCGCCGTGGCTTTTTATCCTGGCTGCAAGCGTGCCGTGCAGCGGCACGAATACCGCCTGCGCACGCCGTTGCTGCTGCTGACAGGTGGCGCCGACGACTGGACCCCGGCCACCCGCTGCGCCATGTTGCGCGAGGCGGTTGCGGCGCGCCAGCCCGATGCACGCTTCCGCCTGGAGATCTACCCTGGCGCGCGTCACGGCTTTGACGGCACCGGCGAGCCGCGGGTGCGGCGCGATGCGCCCAACGGCACGCGGCCCGGCCAGGGCGTGACCGTGGGCGGCAGCAGCGGCGACAGGGTCGCGCGCGCTGCGGCGCAGGCGCAACTGGATTGGTGGCTGGCCAGCCCGAATCCGTGAAAGAACATGTAGCAACAGATAGCCACACATAGCAAACACGTAGCAAACACGTAGCAACACATACAGCACACGAACAGGAATACCGCCATGCAATGGGAAGTGGTGATCGGCCTCGAGACGCACACGCAGTTGTCGACGGCCTCCAAGATTTTCTCCGGTACCTCCACCGCCTTCGGCGCGGCGCCCAACACGCAAGCCTCGCCGGTTGACCTGGCGCTGCCGGGCGTGCTGCCGGTGCTCAACCGCGGCGCGGTCGAGCGCGCCATCCAGTTTGGCCTGGCGATCGGCGCCACCATCGCGCCGCGCAGCATCTTCGCGCGCAAGAATTACTTCTACCCCGACCTGCCCAAGGGCTACCAGATCAGCCAGTACGAGATCCCGGTGGTGCAGGGCGGCAGCATCAGCATCCAGGTCGAGGGCAAGAAGGGCGAGACCTACGAGAAGACCGTGCAGCTCACGCGCGCCCACCTCGAGGAAGACGCAGGCAAGTCGCTGCACGAGGACTTCGCGGGCAAGACCGGCATCGACCTGAACCGTGCCGGCACCCCGCTGCTGGAAATCGTCACCGAGCCCGACATGCGCAGCAGCGCCGAAGCCGTGGCCTACGCCAAGGCCCTGCACGCGCTGGTGATGTGGCTGGGCATCTGCGACGGCAATATGCAGGAAGGCAGCTTCCGCTGCGACGCCAACGTGTCGGTGCGCCCCTACGGCAGCCCCAGGCTGGGCACGCGCCGCGAGATCAAGAACCTGAACTCCTTCCGTTTCCTGCAACAGGCCATCGACTATGAAGTCCAGTGGCAGATCGCCGAGATCGAGGACGGCCGCGAGATCCAGCAGGCCACCGTGCTGTTCGACCCGGATACTGGCGAGACGCGCGCCATGCGCACCAAGGAAGACGCGCACGACTACCGCTACTTCCCCGACCCAGACCTGCTGCCGCTGGAGATCGATGCAGCCTGGATCGACCGCGTGAAGAGCGAACTGCCGGAGCTGCCGGCCGCCATGCAGGCGCGCCTGGTATCGCAATACGGCCTGTCTGCCTACGATGCCAGCGTGCTGACGGCGTCCAAGTCGCTCGCCAGCTACTTCGAAGCCGTGGTCGCCGAAGCCGGCGCGGCCAACGCCAAGCCTGCCGCCAACTGGCTGATGGGCGACGTGTCCTCGCTGCTCAACCGGGAAGGCATCGCGCTGGAGGCGGCCACGGTCAAGCCGGCGCAACTGGCCAGACTGCTGGTGCGCATCGCCGACGGCACGGTGTCCAACAACACCGCCAAGAAGGATGTCTTCCCGGCCATGTGGGCCGGCGAGGAAGGTGGCGACGCCGACGCCATCATCGCGGCCAAGGGGCTGAAGCAGATGTCCGACTCGGGCGAACTGGAAAAGATCATCGATGACGTACTGGCCGCCAACGCCAGGTCGGTCGAGGAATTCCGCGCCGGCAAGGAAAAGGCGTTCAACGCGCTGGTGGGCCAGGCCATGAAGGCGACCAAGGGCAAGGGCAACCCGGCCCAGGTCAATGAGCTGCTGAAGAAGAAGCTGGGGGCGTAAGGGGCTCTTCGCTGTCTTTGGTCGGCGTTGGCTGCCGGGTGCAAAAAGCCAACGCCGCCCGGATCGAAGCCCAAACGCGAGCACTAAAGCCAACAGTCTTGTTCTTGGGCCCGAAAGCCGACTCAGCCCCCCAAAGCACGCCGTCACCTTTGCTACACTGCCCCCCAAACATCCTGGTTGAAGCCAATGAACGCCCAAGAAGTTGCCTCCTACCTGCAGTCCAATCCCCAGTTCTTCGAAGACAACGCCGAGTTGCTGGCCGCGGTGCAGCTCACCAGCCCGCACAGCCACCGGGCGGTGTCGCTGCAGGAGCGCCAGATGGAAATCCTGCGCGAGAAGAACAAAGGCCTGGAGCTGAGGCTGGCGGACCTCGTCCGCCACGGCCATGACAACGACCGCACCCAGCAGCGCATGCATGCCTGGCAACTGCGCCTGCTGGCCGAGGTGGATTCCCATGCACTGCCCTATGCGGTGCAGGACGGCCTGCAGCAAGTGTTCGAGGTGCCCGGCGTGGCCCTCAAGCTGTGGAATGTGGCCGCAAGCTACGCGCATATGGAAGTGGCCCAGGGCGCGAGCGAGGACGTGCGCCTGTTCGCCGAGGGCCTGCGCGCGCCGTATTGCGGCGCCAACAGCGGCTTCGAGGCGGCTGGCTGGCTGGAGCACGCCGAGATCGTCTCGCTGGCCATGGTGACGCTGCGCGCGCCCGTGCGCGAAGCCGGCACCCTCGGCGCGGCCTTTGGCCTGCTGGTGCTGGGTTCGCCCGAGCCGCGGCGCTTCCATGAGGGCATGGGTACGGCCTACCTGGCCCAGATCGGCGAAGTGGCCGGCGCCGCGCTGAACCGGCTGCGCGACTGAGCCGGGCGATGCGCCGCAATGGCATGACCGTGGCCTGGCAATGACGGGAACCCGCCCGCCCGGGGCCGCGCGGCCACGCAAGGCAGCGGCGCCTCCCGCCACGAAGCCTGCCGCGCGCAAGACGGCAGGGGACGCCGCGAAGTCCCGTGCACGCCGGGACGCCCCGGCGCAGCCCCAGGACAAGCCGGTGCCCGACCCGGTGGTCTTGCGCTACCTGGAATGGCTGTCCGGCAGCCGCAAGCTGGCGGCGCACACCCTGACCAATTACGCCCGCGACCTGTCGGTGCTGCAGGCGCACGCCGAGCGCCATGCGCCGGGCTGCGCGCTGCTGGCGCTGCAGACCCACCATATCCGCGGCTTTGCCGCGCGCCTGCACGGTGGCGGCCTGGCCGGCACCAGCATCGCCCGCACGCTGTCGGCATGGCGTGGTTTCTACCTGTGGGCTGCGCGCCATGGCCTGGGGGTCGAGGCCAATCCGGTCGATGGCGTGCGCGCGCCCAGGTCCGGGCAACGGCTGCCCAAGGCCTTGTCGGTGGAGCATGCGGTGGCGCTGGTCTCGCATAGTGCTGGCGAGGACAACGAGGGCCGGCGCGACCAGGCCGTCTACGAGTTGTTCTACTCCAGCGGCCTGCGCGTATCGGAGCTGGTGCAACTGGATCATCGCTATACCGAGGACGGCGAATACCGCTCCGCCGGCTGGATCGATATGGACGGTGCCGAAGTCACGGTGATCGGCAAGGGCTCGCGCCGCCGCACCGTGCCCGTCGGCAGCAAGGCGATGGAGGCCCTGCGCGGGTGGCTGGCGGTGCGCGCGGAGATGCTGCGCGCCGGCTCGGCGCCGGCAGACGCGCATGCATTGTTCCTGAACGTGCGCGGGCGGCGCCTGCCCGTGCGCACCGTGCAGCTGCGCATCAAGCAGCAGGCGATCCGGGCCGGCGTGCCCACCGACGTGCATCCGCACATGCTGCGGCACTCCTTTGCCACCCATGTGCTGCAATCCTCGGGCGACCTGCGCGCGGTGCAGGAGATGCTCGGCCATGCCAGCGTGGCCACCACCCAGATCTATACCGCGCTGGATTTCCAGCATCTGGCCAAGGTCTACGACAAGGCGCACCCGCGCGCGGGCAGGGCGCATGCAGCGCCTGCGCCGACCGCTGCGCCGAAGACCGTCGACGACAGCAAAGACAGGGAAGACACGGAAGACGGCAAGGACGACTAGCCTTCCCACTGCGCCAGGATGGCGCGGAACGCTTCCATCTCCGGCAGCAGCCAGGCACGGAAGGCTTTCACCTTGGGCGCCTCCAGCATGCTGGTCGAGCAGACGAAGTAGAGCAGCCAGGGGCAGGTGATGCTGACATCGAAGAGCCGCACCACGCGTCCCGACAGCAGGTCGTTATAGGCCAGCGAGGAGCGGATCAGCGCAATGCCCTGGCCTGCCGCAGCCGCCTGCAGCAGCAGCGAGGAGTCTTCCAGCAGCAGGCCCTTGCGCGGCTCCGGCCAGTCCAGTCCGGCGGCTTCGAACCACGGCTTCCATGGGTCGCCCTCGCCGCGCAGCAGCGGCAGGCCTTTCATCTCCTGCGGGCGCGCGGGCAGCTTGCCGCCGTTGAAGGCCGGGCTGCAGACGGGGAAGAACACATCGTCGAGCAGCTTCTCCACATACAGGCCGGGATAGTCTCCGCCGCCCATGCGCAGTGCGATATCGACTTCCTCGCGCGCGAAATCCACCAGCGTGTTGGACGACAGCAACTCCACGTCGAGTTCGGGGTGCCGTTCGATAAAGCTGCCGATGCGCGGCGTGAGCCAGCGCGCGGCGAAGGACGGCATGGTGCTGATGGTCAGGCGCTTGTCGCGGTTGCCAGCCTGCAGCGCCCGCGTGGCATCGGCGATCTCCAGCAGCGCTTCGCGCACGCGTCCGGCGTAGGCGCGGCCGCCGGGCGTCAGGCTGACACGCTTGCCGTTGCGCTCGAACAACGCCTGGCCCAGTTCTTCCTCCAGTGCGCGGACCTGGTGGCTGACGGCGCCGTGGGTGACGAACAGTTCGGTGGCCGCGCGCGAGAAGCTCTCGTGGCGGGCGGCGGCCTCGAAGGCGCGCAGCGCGGTCAGCGGCGGCAGGCGCGGCAGTTCGCGATGCCAGCCACGTGGCAATTCTCTCTCCCATGCACCCTTCAACGCCATCACCGACCTCGTCTTATGTGAGTTTATCTAACAAGAACAAGGAAAATATATCGTTTTGGAAGCGCGCCGGCAATCACTAGAATGCAATGCATCGGCGTTCGACCCGCACCGATCCGGTCCCGTAGCAGCATAGCCTGGCAAGGCGTGTGTGATCGGCGGCAGCCCATTTCGGGCAAGCGGGCGCGCAAGCGGCGATGCCAGTTGAAGGATGCCCAAAATGAAGACATTGCTCACAACGACCCTGTTCACCCTGAGCCCGGGCGAAGTTACCTCGCTTTCGATCCATGCCGCCCAGCGCCTGCGCGTGGAAGAGGCCACCGGAACCGATGTCTGGCTGACCCGCGAAGGCGATTCGGAAGATTACTGGCTGCGTTGCGGCGGCAGCCTGCTGCTTGCCAGCGGCGATGAAATCACGGTGAGCGTGGATCCGCGTGCGGCCGAGCCGGTTCGCCTGGCACTGATAGCCGAAGCCCGCCGGCCCGCCGTCAACCTGACGCACCTGGTGGCACGCATGGCGCGGCGTCTGGTTCGAGGCACCGAATGGACGGCCAACCAGGACCAGATCACGGCATCCTGAACCGGCGGGGCCGGACGTGGATGACCGCGCACGCGGCCATCTGCGGCTGGTTCATGCGCGGCCGGCGCCCTGTGCCGGCGAACGTGACGAACGCGACGAATCCGACGAACGCGACCAGGCAGGCACGAGGTAAGCCGAAGGCAAAAATGGGGCGGTCTCCTGTGAGATCCGCCCCTTTTCGTTAAACTGCCGGGATGCAACCGATACAAGTCATCGACCAGGGCCGGCAAGAGTACGCGCCCTGTTTTGACGCGATGCGTGCCTTTACCGCCGCACGCACCGCCGATACCCCCGACCAGATCTGGCTGGTCGAGCATCCTCCGGTCTACACCCTCGGCCAGGCGGGCGATCCCGCGCACCTGCTGGCCCCCGACGAGGCGATCCCCGTGGTGCGGATCGATCGTGGAGGACAAATCACTTATCACGGTCCTGGGCAGGTCGTCGCCTATCTGCTGCTCGATCTGCGCCGGCGCCGCCTGATGGTCCGCGAGCTTGTCCATGCGATCGAGCAAGCCGTGCTGGACACGCTCGCGGCGTATAATCTCGCAGCCGAACGCAAGCCCGGCGCGCCTGGTATCTATCTTTGCGATGGTCCGCACCAGGGTGCCAAGATCGCCGCGCTCGGCCTCAAGATCCGCAATGGCTGCAGCTATCACGGCGTCAGCCTCAACGTGCAGATGGACCTCGCGCCCTTCCTGCGCATCAACCCCTGCGGCTATGCCGGCCTGGAAACGGTCGACATGGCAACGGCGGGCGCCACCGTCGCGGTGGCCGATGCGGCTGGCGCGTCCCGCCTGCCCGTGACCGCGGCACAACAAGCCGATATCGCGCGGCGCCTTGCGGCGGCGTTGTGCGAGGTGCTGGCAGCGGCGCAAGAGCGCGCCCTGGCAGCCGACCGGAACACCGCCGCGGCCCTGGCCACTTAGTCATCCAGCCGAATATGCACGCAGCGCGCGTGCGGAGAACACTATGAGCGACGCCCTGATCGTCACTTCCAGCGAAGCCCCGCAACCCCAGGCGGAGCAGTACGACCCGACCCGCAAGCAGAAGTCGGCCGACAAGACCGCCCGCATTCCCATCAAGATCGTCCCCGCCGAGAAGCTCAAGAAGCCCGAATGGATCCGTGTCAAGGCGGCCACCGGCAGTTCGCGCTTCTACGAGATCAAGGACATCCTGCGCGCCAACAACCTGGTGACGGTATGTGAGGAAGCGAGCTGCCCGAACATCGGCGAATGCTTCGGCAAGGGCACCGCGACCTTCATGATCATGGGCGACAAGTGCACCCGCCGCTGCCCGTTCTGCGACGTGGGCCACGGCCGTCCCGATCCGCTCGACGTGAACGAGCCGGGCAACCTGGCGCGCACCATCGCCCAGCTCAAGCTCAACTACGTGGTGATCACCAGCGTCGACCGCGACGACCTGCGTGACGGCGGTGCCCAGCACTTTGTCGATTGCATCACGCTGACCCGCGAGCTGTCGCCGGCCACCCGCATCGAAGTGCTGGTGCCGGACTTCCGCGGACGCCTGGACAAGGCGCTGGACATCCTGCAATCCGGCCCGCCGGACGTGATGAACCACAATATGGAAACCGTGCCCCGCCTGTACAAGCAGGCACGCCCGGGCGCCGACTACGCGCACTCGCTCAAGCTGCTGCAGGAGTTCAAGCGCCGCAATCCCACCGTGGCCACCAAGTCGGGCCTGATGGTGGGCCTGGGCGAGACCGACGAGGAAATCCTCGAAGTCATGCGCGACATGCGCGCCCACGACATCGACATGCTGACCATCGGCCAGTACCTGGCGCCGTCGGGCCACCACCTGCCGGTGATGCGCTACGTGCATCCGGACACCTTCAAGATGTTCGAGGCCGAGGCGTACAAGATGGGCTTCACCCATGCCGCCGTGGGCGCCATGGTGCGCAGCTCATACCACGCGGACGAGCAGGCGCATAAGGCCGGCTTCGCCTGAGCCGCCTGGCTGCCTGTAGTCCGACCGGCCGCTTAACCACGCGGCCGGTTTTTTTTCGCCTGCGGCATTCGCCGCCGACGCTCCTGGCGTTGCATGCACGCCACGGCCCGCCTGCTTTCCTGATATTTCTTGTTTCGCCCGCACCCTTGCGGCAGAACCCGCGCGCAGCGGAATCGCACCGGAATCGCACCGGAATCGCACCGGATCGGCGCAAGGGGAGAGCCCTCCCGAGCGCTCCTGCACCGGAGGCATTCGCGGCTTCGCCCGACCGCACCAGGGCGGGGCGCAGGGTTCGTCACGCACGACACCGCACCGGAAAAATCCTAGGGTCTACACCTAGCCCCAGCATCTTCTTGTTTAGTTATCATGAATTTATCGACAAAACGTCGATGAAAAAACATTGTTGCCACGGACCGGGTTGCAGCCGGCGGCGCCCCTGACCAAGTCCGGTGCGTCCGCCTACACTGCAATACAGTGTCCACTTGCCAGTGCCTCCCATGACCCGATGTTCCGTTCACCGCCTGGCCGAGCGCGCGCTGCTGTGCAGCGTCCCGCCGCCCGCCTCGCTTGCTGTACAGAGACGTATCTGGGCCATGGCCCAGCGCGCGGCCGAATGGCGCGGCGTGGTGGATGCGGTGCCGGGCATGAACAACCTCACCGTGGTGTTCGACCGCGATGCCGATCCCGAAGCGCTGGAACGCAACCTGAAGCTCGCCTGGGCCTCGGGCGAGGCGCGCGCGGCGACAGGCAGGCTGGTCGAGATCCCGGTGCGCTACGGCGGCGAATTCGGCCCCGACCTGGCCGATGTGGCCGCGCATACCGGCCTCACGGCGCAGGAGGTGGTGCGCCGCCACAGCGAAGGCGAGTACGTCGTTTACTTCCTCGGCTTCCAGCCCGGCTTCGCCTATATGGGCGGCATGGACCCGGCGCTGGCCACGCCGCGCCGGCGCGAGCCGCGGCTGTCGGTGCCGGCCGGCTCGGTCGGCATCGGCGGCGAGCAGACCGGCATCTACCCGGCCGCCGCCCCCGGCGGCTGGCAACTGATCGGACACACTGCCAGCGAGCTCTTCGTGGCAGACCGCGATCCGCCTTCCTTGTTTGCGCCGGGCGATACCGTGCGCTTTGTCGTCGAGGCGCTGCTGCCATGATCGAGATCATTCGTCCCGGCGCGCTCGCCTCGATCCAGGACCTCGGCCGTCCCGGCTTTCGCCGCTTCGGCGTGGGCACCGCGGGTGCGCTCGATACGGTCGCGCTCACCATCGGCAACCGCCTGCTCGGCAATCCGGCGGGCGACGCCGCCATCGAATTCACGCTGGGCCGCGCCGCCGTGCGCTTTCACGCCGACATGCGCGTCTCGCTAAGCGGCACCGACTGCCGGGCCAACCTGGACGGCGTGTCGGTGTGGTCATGGCATGCCTTCGACGTGCGCCGCGGCGAAACGCTGACGCTGTCGGCAGCGCAGGGCGGCACCCGTACCTATTTGTGCGTGGCGGGCGGCATTGCCGTGGCGCCCGTGATGGACTCGCGCAGCACTGACCTCAAGGCCGGTTTCGGCGGTCTCGGCGGCCGTGCCTTGTGCGAAGGCGACCGTCTCGATGCCGGCCGCCCCGGCGTGGCCGAGGACAGCGACTGGCTGGGCGTGCAGGCCCCGGCCTGGGCGCTGCCGGTGAAAAAGCTGGGCGATGCGGTGCCCATCCGCATGCTGCCCGGCATCGAGTACGAGGATTTCGACGCCGCCGCGCACGAGGCGCTGTGGCAGTCCGACTGGATCGTCACCCCCAACAGCAACCGCATGGGCCTGCGCCTGCAAGGTCCGGCGCTGGCCCGCCAGCCCGAACGCGCGGCCGACCTGCTCTCGCACGGCGTGCTGCCGGGCGTGGTGCAGGTGCCGCCGGCCGGCCAGCCCATCGTGCTGATGGCCGACGCGCAGACCACCGGCGGCTATCCCAAGATCGGCGTGGTGATCGGCGCTGACCTGTGGCGGCTGGCGCAGGTGCCGCTGGGCGCGCCGGTACGCTTCGTGCATGTCTCGCTGGAAGAGGCCGCCGCCGCCCAGGCCGCACTGGACCGCTATCTGCAGCAGGTGCACCGGGCGCTGAAGTGGCAGGGCGACGGCATGGTGATCGCGGCACGGCGCCGAACGCGCAGCCGCGCGGACGTGGCCGTGGCCTGAACCGCGCGAAGCCCCGTTCAAATCGAACCCGACGAACCCGACGAACCCCGGACAGCGCACGAAGAGGAGCAACGCAATGCATATCGACCTGAATGCCGACCTCGGCGAAGGCTGCGGCAACGACCGCGAACTGCTTGGCCTGATCAGCTCGGCGAACGTGGCCTGCGGCTGGCATGCCGGCGACCCCGCCACCATGCTGCAGACCGTGAAGTGGGCGCTGGAGCAGGGCGTCGCCATCGGCGCCCATCCGAGCTATCCGGACCGCGAGAACTTCGGCCGCACCGAGATGCAGCTGGACCCGGAGGTGGTGTACGCGAACACCCTCTACCAGATCGGTGCGCTGGCCGCGCTGGTGCGCGCGCAGGGCGGCCAGCTGGCCCACGTCAAGCCGCATGGCGCGCTCTACAACCAGGCCGCGAAAGATCCCCGGCTGGCCGATGCCATCGTGCGCGCCGTGCGCGACTTCGATGCCGACCTGGCCTTCTTCGGCCTGGCCGGCAGCGTGATGGTGAAGGTGGCGCGCGAAGCCGGGCTCAAGGTGAGGGAAGAAGTCTTCGCCGACCGCGGCTACAACCCCGACGGCTCGCTGGTCAAGCGCGGCACGCCCGGCGCGCTGCACGACGACGAAGACGTGGCGCTTGGCCAGACCCTGCAGATGGTGCGCGAGCAGCGCGTGCGCGCCATCGACGGCAGCTATGTACCGATCCGTGCCGAAACCGTGTGTCTGCACGGCGATGGCGCACATGCGCTTGCTTTTGCGCGCCGCATCCGCGAGCGGCTCGGCGCCGAAGGCATCGCAATCCGCGCCGGAGACTGAGGGGCTCGCGGACCTAACGGACGCGCCCCCAGGTTTCCGGCTTTCACTGCGCCCCGCGCGACGTCGAGCAGCATGACGCGACGCATGGCGTTCGCCTCCATCACACTCTATTGGTGTCTCTCATGGAACAGGCAGTCAATCTTTGGCCCCTAGTCGGGGTCGGCATCATCATCCTCGGCTTCGTGCTGCGCTTCAATCCCATGATGGTGGTGGCGCTTGCCGCCATCGCCACCGGGCTGGCCGCGACCATGCCGGTCATGCAGATCTTCACTGCGATCGGCACGGCCTTCGTCAAGACGCGCAACCTGCCCCTCATCATCCTGCTGCCGCTGGCGGTGATCGGGCTGCTCGAGCGGCACGGGCTGCGCGAGCACGCGCAGGCGTGGATCTCGCGCATTGCCTCGGCCACCGTGGGACGCCTGCTGATCGTCTACCTCGGCGTGCGCGAGCTGACCGCGGCGGTGGGCCTGACCAGCCTTGGCGGGCATCCGCAGATGGTGCGTCCGCTGCTGGCGCCGATGGCCGAGGGTGCGGCCGAGACCCGCTTTGGCAAGCTGCCCGAGCCGGTGCGCCAGCGCGTGCTGGCGTTCTGCGCGGCCACCGACAACGTCGGCCTGTTCTTCGGCGAGGACATCTTCGTGGCCTTCGGCGCCATCGCGCTGATGCACACCTTCCTGCTGTCGTCCAACATCGACGTGGAACCGCTGCGTATCGCCGTGTGGGGCATCCCCACCGCGATCTGCGCCTTCCTGATCCACGCCGTGCGCCTCAAGCGCCTGGACATGTGGCTGGAACGCGAGGTGGGCGGCAAGGCTGGCGCCGCCGCTGCCGGCACGACGGCCACGGCCAAGAGCGGGGAGTAAGCCATGATCATTTCCATCGAGTATCTCTACTGGCTTGCCGGCCTGGTGCTGGCCATCACGGCGCTGATGATCTTCGCGGACCGCGAGCATCCGCGCCGCCTCAGCACGGGATTGTTCTGGGCGCTGTACGCGCTGGTCTTCCTGATCGGCGACAAGCTGCCGCCGGCCATCGTTGGCGTTGGCGCCGTGGTGATGGCCCTGATCGCCGGCTTCGGCGGCGTCGGCCATGGCAAGCACGGCGCGCTGCCGGAAGCCGAGCGCCGCGCGTCGGCCAAGCGGCTTGGCAACAAGCTGTTTATCCCGGCCTTGCTGATTCCTCTGGTGACCGTGATCGGCACCGTGCTGTTCAAGGATGTGAAGATCGCTGGCCTGCCGCTGCTGGATCCCAAGAACGTGACCTTCGTCTCGCTCGGCATCGGCTGCCTGGTGGCGCTGGCCGTGGCCTGCTGGCTCACCCGCGACACGGTGGTGCAGGGCGTGCGCGAGTCGCGCCGCCTGACCGAGTCGCTGGGCTGGGCGCTGGTGCTGCCGCAGATGCTGGCCATGCTCGGGCTGGTATTTGCCGATGCCGGCGTGGGCAAGGCGGTGGCCTACCTGACCACGGCCTACATCAACATGGACTACAGGCTGGTGGCCGTGGTGGTTTACTGCGTGGGCATGGCGCTGTTTACCGTGATCATGGGCAATGGCTTCGCCGCCTTCCCGGTGATGACCGGCGGCATCGGCGTGCCCATCCTGGTGAACATGTTCCACGGCAACCCGGCGGTGATGGCGGCCATCGGCATGTTCTCCGGCTACTGCGGCACGCTGATGACGCCGATGGCGGCCAACTTCAACATCGTGCCCGCCGCGCTGCTGGAGCTGGACGACAAGAACGCCGTGATCCGGGCGCAGGTGCCGACCGCGCTGATGATCCTGGTGGCCAATATCGCGCTGCTGTATTTCCTGATGTAAGGACGCGGCCCAGCCGCGAAAGATTGGCCAGGGGCCCGGGCAACCGGGCCTGCGGCCGGGAGTCCCTGCCATGCGTACCGTGCTGCTGACCGGCTTCGAGCCGTTCGAGGACGAACTCATCAATCCATCCTGGGAGGTAGTGCGCGCGCTCGACGGCGAGCGCATCGGTGGCACGCCCGACGGCGCCGATGCGGCCGCGATCGTCGCGCGCCGGCTGCCTTGCGTGTTCGGCGTGGCCAACGACCTCATGGCGGACCTGCTCGATGAGCTGCGGCCCGTGCTGGTGATCGCGGTGGGGCAGGCGGGCGGGCGCCCGGAAATGTCGGTGGAGCGCGTGGCGATCAATGTCGACGATGCACGCATCGCCGACAACGCTGGCGCGCAGCCCGTCGATACCCACATTGCCGAGGACGGACCCGCGGCGTATTTCTCCAGCCTGCCGATCAAGGCCATCGTGCGCCGCATGCGCACGGCCGGCGTGCCGGCCTCGGTGTCGCAGACCGCTGGCACCTTCGTCTGCAACCACGTGTTTTATGGGCTGATGCACTTGCTGGCGACGCAGAGCGTACCTGCGGGAGTGCGTGGCGGCTTCATCCATATTCCCTATCTGCCGGAGCAGGCCACACAGCATCCGGGCCAGCCCAGCCTGGCGCTGGCCACGATGATCGACGGCATCCGCAGCGCGGTGGAGACCGCGCTGTCGACGCAGGAAGATATCCGCGAGCAGGGCGGGCAGACGCACTGAAGCGCTCAAGCCCCCGGCGGCGTGTCGTCGCCGGCGGTAGCCTGCGCAACCTCCTGCCGGCGTGCCTTGCGGTGCGCCCGCCGCAAGGCACGTCGATCCAGCTGGAATTGCTCGAAGCGCCAGGCCAGGTAGAACAACGCCAGGAACGGCCACATCCAGGCCAGCCATTGCGCCAGGCTGTTGAAGTGGATGAAACGTCCCAGCCGCCAGCCTTGCTCCGAGATCCAGGAATACGGATTGGCGGGCAGCAGGTTGGACAGCAGCACCAGCAGCATCAGCGCAGCCAGCGCCAGCGCGCCGCGCAGCCAGCGTGGCAGCCGCAATAGCAGCACCAGCGCCAGCGAGCCGGTCAGCAGCGCGAAACGGCCGCCTTCGGTCAGCCAGTTGAAGGCGCTGTCGTCAGGGAACTGCAGCTCCGACACGGCCGCCTTGAGCAGCAACGTGCTGGCCAGCAGGCCGGCCAGGATGCGCGTCATCGGGGCGTTGCGCCGCATCGCGGCCGAAGCGAACAGGCCGGTGCCGAGCCACGCGCACGCGGTCACCAGCGATTCCAGCAACTGCTGTCCCTGCATATCGTCGGGCCGCAACAGGCTCACGCCTTCGATCAGGTCGGGCAGCGCCGGGAACACGCCTTGCAGCCACTGCACGGGCCAGGAGTCGGGATCGGTCAGCCACTCGCGCACGATCGCGCCCATGCCGAACAGGTGCTCCTGCGGAAAGATCTGCGCGAACGGCCACAACAGGATCAGGATGATGGCGAAGCTGGCGTGCGGCTCGAACCACGCCATGCGCAGCTGGCGCAAGTAGCCGCGATCGATCAGCGAGGCCGAGAAGGGCGCCACCACGGCGCCCCCCAGCAAGGCGCCCAGCGCATTGGTGATCAGGTCGATATTGGACGAGACGCGGCCGGGCAGCCAGGTTTGCAATGCCTCCATGCAGCCCGACAGCAAGGCGCCAGCCACCAGCGCCACCAGCGTGGCGCGCGCGCCGGAAACGCGCGGGTGCAGGGACAGCACCACCAGCGCGCCGAAGGGGCAATAGCCCAGCACATTGGTGATGAGGTCGAACTCGGTCAGGTAGCGCGGCTTGGGCGCGGTGAGGAAGGCCAGCGGCGAAATGCCGTTGTCGGTCCAGCCCGTGAACGGATAGAGGCTGCCGTAGATCACCAGCAGGGTGAAGCACAGCAGCCCCACCCGCGCCAGCGGTGAATGGCGCGGGGTAGGCGGCAAGGGGGGAAGCTGCGCGGGAGCCGATGCCATGCGGAACCGGGTTATTGCAGCGGCAGCGTGGCCACCCAGTCCAGGATCGCCGCGATGGCGGCGTCGCTGCCGGCGGCCAGCGCCTTGACGCCGCCGGCGCCGTCGGCCGTTGCCGCGGGCTGTGCCACCACGAAGGTCTTCTGCCCGATCAGCCCGTTGCGGAACACCGTCGCCCGCACCCGGATCACGCCGCGGCTGGCGCTGGCGCTATCGAAGACCTGCTCGAACTCCAGCATGTCGATCTTCAGTGCCGGCGCGGCGGTATCGCCGAGCCAGGTCAGCGCCCCGCGCGAGGCCACGGCTTCGCGCAGGCGGTCGTCGAAAAGGCGCACCGGCGACATCACCCAGCGCTGGGTGGCATAGGGCTGCAGGCGCTCCGCCTGGGCATAGTGCAGGCGATAGAAGAACGCGTTGCCGTCCATCCAGGCGGGGCCGTCGGTCTGCGCCACGCGCATCCTGGGTAGCGGCGCCGCGCCGGGCGCCGCGCCGGCCGGCGGGCCCAGGTCGTAGGTGATGGTGGGCGCGGAGGGCGTGAGGGCGCAGCCTCCCAGCAGCAGGCCGGCCAGTGCGATGCCGGCGGCCAGCCGGCGCGGCAGGCCGGAGGGGCTGGAACGGTCTGGCCGAAGACGGGCGTTGCGCATTGTGGAGTGCCTCGGTTTGGTCGAAGGATTTGCTGCGCCAGCCTGGCGGGCCAGGCAAGCGGCGATTGCGCAGGGGCGCGGCATCACGGTCGCTGCTCCGCTCACGGCGCCGTGAAGCCAGACTCGCCCGGACCCGGCACGGCGGCCGGAGCGCCGAACAGCACGCTGCGCGGGCTGTCGTTGAACTGGCTGGCCGCGCGGTCGATGCTGCGCATGGTCTGGCGCGCATCGCGCGCGAGCCCGTTGATCTGCGGCAGTGTGTCCTGCGAAACGCCACCGACGGCCGACTGGAGCGAATCCGCGGCGCCCTGCAGGTCGCGGCCGACGCGGTCGACGGTGCGCAGCACGGTGCCGTCCGGGTTGGCCAGCTCCTGGGTCAGGCGCCGCGTCGAGGCCAGCGTGGCGTTCAGGTTGTTGGTCAGCTGCGGCAACTGGCGTACCGCTGGCTCGAGCGAGCCGGCCAGTTGCGCGACATCGTCGGCGGTCTTGTGCACCGAGCCGATCGCACCCATCAGTTCGCGCCGGTTGTCGGCCTGGAACATGTCGGTCAGCGAGCCCATGATCGTTTCGAGCTGCGTCAGCAAGCCGTCGCCGCGCTTTTCCAGTTCCTCGAAGAAGCCGGCCCGCATGGTGATGCGCGCCACCGACTTGGACGAGGTGCGCAGGTGCGGCGATGGCGAACCGCCCTCCTGCGCGGTGGTGTCGTCGAGCTGCACGTAGCCGATCCCGGTCACGCCCTGGAAGCCGAGCGTGGCATAGGTGGTGGTGGTGATCGGGGTGTCCTGGTTGACGCTGATGCGCACGATGATCTGGCCCGGCACGGCGGGATCGAAGCGGATCGACACCACCTTGCCCACTTCCAGGCCACGGTACTTGACGTCGGCCTGCGGCCCCAGCCCGTTGACGGTGGTGCGGGTAATCAGGTCATAGGGCACGCGCACCGCGTGATCGCTGCTGAACCAGAAGATCGCGAACAGCACCAGGATGGCGAGGCCGATCGTAAACACGCCGGCAAGGAAGGCGTATGACTTGTTTTCCATTATGCGTCTCCAGATTGCGGACCTGCCGGCAGTTGCGCGATGGCCGGCGCCCGGGCCAGGCCCTGCATGGCGCGCTGCCCGCGTTCGCCCAGGAAATATTCGCGGATGAACGGATGGTCGATATGCACCAGCTCCGGTATCGGCAGCGCCGCCAGCACCTTGTGGTCCGCCAGCACGGCGACACGATCCGACAGCGCCACCAGGGTGTCGAGGTCGTGGGTCACCATCACCACGGTCAGGCCCAGCTCGCGGCGCAGTTCGCGGATCAGCGCCACGTAGTCGTCCGAGGCCATCGGGTCCAGTCCGGCGGTGGGTTCGTCCAGGAACACCAGCTCGGGTTCCAGGGCCAGGGCCCGCGCCAGCGCCACGCGCTTGATCATGCCGCCGGACAGGTCGGACGGCATCTTGTCCGCATCGCGCGCCGACAGCCCTACAAGTTGCAGCTTGAGCAGCGATGCCGCGCAGATGAGATCGTCCGGCAGGGTGCGAAGTTCACGCAGCGGCAACGCGATATTGTCGATCACCGACAGCGCGGAAAACAGCGCGCCGCGCTGGAACTGCAGGCCCCAGCGGTTGCGCAGGGCTTGCAGGCGCGCGGTATCGAGCCGCATCAGGTCCTCGCCGAACACACGGATGGTGCCCGAGGTGGGCCGGTCCAGCCCGACGATCTGGCGCAGCAGCACGGTCTTGCCGCTGCCCGAGCCGCCGACGATGGACAGCACCTCGCCACGATAGACATCGAGGTTCAGGTGGTCGTGCACGACTGCCTCGCCAAAGCGCTTGACGAGATTGCGCACCTCGATGACGGTGGTGCGGGCGGACGCCGTGATGTTGGCCTGGCTGGCAGCGGTGACGGCAGTCATAGTCCGATGTCCTTGAACAGGATGGCGAAGATGGCATCGGCCAGGATCACCACCGTGATCGAGGTCACCACCGAGGCGGTGGTGCCCTCGCCGAGGCTGCGCGTGTTGGGCTGGATGCGCAAGCCGAAATGGCAGGCGGTGAGCGCGATCAGGATGCCGAACACCACGCCCTTGGCGAGGCCCATCCACAGGTTGGCCACCGGCACCGCATCGGGCAGCGTGCGCAGGAAGAAGGCCACGCTGATATCGAGCTGGAACTTGGCCGCCAGCATGCCGCCGGCCAGCGCCAGCAAGTCGGTCCACGCCACCAGCAGCGGCATGGCGACGGCCAGCGCGATCACGCGCGGCATGATCAGCCGGAAACCGTGCGAGATGCCCATCACGCGCATGGCGTCGAGCTCCTCGGTGACGCGCATCACGCCGATCTGCGCGGTGATGGCCGAGCCCGAGCGGCCGGCGATCAGGATGGCCGCCAGCACCGGCCCCAGCTCGCGGATCACTGCCATGCCCAGGATGTTGACGACAAAGATGCTGGCGCCGAAGGTGCGCAACTGGTTGGCCGACAGGTACGACAGCACGATGCCGATCAGGAAGCCCACCAGCGCGGTAATCGCGAGCGCCTTATAGCCGACGTTGTAGATATTGGCCGAGATCTCGCGCCAGGGGCCGCGCTGCGGGGCACGCGCCAGGCGCATCAGGTCGAAGGCCAGCTGGCCCAGCATGGCCACGCCGTTGCCGAGCTGCGAGAACATCGACAGGATCGCGGTGCCGAACAGCGTCACCGGATTGAACCGGTCCACCATATGTTTCTTCCAGTTCTCGCGCCGCAGCCCGGCGATGCGCGAGAACACGCGCCGCTGGGCCTCGTTGGCCTCCAGCCGCTCGGGCAGCTTGCCGCCCCAGGCCTGCCACATCAGTTGCGCGCCGATATGGTCGAGCCGGCCAAGGCCGGCCAGCGACCAGTGCGAATCTGCGGCAATCGCATGCAAATCATGGCGCAGGCCGCGAGCGTGATGGCAGTCCGACAGCGCCAGCGCGGTCCAGTCGCCACGCAATTGCACCGTCGCCGCTCCGTGCGTGCGCGTCACTTCGATGGCTGGCGTGGTAAGGCTTTCCAAAGGATGAGGGAAAGTGATGGGCAAGTCCCGATTCTATGCCACCCGCAGGGTCAGTGGGCGCCCGGACCGCCTCGGCCATGGATTCGCGCGGCTACAATGCGGGCTGGATTCCCCCGCGCGGCCCCGGGCTGCGCGGCCCGCACCATGTTTCCTGTGCGCCTGGCGCACCATGTGACCTTTGTGCCCTTTGTGCCGTCCATTGCCGATACGCATGCCCGCTGACCCATCCCTGCCGCCATCCGCCTCGCCAGCCCAGGCCTGGCGCATCGACCCCGAGCGCCTGCGCGCCGCGCTTAGCGGCGCCGCCCGCGGCTGGACCCTCGACATGGTCGACGAGACCGGCTCGACCAACGCCGACCTGACGCTGGCCTGCCGCACCGCGCCCTGGACCGAGGCCGGCACGCTGCGCCTGGCCTACCGCCAGACCGCCGGGCGCGGCCGCCTCGGCCGTCCCTGGCAAGGCCAGGCCGGGCTGACGTTCTCGGTGGCGCTGCCCTTGCCGCTGGCGCCGTCGCAGCTCAGCGGGCTGAGCCTGGCGGTGGGCCTCGCGCTGGCCGAGGCATTGGCCGGTTGCGATGCGCGGCTCGGCGCCGTCCTCGGCCTGAAATGGCCCAACGACCTGCAGATCGACGGCCGCAAGCTGGCCGGCATCCTGATCGAGTCGGTGCCGGCGGGGCCGCAGCAGGTCTGGGCGGTGATCGGCATCGGCCTGAATCTGGTGCGCGATGCGCAGATGGAGGCCGCGCTCGGACGCAGCCTGGCCGGCGTGACCGAATACCTGCCGGACTGCGATCCCACCGCGCTGCTGGCCGCCGTGCTGAACCGGCTGGCGGCGATGCGCGACGAATTCCTGGCGCAGGGATTTGCGCCGATGGCGGCCCGCTGGTCCGCCCGCGACGCCTATCGGGACCAGCCGGTGCGCCTGCTGCACGACGGCCATGTGCACGCGGAAGGCCTGGCGCGCGGCGTGGACGGCGACGGCTACCTGCTGCTTGAAACGGCCACGGGCCTGGAGCGCATCGCCAGCGGCGAAGTCTCGCTGCGCCCGGCGGACGAAGGCCAGGGGGCGGGAGCATGACCGTGCCTGCCGCGGGCATGCCGCGCGTGCCGCAACTGCTGGTCGATATCGGCAATACCCGCCTGAAATGGGCCTGGTGCGAAGACGCCTGGTCCGGCGCGGTGTTGCACGAGGCGCCCTTGCCAACGCCGTGGCAGCATGGCGGCGCCGTGGCCCACGACGCCCTGGCCACGCTGGCGGCGCAATGGGCATCGCTGCGCGCGCCCGGCCCCGCCCGGCCTCGGGTGTGGGTGAGCAACGTAGCCGGCGCGGCCGTCGCCGCCAGCCTGCAGGCCACGCTGGACAGCGTGTTCGGCCCCGCAACCAGTGTGACCTGGGTACGCTCGGGCCCGCGGTTCGGGGGCCTGGTCAACGGCTACCGCGATCCCGTCCAGCTCGGCGTCGACCGCTGGATCGGCAGCATCGGCGCGCGCTGCTACCGGCCGCAGGGCGCGCTGCTGGTCGTCACCGCCGGCACCGCCACCACGCTCGACGTGGTGAGCGCGCAGGACCGCTTCGAAGGCGGCCTGATCCTGCCCGGCCTGGACCTGATGCTGGGCGCGCTGGCGCAAAACACCGCGCAATTGCCGGCCCTGGGCGTCGGCGATACTGGTCTGGCCGCACCTTGGGCCGACAACACCCGCGACGCCATTGCCGCCGGCTGCCTGGCAGCGCAAGCCGGTGCGGTGGAGCGCACCTGGCGTGCCCTGGGCGAGCGCGGCCCGGTACGCTGCCTGCTGTCCGGTGGCGCCCGTCACGTGCTGGCAAACGCCCTTTCGATGCCGTTCGAGATGCACGATAATCTCGTGCTGCTCGGCCTGTATGTGATGGCCTCGCAAAGCCAGGCTGCTCCCTCGGACTGAGCCTGCGGCCATCGATTCCGATTCCGATTTCCAGCCCGTCGTCCACCCCCGCACCGCCCCCATGCTCCAACGAAGCCTGTTAATCCTGCTGGTCCTGGTCAATGCGCTGCTGCTGGCAGCCGTGCTGGGCGCGTTCGGCCCACAGCCCCTGGCGGGCTGGATGGAAAGCGCGCGCGAGCCCGAACGCGCCGGGCAGCAGTCGCGTGCCGAGCGGTTCCGCCAGCTGGCGCGGGAGGCATCGGCGCCGGCAGCCCCGCGCGCCCAGCCTGTGGTGCATGAAGTAGCGGGTGCCAGCGCTACGCAAGCCAACGCGGCCAGCGCCTGCGTCGAGATTGGCGGCTTCAACGGCGAACTGGTACGGCGCGTGGCCGATGAGCTGGCGGGCGCACCGGCCGGCGCCTGGCGGGTGGAACAGTTCGAGCGGCAGGAGCAGGCGCGCTGGTGGGTCCACCTGCCGCCGCAGCCCACGCGCGAAAACCTGCCGCGCAAGCTGGGCGAACTGCGCCGGCGCAATATCACCGATGTGGCGGTGGTCAGCGCGGGGACGCCCGAAACCTATACGATCTCGCTGGGCCTGTTCCAGGAGCGCGAGCATGCCGAGCATTTCCTGGACACCCTGCGCGAACAGGGCGTGCGCACCGCGGTGCTGAGCGACACGCCGTATCCGCTCACGCGCCAGTGGCTGCGCGTGCGCAATGCCGACGCGGCGTTGCGCACGCGGCTTGACGAGCTGCGGCAGCGGTATGGCGTGCAGGATTTGTTGACCTGCACCTGAAGGCAGGAGCGCGGCTTTCGCTCAGCCGCCCTGGCGGACTTTTGACAGCAGCCTGGTGGTGGAGCGGTCGTGCAGGAAGGCGATGGCATGGGCTTGCCCGCCCCAGCTGCGCACCAGCCGCGTTTCTTCCAGCGCATCGATATCGTAGTCGCCACCCTTGACGTAGATGTCGGGGCGCACCAGCCGGATCAGCTCGACCGGCGTTTGCTCGCGGAACATCACCACCAGGTCCACCGATGCCAGCGCCGCGATCAGCGCCATGCGATCCGATTCGTGATTGAGGGGGCGGTCGTCGCCCTTGCCCAGCATGCGGACCGAGGCGTCGCTGTTGACGCCGACCACCAGGCTGGCGCCGAGGGCCTTGGCTTGCGCCAGGTAAGTGGCGTGGCCGCGATGGAGAATGTCGAAGACGCCGTTGGTGAAGACCATCGGGCGCGGCAGCGCGGCCAGCTTTTCGGCCAGGTCGTGCGGGTTGCCGGGGGCGACGAGCTTGGATTCGAAGTTCGGGAGCGGCATGGGAGGGTGTTGGGAGTTCGGGACGCTTGCGGGGAATTGCCAGGCCGGGCTTCAAGGTACCAAAAGCTGAATATCCCCAAAAGACAAAGCCCCATCGTCATGGGGCTCGTTCTATCGAAGGCGATCGAATACTGGCGCCGACAGCCGGAAACCAGGCTGCTTTATGCCTGCGCCGGCTGCTCACCGCCGGCCGCCTGCAACCTTGCATTCAATTCCTTCCGATACCGGTTCAAATCCTGCACCGTCTCGAACGTGCGCTCGAACAGCAGCGACATATTGTGCAGGATCCGCTCGATCACCTTCTTCTCCCAGCCCTCATCGAAGCGAATCTGCTCATCGAGCCAGTGCTCGAGCCAATCCGGATCCGGCAGGCGAGATTGCACGGTGTCGTTGGGGAACAGCGCCTTGTTGACGTGCAGGTTGGTCGGGTGCAGCGGCTTTTCAGTCCGGCGGGCGGAGGCCATCAGCACGCCGATCTTGGCAAAGGCCGAGCGGGCGCTGTCGCCGAACTGGGTCAGGTATTTCTTCATGTAGCGCAGGTAGGCGCCGCCGTGGCGGGCTTCGTCCTGCGACAGGGTGCGGTAGATCTGCTTGATCACCGGCTCGGTGTGCCATTCGGCGGCACGGCGATACCAGTGGTTCAGGCGGATCTCGCCGCAGAAATGCAGCATCAGGGTTTCCAGCGGCGGGGCCGGGTCGAACTCGAAGCGCACGGCGTGCAGTTCTTCCTCGGTCGGCACCAGGTCCGGGCGAAAGCGGCGCAGGTATTCCATCAGCACCAGCGAATGCTTCTGCTCTTCGAAGAACCAGATGCTCATGAAGGCCGAAAAGTCGGAATCGTGGCGGTTGTCGCGCAGGAACATCTCGGTGGCGGGCAGGGCCGACCATTCCGTGATGGCATTCATGCGGATCGTCTTGGCCTGGTCGTCCGTGAGCAGGCTGGGGTCGAAGGAATCCCAGGGGATGTCCTTGTCCATGTGCCAACGTACCGCTTCCAGCGATTTGAACAGTTCGGGGTAGAGCATGGTAAGCCTTTGAAATTACGGGCAGATTCTACCAGATGCGAATTATTCCCAATGCTCTTTTCATATTGAAAGTCGGGAATCGGACGCGTCCGAATCTGCGCGATGCTTGATTGATGGGCGAATATCGCGCGTTCCGCCTGTTTCTCGTGTCGGGCAAAGCGCGACATGCATCACTCCTGGCCGCATGCGGATGCGCGGACAAACCTGGCATGTCCACAGGTCAGGCCATCACGCGGGCGGGTGGTTCATGATCAAGTGTAGCTGGACGTGTGGACGCCGACCCTATCTCGTTGCCGGGATCCGGCGGGATGATGCCATACAGGAAGGCGGCCAGTTCGTGTTCTTGCGCCAAGGCGTCCTTCTCGCCCAGGGCGACCAGGGCCTGGGTGAATTCGGGCTCGAACAGCAGGTAGCTGGCAAAGGCCGCGCCGCGCGCTTCGGTGCCGCCCAGCGGGGTCAGCAAGGCGCGCACGGTGCGGGGGAGCTGTTGCACATGTTCGGCGGCGATGGCTTCGATGGGTTCGCTGGGCGAAACCGTCATCACCTGCACGGGGCGCCAGCCCTCGCTGTCGTTGGCGATTTCCGGCATGCGCGACAGCAGGCTGTTGATGTGCTGCAGCCGTTCCAGGTCCGCGGACAGGCCGTCGAGGAAGATGCTCGCCAGGGCCTGGCCGCCTACCTGCGCCAGCGACGGGTAGCCGCCGGCCGGCACGGTGTCGAACCACCCCGGGCGCTGGCGCGATGCCGCGCCGATGGCGAGGATGCGCGAGGCGCCGAGATGGATGGCCGGCGACAAGGGCGACATCTGGCGCATGGTGCCGTCGCCGAACCACTCGTGATGGCCCTCCAGTTCCAGCGGCAGCGCGGGGAACAGGAAAGGGATGGACGAGGACGCCAGCAAGTGGTCAACGCCGATCTTCGCTTCCACGGCAACCCGCTGGCTGCGGCGCCACGGATGGATGCGGCGGTGCGACTGGTAGAAAGTGACGTGGCGCCCGGTGGTGTAGGACAGCGCCGTCACGGCAAAGGCCTGGAGGTTGCCGGCATCCAGGCTCGCCTGCACCCGCTCGGGGTCGAACAGTTCGCTGAGCAGCCCGCCCAGCGGCGCGTTGTCGAACAGCGCCCGCGGGGCGTGCCGGGTGACCCAGCCGAACGCCAGCGCGGAGAGCCACCTGGCCCCCGATGCGCCTACGCCGACCACGCCGGTGCGGTAGACGTCCTCGGCATGGATGCCGCTCCACAGCGCTGCCAGGCTGTCGGCCGCGGTGCGGAAGTTGGCCGCGTTGATCGCCATGCCGGCACCGTTGATGGCGCCGGCCGACGTCCCGCAGATGATGTCGAAAGGGATGCGGCCGCGATCCAGGCCGTGCCGCGCGGCGATGCGCGCGAGGCCGTGCAGCACGCCGGCCTGGTAGGCGGCGCGGGCGCCGCCGCCCATCATGATCAGCGAGGTGGTGTTCACCAAGGGTGTCGGCTCGGTAGATGGGTCACGGCCAGGTCCGGCGCGGGATCAGTGCGGCTCGCCGGGGACGGCCGTATCCGGCTTGTCCCCGGATGCGCGGGCCGCGGCCGCGTCCTTCACCGGCGCGGGCTTGGTGGCGGCGGGCTTCTTGCTGGCTGGCGGGCGCTTGGCCGCGGTCTTGCCTGCGGTTTTGCCTGCCGTCTTGGCGGGGGCTTTGGCGGGTGCCTTGGCGCCGGTCTTGCCGGCCGGTTTGCTGGCCGCCTTGGCCGCCTTGGCA
Source organism: Cupriavidus sp. 01T418 (assembly GCF_056398885.1). Lineage (NCBI taxonomy): Bacteria > Pseudomonadati > Pseudomonadota > Betaproteobacteria > Burkholderiales > Burkholderiaceae > Cupriavidus > Cupriavidus sp. 01T418. The sequence continues at coordinate 61,927 of NZ_JBFTQG010000003.1, forward strand.
GACTTTTCCTCCTTGCCTGCCGGCTCGGCGGCAGGTCCGGGCTGCGCGCCTGCCCCCGGCATGCCAAAGCTGCCCAGGTTGGCGAAGGGCGTCAGGCTGGCGGTTGCGGCGCTGCTGGCGATCTGCTTGAACTGTTGCTGCAGCACATCCCACCACAGGTTGGCATCTGGCGGGGGCGCGCTGGCCCGGCCGGATGCGGCGGCCGGTTGTTCCGCCTGGCTGGCTTCGGACGGCTGGGGCGCATCGGGGCCGTTGTCTTCCTTGTCCTCGTTTTCCTCCACCGTGGGCTCGGGCCAGACGCGCTGGGGTGCGGCCGGCTCCGCCTTGTGCTGGAACGGCGCGGCGCTGGGCGAACTGGCCGCGCGCGCGACGCTGTCCATTGCGCTTTGCATGGCCTCGGGCGAGAGCGCGGTGCCGATGGCCTGCAGCGCCACCAGCGTGGCGCGCTGCACCTCCAGGCCCTGGATGGTGGTGCGCAGCATATTGGTATTGAGTTGCAACCAGCCTTCCACCGCCTTGAGGTCTTCGATGCGCTTGTCGACTTCTTCCAGGCTCATCGGCGGGGTCATGGCCTGCAGGCCCGGCATCAGCCCGCCCGGCATGCCGGCGGCACTGCCCCACATCTTGCGGAGGAACTCGAAGCCGTTGCTGAAATCTGGGATCTGGCCGAACATCGTTGCGTCTCCGGGGGTCGGCAGCCGGCGGCGCCGGCTGCGGGGTCAAACTACATTTGTCGAACTGCATCAGTCGAACTGCGGCGGCCGCTTCTGCCGCAAGCTTGCCACGCCTTCCTGTACATCGGGGCCGGCGAAGCCCATGAATTCCAGCGCCAGCGAACTGTCGAACGCCGGGCCCGCCATGCGCAGCCAGTTATTGAGCGCGTACTTGGTCCAGCGGATCGCAGTCTGCGACCCGGCTGCGAGCCGGCGCGCCACGTCGAAGGCGCGTTCGACCAGTTCATCCTCATCCACGGTCAGCGACACCAGCCCGATGCGCTCGGCCTCTTCGCCGCTCATCGACTCGCACAGCATCAGATAGTACTTGGCCTTGGCCATCCCGCACAGCAGGGGCCACACGATGGCGGCATGATCGCCCGCCGCCACACCCAGCCGCGTATGGCCGTCGACGATGCGCGCGGTCCTGGCCGCGATCGAGATATCGGCCAGCAGGCCGGCCACCAGGCCGGCGCCGACGGCGGGGCCATGCATGGCCGAGACGATCGGCTTGTCGCAATTGATGACGTTGTAGACCAGGTCCCGTGCCTCGTGCCACACCCGTGTGCGGGTAGCGAAATCGTTGGCCATGTCTTCCACCAGGGACAGGTCGCCGCCGGCGGAGAAGCCTTTGCCCTCGCCGCGGATCAGCGCCACGCGCACTTCGGGATCGGCCGAGACGTCGCGCCAGATTTCCGCCAGCTCGCGGTGCATATTGGCGTCGGCGGTGGCCAGCTTGCGGTTGGCGGACTGCTCCGCGCCCATCACGATCTCGAGGATGGGGCCATGCCGGCGCAGCGTCAGGGCCTGGTAGCGGTCGTAGCGTGGCGACAACGGGGCCGGCTGGGACGTCGGTGAAGATTGCAGAGCATCTGGCGCAGGGATTTCGGTCATGGGGCAGCGATGGCCGTGGCCATTCCATAGTGGATCATGATGGGACCGGCCCGCGCAGGCGCAGGCAATTAGTCAACCGGGCGGTCGGTCAATTATAGGCGCGGGCGTCCTGTCTTCGCTGTCGTTTGCCAGGTGATACGAACTGCCATCGCTGAATGTGGCCATGGGGAGCAGGAGATCGATGCCATGCTGGCGCAGGGCATCGTCAAGGCGCTGGCGGCGGCTTAGCGCGGGGCCGACACCAACTGGTCGATGGCGCCGAACACCGAATGGCCCTGCGCGTCGAACATCTCGATCTTGACCGCGTCGCCGTACTTCATGAAGCCGGTGACCGGCTGGCCGCCATCGATGATCTCCAGCATGCGCTTCTCGGCGATGCAGCAGTAGCCCTTGCTGCGGTCGACGTTGGAGATGGTGCCGGAGCCCACGATGCTGCCGGCGCGGACATTGCGCGTCTTGCAGATATGCGCGATGAGCTGGCCGAAATCGAACACCATGTCGGTGCCGCAGTCGGGCACGCCCACTTTCTTGCTGTTCCAGTGCACTGTCATCGGCAAGTGCACCCGGCGCTCGCGCCAGGCTTCGCCCAGTTCGTCGGGCGTGACCGCCACCGGCGAGAATGCCGTGGCCGGCTTGCTCTGGAAGAAGCCGAAGCCCTTGCCCAGTTCGGCCGGGATCAGGTTGCGCAAGGACACGTCGTTGGCCAGCATGACCAGCCGGATGGCGTCGGCGGCCTGCTCGGGCCTGGCGCCCATCTTCACGTCGCTGGTGATGACCGCGATCTCGGCCTCGAAGTCGATGCCGAAGGCTTCGCTGGCGCACACGATATCGTCGTGCGGGCCGATCATGTCGTCGGAGCCGCCCTGGTACATCAGCGGGTCCGTCCAGAATTCGGGCGGCATCTCAGCGCCGCGCGCGCGGCGCACCAGCTCCACGTGGTTCACGTAGGCGGAGCCGTCGGCCCACTGGTAGGCGCGCGGCAGCGGCGCCATGCACGCCCTGGGGTCGAAGGCGAAGGGATGGCGCGCGCGGCCCGCGTTCAGGGCGTCGCTGACGTCCTGCAACTGCGGCGCGTAGAAGTTCCAGTCGTCCAGCACCGTCTGCAGCCTGCCGGCGACATCGTTGACGAAGTGAGCGGTCTTCAGGTCGCGCGAGACGACCACGAGCTGGCCGTCGCGGGAGCCGTCCTTGAGGGTGGCGAGTTTCATGTATGYGATGCGATGCGTAAAGAAGAAGCGGGAAAAGCAGGAAAGGCGGCCCGCTAGTCTACCGTGATGCGATGCGCCCGATGTGACGCGCAAAGTGCTTTAAAAGTTTACCGATGGTTTAAAAATTGGTAAATCGATTTCGCTATAGTAAATTCATGTCCCGGCCGGCGTGATTGTCTTCCCCGCACCGCTTTCGCGTGTGCTTCACGCATTGTATTTTCACCCGTATTGCCACCAGTTGCCGCATGACCGAACTCGAAGAAGACGATTCCAAGCTGCGTTCCGGCATCCAGTCGATCGAGGTTGGCTTCAAGTTGCTGCAGGCGCTGGCCGCCTCGCCGCGCGCCATGATGCTGCGCGACCTGGCCGCCGCCGCCGACATGAATCCGGCCAAGGCGCACCGCTACCTGGTCAGTTTCCAGCGGTTGGGCATGGTGGCGCAGGACCCGCTGGGCGGACGCTATGACCTGGGGCCCTTTGCGCTGCAACTGGGCCTGGCGGGTCTGAACCGGCTCGATCCGGTCAAGAAGGCCCGCCCGATCCTGTCGCAATTGCGCGACGAGATGGACCAGACCATCGGCATCGCCGTGTGGGGCAACCACGGCCCGACCATCGTGCACTGGGAGGAATCGAGCCATCCCGTCACTGTGAGCCTGCGACTGGGCGACGTGATGCCCATGCTTAACTCTGCCACCGGCCGCCTGTACGGCACCTACTTGCCGAAACAACAGACGCGCCCGCTGGTCGAACGGGAACTGGCCGAGCGCGGCCACGACGATATCCCGGGGCTGCCGCGCTCGCTGGCCGACTACGAAGCGGTGTGCGAGGAGGTGCGCGCGCACGGCGCGGCACGCACCAAAGGCGGCGTGCTGCCGGGCATCAACGCGTTCTCGATGCCGGTGTTCGATGCCAACGGTCATATCGCGATGGGTTTGATCGTGCTCGGCGCCCAGAGCGTATTCGATGCAGAATGGGGCGGTACGGTCGATCTTCATGTGCGCGAGATCGCCCGGCAGATCTCCTCGGAGCTTGGTTATCTTGGTGGCAGCCCGACGAACGCGCCGAACGGCCTTTCCCGATAAGCCGACCCCGCGCTGCCTGCGCTGGGCGGTCGCGCTCGCGCTGGTGCTGGCGGCCCACCTGGTGGTGGTGCTGGGCCTGATACGTTTGCCCGGGCCGCCGAGCGATCCGACTGCCATGCCACCGCTCGAAGCCATCTTGCTGCCACCGCCGGCGCCACCGGTCGCGAAAGCGCCGCCGCCGATCGTGCGAAAGCGGCCCGCCGCGCCCCGGCCCGAGGCCGCCCCCGAAGCGCCGGCGACGCCTGCCGCTCCGGAGGCGCCGCCGCTGCTGGCCGCGCCCGGCTCCGGCCCGGCGATGGCGAGCGCCGGCGGCCAGGCCGGGCAGGTGGCCACGTCCGCGCCTGCGGCGCCCCCCGCCGCACCGCCCGCCGACGGCGTTCGCTATTCGGCGCCGCCCTCGACGCTGATGCACTACTCCAGCTTTGTCAACGGCGTGCAGAACCCGGACGGGCTGATCCGCTGGCAACAGGACGGCGCGCACTATCTGCTCTCGGTGGAAACGCGGGTGCTGTGGTTCCGCTTCAACTTTCACAGCAGTGGTGCACTAAGCGAGCGTGGCCTCGCGCCCGAGCGCTATGAAGAGGAGCGCCGCAACCGCAGCGAGGCGGCCCGCTTCGACCGCGGTGCCGACACCCTGGTCTTCGAGAGCCGCGGCAAGCAGGTGCCCTTGCCGGCCGCGGGGCAGGACCGCTTCAGCGTATTCCTGCAACTGGTGGGCCTGGTGCGCGGCAATCCCCAGCGCTATGCCACGCCCGGCGTCACGGACAGCTTCGAGGTGGCCGATACGCGTGACCTGGAGCCAATGCAGGTGCAGTATGTGGGCGAGGAGGACGTAGATACCGGTCGCGGCATGGTGCACGCCAAGCATTTCATGCGCCTGCCGCGGCATGAGGGCGATCACCGCCGCGTGGAACTGTGGCTGGCGCCGTCGCTGCAATGGATGCCGGTGAAGTTGCAGCAGACGGAGCCCGACGGCACACTGTTCGAACTCGTCTATCGCGACAGTGAAGCGCTGCACTGAGTCGTCTATGCGTCGTCAATGCGCCGTCAACGCATCGTCAGGCGGCGGGAGTCATACTGACTTGCTCAACTACCGGAGACCTGCCATGACCGCCACCCAGCCACCTTCCGAGGCCCGCCGCGTCAGCGTGGGGGATATCAGCCTCCAGGTTCGCATCGACGGGGGCGACGGCCCCTGGGTGATCCTGGCGCACGCACTGGGCGCCGACCATACGTTGTGGGACGCCACCGCGCGCCACCTGGCGCCGCGCTATCGCGTGCTGCGCTACGACCTGCGCGGACATGGCCGGAGCGATGCGCCGATCGGCGCTTATTCGATGATCCGCCTGGCCGACGACGTGGCCGCCCTGATGGATGCGCTGGCGGTGCCGGACGCGCACTTCGTCGGCGTCTCGGTGGGCGGCATGATCGGGCAGACGATGGCCGTGCGCTATCCCGAGCGCCTGCTGTCGCTGACGCTGGTCGATACCGTCAACCGCACGCCGCTGGATGCCCACCCGATGTGGCATGACCGCATCGGTCACGTCGAGGCGCACGGCATGGCGGGCGTGGCCGACGACACGCTGCAACGCTGGTTCAGCGCGCAATTCCACGCGACCCATCCGGAAGAGGTGGCGCGCGTGCGCGCGATGCTGCTGGCCACGCCCGTGCACGGCTATGTGGGAACCGGGCAGGCCATCATGGCATTCGACCTGACCGGGGCGATCGCGCGCATTCATTGCCCCACGCTGGTCGTGGTGGGCGAAGAGGACCAGGGCGCGCCGCCGGAGATGGCGCGCGAGATCGCCGCCGCCATCCCCGGCGCCCGCCTGGAAGTGCTGCCTCGCGCTGCGCACCTGGCCCCTATCGAACAAGCCGATCGTTTTCACGCCGTGCTCGACGCGTTTCTGGGCAATGCGGCGTGCGGGGCACAGTGCGAGGCGCCATGACGCGATATGCAGTAATTCTTTGAAATATCCAGCGTTATCTTTCCAACCCAACTCAAGAACTTGCTGGCGGCGCCGTTGCCCAATGTAGTGAGGGAACGCTTAATTCCTGCGGTTCGCCGAAGCAACAATCTTGAAAACCCGGCAGACACCCTCAGCTTGGAGGTGAAGTCGCGGAGGGCAGCCGGCCATTGTGCCGGTCATCGTAATAATCAGTGTGGCCCGCCGCTTATCCATGACAGCCAGGAGGTGTGCCATGCAAATGATCTACAACAGCGACAATTACTGCATTGTCGAGTTTGGTGCGGATGTCGAGCATGCGCCTCTTGCCTCTGGCGGCTATGAAATCGTCGACAAGAACCTGAAACGCGAGATATTCCTCGGCGGCCGGATGGCCGAGAGCTTTCGCGCGGACGTGCAACGTCTGATCGAAAGCGAGCCGTCGGTGGAAGAGGTAGATGATTTTCTTGGCAAGTTCGATACCGTGATGATTCATCCGCTGGTGATGCACTAGGCTTGTGGCCGCCTCTGCCGGTTTTCCGCCTGGGGCGGGCCGGCGAGCCGAACGCAAACAGGAAGCCCGTGCAATGCGCGGGCTTCTTGCTTTGCGTGCGCCTAGTACTGTTCCCAGGGCAGGCCCGCGTGCCGCCAGCCATTGAGCGTGTTGCGATGGCGCTCGGCGTCCAGGTCGCCCTCGAAGCCGTGCAGCACGTGGAAGACCGTGTTGAACCCTGCTCCCTCCAGTGCCCTCGCGGCTGCCGCCGAGCGGTTGCCGCTACGGCAGATCAGCAGCACCGGGCGGGCCGATGCCTGTCCGGCGAGCTTCTTCACCGACTGCACGAAATGGGGATTCACCTCCCAGTCCGGGCCATCGTTCCAGGGCACGTTGTGCGCCCCCTTGGGATGTCCCACGAAGAGGTATTCCATTTCGCTGCGGCAATCGATGAAGAGCGCGTCGGGCGACGCGTCGAGCAGGGTTTGCGCGTCGCCGGGGCTGAGGTGTTGCATGGACAAGGCTTGCGATGATGGGCAGATGCCCCAGTGTAGGGCCGGGCGGTGCCATGCGGCAACCCGCGAGCGCCTTCGCGCGCACCGGCCGGCCGCGCCCGCAATTGCGCAAACCATTGATATAACTGATAAAATCGTTGCCTTTTCTCTTGCTGCCGAGCCCCACATGAGCGCCGCCCCACGTACTGCCTCGCTTCCTCCCGCGCGCCCCTATACCCGGGCGGCCAATCTGCCGGCCCTGCTGCGCGAGCGCATCCTGATCCTGGACGGTGCCATGGGCACCATGATCCAGCGCTACAAGCTGACCGAGGCGGATTACCGCGGCGAACGCTTCGCCGGGCACCATGTGGACGTCAAGGGCAACAACGAACTGCTGCTGCTGAGCCGCCCGCAGGTCATCAGCGAGATCCACGAGCAGTACCTGGCCGCTGGCGCCGATCTGATCGAGACCAACACCTTCGGTGCCACCGGTGTCGCGCAGGAAGACTACAAGATGGCGGACCTGGCATACGAGATGAACCTCGTGGCCGCCCGGCTGGCGCGCGCAGCCTGCGACAAGTACAGCACGCCCGACAAGCCGCGCTTCGTGGCCGGTGCCTTCGGGCCCACGCCCAAGACCGCCAGCATCTCGCCCGACGTCAACGACCCGGGCGCGCGCAACGTGAGCTTCGAAGAATTGCGCCATTCGTACTACGAGCAGGGCAAGGGTCTGCTGGAAGGCGGCTGCGACGTGTTCCTGGTGGAAACCATCTTCGATACGCTGAACGCCAAGGCCGCGCTGTTCGCCATCGACCAGCTCTTCGAGGACACCGGCGAGCGCCTGCCCGTGATGATCTCCGGCACCGTCACGGACGCCTCCGGCCGCATCCTGTCGGGCCAGACCGTGGAAGCGTTCTGGAACAGCCTGCGCCATGCCCGGCCGATCACCTTCGGCCTGAACTGCGCGCTCGGCGCCGCGCTAATGCGCCCGTATATCGCCGAGCTGGCCAAGATCTGCGACGCGGCTGTCTCCTGCTACCCGAACGCCGGCCTGCCCAACCCGATGAGCGATACCGGCTTCGACGAAACGCCCGAGGTGACCTCGTCGCTGGTGGAAGAGTTCGCCGCGTCCGGACTGGTCAACCTGGTGGGCGGCTGCTGCGGCACCACGCCCGAGCACATCGCCGCCATCGCGCGGAGCGTGGCCAGCAAGAAGCCCCGCGCCTGGCCTGGCCAGTACCGCGACGCCGCCTGACCATGCACCGCGAGCCCACAGAACAAGATCAAGCCATGACCAACGATACCCTGCCGCCGCGCCCGATGCGCCTGTCCGGCCTCGAGCCTTTCACCATCGATGAGGACACGCTCTTCGTCAACGTCGGCGAGCGCACCAACGTCACCGGCTCCAAGGCCTTTGCCCGCATGATCCTCAACGGCCAGTTCGACGAGGCACTGGTGGTGGCCCGCCAGCAGGTCGAGAACGGCGCGCAGATCATCGACATCAACATGGACGAGGCCATGCTGGACTCCAAGGCGGCCATGGTGCGGTTCCTCAACCTGATCGCCTCCGAGCCCGACATCGCGCGCGTGCCCATCATGCTGGACTCGTCCAAGTGGGAAGTGATCGAGGCCGGCCTGCAATGCGTGCAGGGCAAGCCCGTGGTCAACTCGATCTCGCTCAAGGAAGGCGAGGCACAGTTCCGCCACCACGCCGAGCTGATCCGCCGTTATGGCGCCGCTTCCGTGGTGATGGCCTTCGATGAGAAGGGCCAGGCCGACACCTTTGCGCGCAAGACCGAGATCTGCAAGCGCAGCTACGACATCCTGGTCAATGAAGTCGGCTTTCCGCCGGAAGACATCATCTTCGACCCGAACATCTTCGCGGTGGCGACCGGCATCGAGGAGCACAACAACTACGCGGTGGACTTCATCGAGGCCACCGCCTGGATCAAGCAGAACCTGCCCTACGCCAAGGTCAGCGGCGGCGTGTCCAACGTGTCGTTCTCCTTCCGCGGCAATGACGCGGTACGCGAGGCCATCCACACCGTGTTCCTGTACCACGCCATCAAGGCAGGCATGGACATGGGCATCGTCAACGCCGGCCAGCTAGGCGTGTACGACCAGTTGGATCCCGAACTGCGCGAGCGCGTGGAAGACGTCGTGCTCAACCGCCGCGAGGACAGTACCGACCGCCTGCTGGAGATCGCCGACCGTTTCAAGGGCGGCGGCGCCAGGAAGGAAGAGAACCTGCTGTGGCGCGGCACGCCGGAGAGCCCGGTGCCGGTGGGCGATCGCCTGTCGCACGCGCTGGTGCACGGCATCACCACCTTCATCGTCGAAGACACCGAGGAAGTGCGCCAGCAGGTGGAAGCGCGCGGCGGCCGTCCGATCGAGGTGATCGAAGGCCCGCTGATGGACGGCATGAACATCGTGGGCGACCTGTTCGGCGCCGGCAAGATGTTCCTGCCCCAGGTGGTCAAGAGCGCCCGCGTGATGAAGCAGGCCGTGGCCCACCTGCTGCCGTACATCGAGGAAGAAAAGCGCTTGCTGGCCGAGGCCGGTGGCGACGTCAAGGCGCGCGGCAAGATCGTCATCGCCACCGTCAAGGGCGACGTGCACGACATCGGCAAGAACATCGTCTCGGTGGTGCTCCAGTGCAATAACTTCGAAGTGGTCAACATGGGCGTGATGGTCCCGTGCAACGAGATCCTGGCGCGCGCCAAGGTCGAGGGCGCGGACATCGTCGGGCTGTCCGGCCTGATCACCCCGTCGCTGGAAGAAATGGCCTATGTCGCCTCGGAGATGCAGCGCGACGATTACTTCCGCATCAAGAAGATCCCGCTGCTGATCGGCGGCGCCACCACCTCGCGCGTGCATACCGCGGTCAAGATCGCGCCGCACTACGAAGGCCCGGTGGTCTACGTGCCGGACGCCTCGCGTTCGGTCAGCGTGGCATCCAGCCTGCTGTCGGACGAAGGCGCGACCAGGTACCTGGCCGAGCTGAAGACCGATTACGAGCGCATCCGTCACCAGCACGCCAGCAGGAAGGCCACGCCGATGGTGACGCTGGCGCAGGCGCGCGCCAACAAGACGCCGATCGACTGGAGCACCTACGTGCCGCCCAGGCCGAAGTTCATCGGCCGGCGCATCTTCCGCAACTACGACCTCGCGGAGCTGGCCAACTACATCGACTGGGCGCCGTTCTTCCAGACCTGGGACCTTGCCGGCAAATTCCCCGACATCCTCAACGACGAGATCGTCGGCGAATCCGCCCGCCGCGTGTTCTCGGACGGCAAGGCCATGCTGGCGCGCCTGATCCAGGGCCGCTGGCTGACCGCCAACGGCGTGCTGGCCCTGCTGCCGGCCAACACCGTCAACGACGACGATATCGAGATCTATACCGACGAGACCCGCAGCAAGGTTGCGTTGACCTGGCACAACCTGCGCCAGCAGAGCGAGCGCCCGGTGGTCGACGGCGTGATGCGTCCCAACCGCTGCCTGGCCGATTTCGTCGCACCCAGGGACAGCGGCATTGCCGACTACATCGGCGTGTTTGCCGTCACCGCCGGCATCGGCGTGGACAAGAAGGAGGCGCAGTTCGAGGCCGATCACGACGACTACAGCGCGATCATGCTCAAGTCGCTGGCCGACCGTCTGGCCGAAGCCTTCGCCGAGTGCCTGCACGAACGCGTGCGCAAGGACTTGTGGGGCTACGACGCGGGCGAGGTGCTGACCAACGAGCAGCTGATCGCCGAAAGCTATCGCGGCATCCGTCCGGCGCCGGGCTATCCGGCCTGCCCGGAGCATACGGTCAAGGGCCCGATGTTCGACTATCTCAATGCCGCCGAGATCGGCATGGGCATCACCGACTCGCTGGCCATGACGCCGGCCGCTTCGGTGAGCGGCTTCCACCTGGCGCATCCGGCGTCCACTTATTTCTCGGTGGGCAAGATCGGCCAGGACCAGCTCGACGACATGGTGGCGCGCCGCGGTGAAGAACGCAGCGTGCTGGAGCGCGCGCTCGCGCCTAACCTGTAACCGCATGCGTTCGGCGGCAGCGGCGGTTTGCGCTGCCGCGCCGCCGCAAGCCATTGGGCAGGCAGGGAAAAGCTTCTCGGGGCCCGTCCATGTGACTTTGCAAGTTCTTCACCACTCCTTACAAGGCATTACATCTCCTAACAGACCGCGCGGGTCCGCATCCATAGACTGAAGGCTCACATCAAGTGAACGCCGCAGCGAATGTTTCGCCGCGGCGCAGACTGCAAGGAGCCTCTCCATGAACAAACTGCTGATCTCCCTTTCCGCTCTCTCGATCGCTGCCGCTTCCTCGCTGACCATGGCGCAAGGCACCGGCGTTGATGCGAAGGCTGGCGCCACCGGCGCCATCGCGGCGCCCGCAATCAGCGCGCCCGCAGACAAGGGTGCAGCGGCCGGCGCAGGTGCCAACGTTGGCCTGGGCGCCTCGGCGAGCGCCGACAAGGGTATGGACGCCAAGGCGGGCGCCGGTGCCGACGCTGCCACGCAGGCCAAGCCGACCACCAAAACCAGGAAGCACAGCAGCCACGCCAAGAGCAAGAAGGGCGAGGCTTCGACCGACGCCAGTGCAGATGCCGGTGCCGGCACGTCGACCAAGCTTCAGTAAGCGCTGGAAGCGCGCCAGCCCGGGACGGCAGGCGCCTGGCTTGCCGCCATCCGGTGCGCGGATGGGCTGGAACGCAGGGACGGATCGAATCCGTCCCTTTTTCATGTACGCGCGGCCTGCGCGTGCGTGTCAGTCCTACACCGACATTCGCGCGGTTTTGTAAGCACTACAATGCATACTAAGCATTAGCCCGGCTGCGCCTGAGAGCTGGGGCATTCATGCCCAGGGAGACTTCCATGATTCGCGTCTTGATCGCCGACGATCACCAGATCGTGCGCGCCGGGCTGCGCCAGTTCATTGCCGACGAACCCGATATCCGGGTGGAAGGGGAGGCTGCCAGCGGTGATGAAGTGATGACCCGCCTGCGCGAGATGGAGTTCGATGTCGTGGTGCTCGATATCTCGATGCCCGAGCGCAACGGCATCGATGTGCTCAAGCTGTTGCGCCAGCGTCATCCCGACCTCCCCGTGCTGATCCTCTCCACGTATCCGGAAGACCAGTACGCCATCAACCTGATCCGCGCCGGCGCCTCCGGCTACCTGACCAAGGAAAGCGCGCCCGACGACCTGGTCAAGGCGATCCGCACCGTGGCCCAGGGCCGGCGCTATGTCAGCCCGACGGTGGCGGACCTGCTGATCGGCGGGCTGGACAAGCCCACCGACCAGGCCCTGCACCAGACTTTGTCCAAGCGCGAGTTCCAGATCTTCTGCAAGCTCTCGCGCGGCCAGTCGGTCTCGGTGATCGCCGAGCAACTGTTCCTGAGCGTCAAGACGGTAAGCACCTATCGCTCGCGCATCCTCGAAAAGATGGGCATGAAGACCAATGCCGACCTGACCTATTACGCGATCAAGAACGGCCTGGTGGAGTAGGCAGCGCAAGCGCGGGGGGCGCGATGGGCGCTTTTGCCGTCCTGCCCGGCCCCGCTGTAGGACGGACGCCGATAACCTCTCTGCATACTCTGTTGCTACCATGAAGTCATGCCGGATCAAGCTGCGACCCCCCCGTATCGCGCGCTGCGGGTCCTGCTGATCGAGGACTCGGCGGTCTTGCGAGGTATGTTGCTCGAATACCTGAGCGCATTCCCGTTTGTCGAGGCTGTCGATTGGGCGGATACCGAAAACTTGGCGCTGCGTCTTCATGAGGCGGGCGAGTACGAGGTCGTTATCGTCGATCTGCAATTGCGGCAGGGGAACGGCATCAATGTGCTGCGTGCCCTGCAGAAGACCGGGGCGTCGGGCATCCGTATCGTCTACACCAATCACGCGCAGGTGCCGACTTACCGGCGCCAGTGCGCCGAGGCAGGGGCGGACTACTTTTTCGACAAATCGCTTGAACTTGAACAGGTGTTCCGTGTGATCGAGGAGTACGCGCAATCGGGCAGTTGAACCGCGCTTTTTTTCTTTTGTTCTTTTGTTCTTTTGTTCTGGAGTTCTGGACGGTAGCCTTGGGTGTGGACGACGCATCCGAGGCAGTCCAGCAGTATTGGCGTTTCCTGTCGCGGCCCCGCCGCGTTAACCAAAAGCAAGGAGAGGATCATGAGAAAGCTGATGGCGCTGTGCGCCCTGGCGGGTGTCGTCCTGGTGACCGGTTGCAATACGATGGCCGGTGCCGGCAAGGATATCGAGAGGGGCGGCGAGAAGATGCAAGGCGCTGCCGAGAATACCAAGCAGAAGATGTAGGGCGGGCATTGCTGTGCGTGGACACGGCAATGTCAACGGGGCGCCTCGGCGCCCCGTTTGCTTTGGCCGGCCGCGTCCCGGCATCCTAGCCCGGCTGGCGCGGCGGCTCTGCGGCGGATGCCGATGTGCTGGCTGGTGTGTCCGCGGCCGCACTGGTAGCCGCAGCCGCCAGCGTGGTCCCCGGCGCCTCKGGCGGCGTGCCTTCGGCCTCTTCCCGGGGCGGATCGTCGAACGCCTCTTTCTCATCGCGCGGCGGCGCCACCACGGCATCGGTCAGCGGCACCGCGACCCGGATGGTCACGCCGGCGCCCGGCTCCGAAGCGATATCCAGCGTGCCGCCCAGCGCGATGACGCGCTGCTCCATGCCCAGCAGGCCGTGGTGGCCAACGCTGCGCCGCGATTCGACGTCCTCAGGCAGCCCGCGTCCGTTGTCGTTCACGGTCAGCAGAAGCACCCCGTCGGCGCAGTCCAGCCTGATGACCACGCGACTGGCTTCGGCATACTTGCTCGCGTTGGTCAGCGATTCCTGCACGATGCGGTACAGCGCGATGGCCGCGTCGTCCCGCAGCGGCGGCACCGCCTCCGCAAGCTCCACATCCGACTCCCACTGGTTGCGCGTGGCGACTTCCTCCGCCAGCTGTCCGATCGCTTCCTTCAGGCCCAGGTTGAGCAGCACGGTGGGCCGCAGGTCCTCGATCAGGCGCCGCTTGATCTGGATGCCCTGGTCCACGTGCAGCATCACGCGCGTGAGTTTTTCCGCCACGTCGGGATGGGTGTCCTGTACGCGGCGGCGTACCCAGTGCATATCGAGCTTGGCGGCGGTCAGGATTGCGCCGAGTTCGTCGTGCAGTTCGCGCGCCAGCCGGGTCTTCTCATCCTCGGTGACGCGCTGCAGGTGGGACGCCAGCGCCGATAGCTGGCGGGTGCGCGCGCGCACCATGCGGTCCAGCCGGGCGCTTTCCTCCTCCAGTTCGCTGCGCGCGGCTTCCGCCACCGCCATGCGGCGCGAATGCTGCAGGCCCACCACGATCAGCAGCACGATATTGATGGCGGTCAGCAGGCCGATGCCCAGACGCGACAGCGCGAGGTCGCGGTCGGCGTGTTCCAGGCTTTGCGACACCGAGACGGCCTCGCGCTGCAGGAGCGCCTCCAGCCCACGCCGCGCGTTGTCCATGGTCTGCTTGCCGAAGTCCGTGCGTACCAGGTCGAGCGCAACTTCCACGTCGCGCTTGCCGTAGATCAGCGTGAGATCCATCTCGGTCAGCTTGCGGTTGACGGCGGTGGACGCCTGCGTGAACAGCTTGAGCGCTTCCGGGTCGTCCGCGTAGCGGTTGCGCAGTGCGCTCGTCAACGCATTGATGCGCGGCAGGGCCTCGTAATACGGTTGCAGGTAGCTCTCCTTGCCGGTCAGCAGGAAGCCACGCTGGCCGGCCTCGGCATTGACCAGCTCGCCGAGCAGCGAGGTGATCTGGCCTTGCACCTGCTGCGACTGGATCACCTGCGTATAAGCCTGGCGCAAGCGAATGTTGCCCGCCTCGGAGGCAATCAGCACCACCACGGTCAGCACGATGCCGCCTGCCAGAAGCAAGGTGGAGCGCAACATTGGCTGCTTTAGCATTGTCGTTTCCCGATGCCGGGTGCTGGATTGGCTGGGCCTTCCCGCGCCGAATGGCCTGGGCGAGGCCCAGCTCAGGCATGCACCCTGTCGTGTCGATAGAAGCATATCGGCGCCGCCCGGTCAACCGGCCATGCCACGGTGCTGCCCGCGCAACCGCGCCTGTCCTTGCACTGTAGGAATCGGCTGACAAGGGAATCGGTGCGGCTGCGGTGTCTGCAGGGTGGGGCGCTTTCTACCATGAACCCATGACCTTGCGCATTACTGCCATCTAGGGAGCCATCATCATGTTGCACTACGCACTCGTCTTTTTTGTCATCGCCCTGATTGCCGCCGTGTTCGGCTTTGGGGGCATCGCGGCAGGCGCGGTGGAAATCGCCAAGATCCTGTTCTTCATTTTCCTGGTGGTCGCCCTGGTGACTTTCGTGATCAGCCTGGTGAGACGTTAGGCGAGATCTCAGGCCTCAGGCGCGGGCGGCAGGCCGCCGCTTTACCGCGCACTCGCGAACACCGGCACACAGCGCGAACGCAAATCACAACACGTCGTCAGGCGTAACGGAGATAAGTCGATGCTGACCAACAATCCAAGGATTCGAAAGGAAATGAACCACCTGGCCGACAGCGCCGAAAGCACCGTGCGCCAGATCCGGCATGCCGTGCGCGATACCCGTGGCGCCGCTCGCGATGCCGTGGGGCCGGTTGCCGGCGAGATGGGGGCGCTGATCGCGCAACTCGAGCACACCATGGAGGTGCTGGGGCGGGAAGGTTCATCCGAAGCCGTGCAGGCCGGACGCCGGTTGCGGGGACGTGCGCGTGCGCGTGTAGACCATGCGGTGGACGGCGTGCAGCAGCGCGTGGCGGCCTCGCCGCTCAAGGCGATCGGCATCGCGGCGGCGGCGGGCGCTCTGGTCGGCTTGCTGCTGGCCGCTAACGGCCGCAGCAGGGACGACTGATGCGTCGGGCCCGGCCGCATTGAAGCGGTATTGATGCGTTATTGATTAGCCCGGCGCTTGCAGTGCTGCATGCGCCGCACCAGATTAGCAGTTCCCCCTTTCGGATCCACACCCTGATCCGGCCTGGCCAGAAACAGCGGCCGGGCATTTTTTTTGCGCCGGGAAGGCCAGCGAGGACGCCGGCGGCCTCCCGCGTCCGCTGCCATTGACGGTTCAAGCCTGGCGAGGCCGCTACACGCCCCTGCTACGCGCCTCAGCTATACGCCCCCGCTATACGCCCCACATGACCTCGGTGTTCTCGCGCTGGGAAGCGCGCAGCATGTCCAGGAAGGGGTAGGCCCGCTGGCCCAGGTGCAGGGGCTCTTCCTCTTCGTCCTCGTCGTGCTTGCCTGGTGAAACCGACGATTCGGCCGGGTGCACCTTCTTGGCATCCGTCACCGCGGCTTCCAGTTTATGGATGCAGCGGGGCAGCTCCTCCGTGGTGATCACCCCGCGCTCTCCCAGATGCTTGCCGACTATCCCCAGGAGCGTGACGGCGAGATCCCTCATCATGATCAGGTCTTGCGACGCGCGGGATTTGAAGGTGATCAGCATGATATTTCCTTTCCATTGCGTACAGCGAAGTACATGACGGCACGGCTTGTCCGGGCATCGGGCGGGGCACGCAACGGCCGGTTTGGGACCCGCAGCATAATGTCAGCATAGCACCTGATAAAATTCCGCGTTCTGCAATTCATTGCCTGCCACGCGGCGCGGTCTCCACATGCCGCCCGTGACGGTGCCGCCGCTTCAGGATCGCCGCGACGGCGCCAGACAACCGCCTCAGGGCCACGACATCCATGCTGCCAGTTCAGACCACCAATCTTGCCGCTGCGTTCAACGACGCGGTGCGCGCCATCGCTCCGGCCGACGCCGTCCTGCCTGCAGCCATCTTCGAGCGTCCGAAGGTGGCCGCCCACGGCGACCTGGCCTGCAACCTCGCCATGCAGGTTGCCCGTTCGCTCAAGCGCAACCCGCGCGAGCTGGCCCAGCAGATTGTCGATGCGGTCAAGGCCGATGCGCGTACCGCCGGCCTGGTGGCCGGGCTGGAGATTGCCGGTCCCGGATTCATCAACCTGCGCCTGACGCCGGCCGCCAAGGCCGAGGTCCTGCGCGCGGTGCTGGAGCAGGGCGATCGCTATGGCGCCCAGGAGCAGGGCGCGCGCGGCCAGGTGCTGGTCGAGTTCGTCTCGGCCAACCCGACCGGCCCGCTGCACGTGGGCCACGGCCGCCAGGCGGCGCTGGGCGATGCGCTCGCCAACCTGCTGGGCTGGCAGGGCTTCGCCGTGCACCGCGAGTTCTATTACAACGACGCCGGCGTGCAGATCCAGACCCTGGCGCTGTCGGTGCAGGCGCGCGCCCGCGGCTTCAAGCCGGGCGACGCCGGCTGGCCGGAATCGGCTTACAACGGCGACTACATCGCCGACATTGCCGCCGACTTCCTGGCCGGCAAGACCGTGCGCGCCGCCGATGGCGACGCCGTGACGGCCTCCGGCGAGGTCGAGGATATCGAATCGATCCGCAAGTTTGCCGTGGCCTACCTGCGCAACGAGCAGGACATCGACCTGCGCGCCTTCGGCGTCAAGTTCGACCGCTACTACCTGGAATCATCCCTGTACAGCGACGGCAAGGTCGAGACCACGGTGAAATCGCTGGTGGCCAAGGGCAAGACGTACGAGAACGAGGGCGCGCTGTGGCTGCGCACTACCGACGACGGCGACGACAAGGACCGCGTCATGCGCAAGGGCGACGGCACCTATACCTACTTCGTGCCGGACGTGGCCTACCACACCAGCAAGTGGGAGCGCGGCTTCGCCAAGGTCATCAACGTGCAGGGCAGCGACCACCACGGCACCATCGCGCGCGTGCGCGCCGGACTGCAGGGGCTGGATATCGGCATTCCGCCGGGCTATCCCGACTACGTGCTGCACAAGATGGTCACCGTCATGAAGAACGGCGAGGAGGTCAAGATCTCCAAGCGCGCCGGTTCCTACGTGACCGTGCGCGACCTGATCGAGTGGAGCAACGGCGCGGAAGGCGGCGAGACCATCCGCGGCTGCCTGGAAGCCGGCGTGGCCGACTGGCCGGCGCACTTCACGCGCGGGCGCGATGCGGTGCGCTTCTTCCTGCTGTCGCGCAAGGCGGATACGGAATTCATTTTCGACGTCGACCTCGCGCTCAAGCAGAACGACGAGAACCCGGTGTATTACGTGCAGTACGCCCACGCCCGGATCTGCTCGATCTTCGAATCCTGGGGCGGCGCCGACTGGGAAGCCAGGCTGCCCGCGCTGGCCGGCACCGACCTGGCGCCCGTGACCGGCCCGGATGCTACCCCGCAGGCGCTCGCGCTGGGCCAGCGCCTGGCCGATTTCCCGGACATGCTGGCGGCGGCGGCGGATGAACTGGCGCCGCACGCGGTCGCCTTCTACCTGCGGGACCTGGCGGGCGATTTCCATGCCTTCTATAACTCCGACCGCGTGCTGGTGGATGACGAGGCCGTCAAGCTGGCGCGCCTGGCGATGCTGGCCGCCACGCGGCAGGTGCTGCGCAACGGGCTGGCGGTAATCGGTGTCTCGGCGCCGCAACGGATGTAAGTGCCATGCCGGGGCTTGCCCCCGGGGGCATGGGCAGGCGTGTCGTCTTGACCACAGACAGTGATGCCGGGATTCGCGCAGGCTCTATAATCGCGCCATCACGCTAGAGGAATTCATGCAACAGCAACGCAAGCGCGCCCCGCGCAATGCCAGCCGCGCCCCGCAGCGCGGAGGTACGTTCCTGGGACTGGTGCTGGGCCTGATCGTCGGCCTGGCGATTGCGGTAGTGGTCGCCCTGTACATCACCAGGTCGCCGGCGCCATTCCAGCAAAAGGGCGCACAGAAGCCGTCCGAACCCGGCAATGTCGTCAGCAACCTGCCCGCCCCGGCGCAGGAAGCCCCGTCCGATCCCAACAAGCCGCTGTGGAGCAAGACCCCGGCCAGGCCCGTCGGGCCCAGCGCCGAGCCCGAGCAGCCGGCCGGTCCGGCGCCGACGACGGTGAAGCCGCCGGAGCGCCAGCAGGCGGAACGTCAGCAGCCCGAGCGCCAGCCGCCGGTGGCCGTCAACCGGCCCACCGAAAAGCCAGCCGAGCAGCCCGCCGACAAGCCGGTCGAGAAGCCCGCGCAGAAGCCGGCGGAAAAGCCTGCCGAAAAGCCGGCTGAAAAGCCCGTCGCCGATCCGATCGCCGAGATCGCCCTGGCCGATGCCAACAAGGTCGGCTACCTGCTGCAGGTAGGCGCCTTCCGCTCGCCGGACGACGCCGACCGCCAGAAGGCCAACCTCGCCATGCAGGGTTTCGAGGCCAAGGTGACCGAGCGCGACGTCAATGGCACCAAGCTCTACCGCGTGCGCCTGGGGCCGTTCAACAAGATCGACGACATGAACCGTGCGCGCGACCGCCTGCAGTCGTCGGGCTTCGATGCTTCGGTTATCCGTTTTACCAAGCAGTAAAACAAGTAAAACAACCCGGGGCGTTCGCTGAACCGGAACGCCCCGCCGCTGTCATACGCTCATTGCCCAACCTCGAAAGCCGCGCCACATGAAGAAACTCGCCACCTTGTTCGCCACGCTGGTCGCCGTGACCGGTTTCCTGATGACCGCGCCCGCCCAGGCCGCCGCGCCCACGGCTGGCAAGGAATACCAGGTGCTAAAGGCACCGCAGCCCGTCGCGCCGGGCAAGATCGAAGTCACCGAGTTCTTCTGGTACGGCTGTCCGCACTGCTTCGATTTCGAGCCCGAGCTGGAAGCCTGGGTCGGCAAGCAAGGCAAGGACGTCGTGTTCAAGCGCGTGCCGGTTGCCTTCCGCGACGACCTGCTGCCGCACACCAGGATTTTCTATGCGCTGGAAGCCATCGGCAAGCTCGACGCCATGCACACCAAGGTCTTCAACGCCATCCACGTCGACCGCAAGCGCATGCTGGACCCGAACGAGATCGCCGACTTCATGGCCAGGAACGGCATCGACCGCAAGGCCTTCGTCGACGCCTACAACTCGTTCTCGGTGATCACCAACTCGCAGCGTGCCAACAAGATCGCTGACGCCTACAAGATCGACGGCGTGCCGACCATCGTGGTGCAGGGCAAGTACGAGACCTCGCCGTCCATCGCCGGCTCCAAGGCCGCGGCCATCCAGACCATGGATTACCTGGTCGGCCAGGTGCGCGACAAGAAGATGTAAGTCCCCGGGTAGCGGCCAGGTGGCCGCTTGTGGCCGGCCGGCACCGCCGGCGCCGATGTGGCGCAGCGGCGTCCGGTGCGCCGGGTCGGGGTCGGTCGGCATGAATCATGTTGCGCTTTCCCCTGGACCCAACCCGATGCGAGCACAGAAAGTCTTCCTTACCGGCGCGTCGAGCGGAATCGGCCAGGCCCTGGCGCGCGAGTACGCCACGCAGGGCGCCATCCTCGGACTGGTTGGCCGGCGCGAAGAGGCGCTGCGCGAATTTGCCCGCAGCCTGCCCAATCCCAATGCGGTGCGCGTTTATGCCGCGGACGTGCGCGACGCCGCCGCCATGCAGCGCGCCGCCCAGGATTTCCTCGATCATTTTGGCTGCCCCGACGTGGTGATCGCCAATGCCGGCGTGTCGGTCGGCACGGTAGCCAGCGAGCGCGAGGATCTCGAAGCCTTCCGGATGGTGATGGACACCAACTGGTTCGGCGTGCTCACCACCTTCCAGCCCTTCATGCAACCCATGCGCGAGCGCGAGCCCGGCGCCGGCGGCTGGCGCGGCACACTGGTTGGCATCGCCAGCGTGGCTGGCGTGCGCGGGCTGCCTGGCGGCGGCGCATACAGCGCCTCCAAGTCCGCCGTGATCAAGCTGCTCGAAAGCCTGCGCCTGGAACAGCGCCGCGAGCGCATCCGCGTGGTCACCATCGCGCCCGGCTACATCCGCACGCCGATGACCGAGCACAATCCCTATCGCATGCCCTTCCTGATGGATGCCGACGTATTTGCCCGCAAGGCGGTGCGTGCTATTGCCGCAGGCCGCCGCTTTGCCGTGGTGCCGTGGCAGATGGGGGTGGTGGCGTCGATCCTGCACCTGATGCCGCGCTGGCTCTACGATGCGCTCTTCGCCCGCGCGCCGCGCAAGCCGCGCAGCCAGGACCAGCAGCCATGAGCTGGCAGGACGCCGCCGGCGTTTGGCATCGCCCTGCTGCCGGGGAGGTGCGCATCGCTTCGCTGGTGCCGTCCGTGACCGAGCTGCTGTTTGCGTTGGGGCTCGGGCCGCAGGTGGTGGCACGTACCGGCTTCTGCATTCATCCCGAGCCTGCGGTACGTGGCGTTGCCAAGGTCGGCGGCACCAAGGACGTCAGGCTGGAGCGCCTGCGGGCGCTGGCGCCTACGCATGTGGTGGTCAATATCGATGAGAACCGGCGGGAGACGGTCGATGAGATCCGGGCTTTCGTGCCGCACGTGATCGTGACGCATCCGTGTGCGCCTGAGGACAACCTTGCGCTCTATCGCTTGCTTGGCGGCATCTTTGGCCGCAGCGCGGAGGCTGAATCGCTATGCGCTGCCATGGCGTTCGAGCTGGCGCAGGTGCGCACGCGACAGTGGCCCGCGCGCAAGGTGCTGTATGCGATCTGGCAGGACCCCTGGATGACGGTGTCGCGCGATACCTATATCAGCCGGATGCTGGCGTTGGTGAACTGGCAGACGTGGCCTTCGGCGCAGGCTATGCCGGAAGCCTGTGTCGATGGGGACTGCAGCCGGCCCAACACGCCTGAAACCCGCTATCCGAGCTTCCGCTGGAACGAGGCCCTGGTGAGGGAGATCGACCTGGTCTTGCTGTCCAGCGAGCCTTATCGGTTCACCGAGGCGCACGTCGACGCGCTGGAGCGGCAGATCGGCAAGGAGGTCTTGCTGATCGATGGCGAGATGGTTTCCTGGTACGGGAGCCGGGCCGTGGAAGGGCTCAGGTATCTGTCGCGCTTTGCCGTTGCCTAGCCTGCGGCTGGTTTGTTCCCCTCTACCGCTTGCGGGAGAGGGCGCGCGCGCGATGCCACGATCGGTTCGTTTGCCGTCAAGCCGTCAAGCCGTCAAGCCGTCAAGCCGTCAAGCCGTCAAGCCGTCAAGCCGTCAAGCCGTCAAGCCGTCAAGCCTTCAGCCTGAATCCTGAACCTGACAACTCCGTCCGCCCCCACCTCCCGCTTGACCTCCCCCGCATGCCACAGCACATGCAGGTGCGCCAGCGCTTCGCCCATCGCGAACGTCATCTGGTGAATATCGAACTGCCGCTTGAACATGACGCCAACGATGTCATGCGCATGGCATGGCTTCTCCGCGCAGGCCGCACGCGTCTCGGCAAGACGATCCACATGGTGTTCCCGCAATTGCCGGATCCGCGTATGCAGGTTCCGAAACGGCTTCCCATGCGACGGCAGGATCAACACATCCTCCGGCAGCGGCTCGTACTTGCCCAGTGAGTCCAGATACAGCTTGAGCGGATTGGCTTCCGGCTCCATGTCGAACACGCTGACATTGGTGGAAATGCGCGGCAGCACCATGTCGCCGGAAATCAGCACATTGATGCCGGCGTTATACAGCGCGACGTGCTCGGGCGCATGGCCGAAGCCCGTGATCACGCGCCAGCCCGACGTGGCCGGGTCGGTGCCGATCGCGACAATATCGCCATCCATCATGCGCCGGTACTGGGTGGGCAGATCCGGCACCAGCGACGGATAGTAGCTCTTGCGCGCGCGCAGCTTTTCCAGGCTCTCGGGATCCGTCAACCCGTGGCGGGCGAAGTGGCTGGCGGCGAAGTCGCCGCCGGCGTTGGAGCCGATGCCGCCGCCGCCGCCCATCACGCGGGCGTTCATATAGTCGCCCAGGCTCATCCACAGCCGCACGTCCCAGCGCTTGCACAGCCAGTGCGCGAGGCCGATGTGGTCGGGGTGGCAGTGGGTGGCCAGCACGCGCAGCACCGGCAGGCCTTCGAGTTCATTGGCGAAGACGGATTCCCAGTGCGCCTTGATGGTGTCGTTGGTGACGCCGCAGTCGATGATGGTCCAGCCGTCGCGGCCGTCGATGCGGTCGCGCACCAGCCACAGGTTGATGTGGTCCAGCGCGAAGGGCAGGGGCATGCGCAGCCAGTACACGCCGGGCGCGACTTCCTGCCGCGCGCCGCCTGCGGGCATCGTGTCGCCAAACGGGTATTGGAGCTGGTGTTCTAGTGCGTTCATCAGGAGTCTCGGTTCTGAAGCCCTGTGCATGCAGTGCCGCATGCAGGCGGGCTTTCTCGTTGTCACGGTTGCCAGCCGCTTTGCTTGACGCTAACGTTAACGTCAATTGGGGCGGGCTTTTCAATATTAAGCGAAAACTTCATTCCGTACCGAACGACCGTTCACTTTTTTTACCGGGCCACCATGCCAGATTCGCCAGCCACGCCGACCTACACCATCACCGATCTCGCCCGCGAGTTCGATGTGACGCCCCGCGCCATCCGCTTCTATGAGGATCAGGGCCTGCTGTCGCCCGAGCGCCAAGGCCCGGGCGGGCGCAAGCGCGTCTATAACGGGCGCGAGCGCACACGGCTGAAGCTTACCGTGCGGGGCAAGCGCCTGGGGCTTACGCTGAACGAGATCCGCGAGATTCTCGACCTTTACGAATCGCCGCGGGACACCGCGCCCCAACTCGAACGATTCCTGCATTCGCTGGCACTTCACCGCGGCACGCTGGAGCGCCAGCTTGAAGATCTGCATGCGCAGCTCGCCGAGATAGACCAGTACGAACGGCAGTGCCAGGCCTTGCTGGCGGCCCAGACCGGCGCGGTGGGCCCCGGGAACGAGGTAAAAAGCGCCTGATGCAGCATTATTTATCGCTTGCCACCGGATTTGATTGACGTTTACGTAAACGTAAATAGAATAAGCGGTCAGCCCATCGTTTGCGCCGCGTCGCCGTGTTGCCGGCCGGCGAACCAAAGGAAAGCCCATGCCACTTGCCGTCGAATCCACCGCCTTGCCGGCCGCGCGCGCGGATGCCATCGCTACCAGCTTCTCCCGCCAGGGCCTGATGACCACCTTCGGCGCGACGCTGGCGCGGGTCACGCGCGGCGAGGTGGAGATCGCCATGCCGTGGTCCGAGGGCGTGACCCAGCAGCACGGTTTTTTCCACGGTGGCACAGTGGGTGCGCTGGCCGATAGCGCCTGCGGCTATGCGGCGCTGTCGATGGTGGGAGAGGGCGAAGCCGGGCTGACCGCCGAGTACAAGATCAACTTGCTGTCGCCGGCCCAGGGCGAGCGGCTGGTGGCGGTGGGCCGCGTGCTCAAGCCCGGCCGCACGCTGATCGTGGCGCAGGGCGATGTGTTCACCGAGACCGCCGGCGTGCGCAAGGCGGTGGCCACCATGCTGATGACCTTGTGCGTGGTGCGCACGCTCGGCCACGTGTGATGCCAGCGCGTCACGGCGATGGCGCCCGCCGGGGCGCCATGCCGGCGACGCCGGATTGGCCGAAAGAGCACTCGCCCAGCCGCCGAACCAATTTACAATCTCCGGAACCCCCAATCGTCATCGGCCTGCGTCATGTCCCACTTCCCGAAGCTGCTGTCCTCGCAGATCGCCTATGACGTGGCCCGCACGATGCTGGACGGGTTCGACAAGCATTACAGGCTGTTCCGCGAGGTCAGCCACCAGGCCAAGCTGAAGTTCGAGGGAGCCGACTGGCTTGGCCTGCAGCAACTGCAGCGCGACCGCATCGCCTTCTACAACGAGCGGGTGCGCGAGACCAGCGTGATCCTGGAAGATGAATACGACGCGGAGAATATCGAGGACGAGATCTGGCAGCAGATCAAGCTGCACTACATCGGGCTGCTGACCAACCATCACCAGCCGGAACTGGCCGAGACCTTCTTCAACTCGGTGTGCACGCGCATCCTGCACCGCTCGTATTTCAACAACGATTTCATCTTCGTGCGTCCGGCCATCTCGACCGAGTACATCGAGAACGAGGAGTCGCCCACCCGGCCGACCTTCCGCGCTTACTATCCGGGCAGCCGCAGCGGCATGGCGGCGTGCTTCGAGCGCATCGTCCACAACTTCCAGCTGGAGCGTCCGTTCGAGGATCTCACGCGCGATATCGGCTATGTGGTGCGCGCCGTCACCGAGTACTTCGGCGACTTCCGCATCGCGCCGAATTTCCAGATCCACGTGCTGTCGTCGCTGTTCTTCCGCAACAAGTCGGCCTTCATCATCGGCCGCATCCTGAACGCCGACCGCACCTTTCCGCTGGCGATTCCCATCGTGCACACGCCCGACGGCAAGCTGTCGCTCGACACGGTGCTGCTGAAAAAGGTGCAGTTGCTGATCCTGTTCTCCTTCACGCATTCCTACTTCATGGTGGACATGGAGATCCCGTCGGCGTACGTGACCTTCCTGCGCGACATCATGCCGCGCAAGCCGCGTGCGGAGATCTATACCTCGCTGGGTTTGCAGAAGCAGGGCAAGAACCTGTTCTACCGGGACTTCCTGCATCACCTGCAGCACTCCTCCGACAGGTTCATCAGCGCGCCCGGCATCAAGGGCCTGGTCATGCTGGTGTTCACGCTGCCGTCGTATCCTTACGTGTTCAAGGTGATCAAGGATTACTTCCCGGCGCCCAAGGAGACCACCCGCGAGCTGATCAAGTCGAAGTACCAGCTGGTCAAGCAGCACGATCGCGTGGGCCGCATGGCCGATACGCTGGAGTATTCCGACGTGGCCTTCCCGCTGTCGCGCTTCGACGATGCACTGGTGCGCGAGCTGGAGCTGGACGCGCCGTCGATGATCGAGTACCAGCGCGGCAAGGACGGCGGCGAGGAAATCGTGGTGCGCCACGTCTACATCGAACGCCGCATGACGCCGCTCAATATCTGGCTGCAGGAAGGCACCGACGCGCAGGTCGAGCACGGCATCGTCGAGTACGGCAACGCCATCAAGGAGCTGATCGCCGCGAATATCTTCCCCGGCGACATGCTCTACAAGAACTTCGGCGTCACGCGCCACGGCCGCGTGGTGTTCTACGACTACGATGAGATCGAATACATGACGGACACCAACGTCCGCCACGTGCCGAAGCCGCGTAACGAGGAGGAAGAGATGTCGGGCGAGGCCTGGTACAGCGTGGGCCGCCACGATATCTTTCCCGAGACCTATCGCAGCTTCCTGCTGGGCGACCCGCGTGTGCGCGCCGCCTTCCTGCGCCACCATGAAGATTTCTTCGACCCCGCCATGTGGCAGGCTCACAAGGACCGGCTGCTGGCCGGCCAAATCCATGATTTCTATGCCTATGATGTTTCTGAACGCTTTATCCATCGCTATGCCGCCCGCAGCGGCGACGCCGCAGCGCACGCAAACCGCGATGAACACACTGCCGCAAGGAGGGTTGCATGAGTGACGCCATCGCCCAGCTCTTTCGCAACAACCGCGAGTGGGTGGACCGCGTCAACGCGGAAGACCCGGGCTTCTTCATGCGCCTGGCCAACCAGCAGGCGCCCGAGTACCTGTGGATCGGCTGCTCCGATTCGCGCGTGCCGGCCAACCAGATTCTCGGGCTGGCGCCCGGCGAGGTCTTTGTCCACCGCAATATCGCCAACGTCATCGCCCATAGCGATCTCAACGCGCTGTCGGTGATCCAGTTCGCGGTGGAAGTGCTCAAGGTGCGCCACATCACCGTGGTGGGCCACTACGGCTGCGGCGGCGTCAAGGTCGCGCTCAAGCGCGAGCGCATCGGCCTGGCCGACAACTGGCTGCGCCATGTGCGCGATGTGGCGGACAAGCATGGCGCTTACCTCGGCACCATCACCCGCGAGGAAGACGCGCATACGCGGCTGTGCGAGCTGAACGTGATCGAGCAGGTCAGCAACGTCTGCCAGACCACGGTGCTGCAGGATGCCTGGGACCGTGGCCAGCAGATCACCGTGCACGGCTGGGTCTACGGCGTGTCCGACGGCCTGCTGCGCGACCTGGGCATGGCCGCCAGCAACAACGACGAACTGCACGCACAGCTCGAAGCCGCCTACCGCCAGTTCGGCGATCCGCCGCAGGCGTCGATCCGCTAGGCACCGGCCGGAAGCACGAAGAGATTCAGGAAGAGCCAACCATCGCCGCCACGTATTGCGCCCCGTCAGCGCCCCATCAGCGCCCCTAATCCCTGGAGACATCCCATGCATGATCCCATTGTCATCGTATCCGCCGCCCGCACCCCGATGGCGGCCTTCCAGGGCGAGTTCGCCGCCCTGACCGCGCCGCAACTGGGCGCCACCGCCATCCGCGCCGCGGTGGAGCGCGCCGGCCTCAAGCCGGAGCAGATCGAGGAAGTGGTGTTCGGCTGCGTGCTGCCCGCCGGGCAGGGCCAGGCGCCGGCACGGCAGGCGGCGCTGGGCGCCGGGCTGCCGCTTGGCGTGGGCTGCACCACGGTCAACAAGATGTGCGGCTCCGGCATGCGCGCCGCCATGAACGTGCACGATGCGCTGATCGCGGGCTCGTTCGAGATCGCCGTCGCCGGCGGCATGGAGAGCATGACCAATGCCCCTTACCTGGTGCCCAAGGGCCGCGGCGGCTACCGCATCGGCCACGGCATGATCTTCGACCACATGATGCTGGACGGCCTGGAAGACGCCTATATCAAGGACGAGAAGGGCGGCGGGCGCTCGATGGGCACCTTCGGCGAGGACTGCGCGGCCAAGTACAACTTTACCCGCGCGGCACAGGACGAGTTCGCCATGGAGAGCGTGCGGCGCGCCCAGCAGGCCACCGAGCGCGGCGACTTCCGCTGGGAGATCGCGCCGGTGACCGTGCCGGGCCGTGGCGGCGACACCGTCATCGACACCGATGAAGGCCCGCGCCGCATCAAGCTCGACAAGATTCCGTCGCTCAAGCCGGCCTTTGCCAGGGACGGCACCATTACCGCCGCGTCGTCCTCGTCGATCAACGACGGTGCCGCCGCGCTGGTGATGATGCGCGAATCCACCGCCATGCGCCTCGGCCTGGTGCCGCTGGCCCGCATGCTGGGGCACACTACCCACGCGCAGGCACCCGGCTGGTTCACCACCGCGCCGGTGGAAGCCATCAACAAGCTCTACCGCAAGCTCGACTGGACCACCGACAGCGTCGACCTGTTCGAGATCAACGAGGCGTTCGCCGTGGTGCCGATGGCCGCCATGCACGACCTCGGGATCCCGCGCGACAAGGTCAACATCCACGGCGGCGCCTGCGCGCTCGGCCACCCGATCGGCGCCTCCGGCGCGCGCATCATGGCCACGCTGATCGGCGCGCTGCGCAAGACCGGCGGCAAGCGCGGCGTGGCCAGCCTGTGCATCGGCGGCGGCGAAGCCACCGCGGTGGGGCTGGAGATCGTCTGAACCCGCGGCATCGACCGCAACCGAGTGGCTGCCGCCTCCGCGCGGCAGCAGGGCCGCAACCAACGTAGAAGGAGTATCGCCTTGCCAACTGCTCTGATCCTGGGTGCCTCGCGCGGCATCGGTCTCGAATTCGTCCGCCAGTACCGCGCCGAAGGCTGGCGGGTACTGGCCGTTGCGCGCAGCGACGATGGCATGAAGGCCATCGAGGCGCTCGGCGCCGAGGCGCTGCGCGCCGACCTGACCGACCCGGGTCAGGTCGCCGGGCTGGGCTGGAAGCTGGACGGCGAGTCCATCGACGTGGCGATCTACAACGCCGGCGTGATCGGCCCGCGCACGGAAAGCGCGCAGCCCGTGACCCGCGAGGACTTCGACAAGGTGATGCATGTCAATGTGCTGGGGCCGATGATGGCGCTGCCGCTGCTGCTGCCGATGGTCGAAACCGGGCGTGCGGGCAAGGGCGGCGTGCTGGCGGTGCTGGCCTCGCGCATGGGCAGCATCGGCACGATGGACAGCAACCGCAGCTGGCTCTACCGGGTCAGCAAGGCCGCGGCCAACGCGGCGCTCAAGGCGATCTCGCTCGATGCGCGCCATGCCACCTGCCTGGCCTTCCACCCTGGCTGGGTGCAGACCGAGATGGGCGGCAAGGAAGCCGACCTCACGCCGCAGCAGAGCGTCTCCGGCATGCGCGCCGTGATCGCCGGCGCGACCCGCCAGGACAATGGCGGCTTTCGCAACTACGATGGGAGCGCGATCCCGTGGTGAGCGCCACGGTCGTTGCATCCTTCGTCACGCCCGCAGCGGCGACAACCTTGGTGACTTGACATGCTGCTCACGCCAGAACAGGAAATGATCCGCGACGCCGTGCGCCAGTTCGCGCAGCAGGAGATCGCGCCGCACGCCGCCGCCTGGGATCGCGACAAGACCTTCCCGCAGGCGGTGCACCGCGAGCTGGCCGCGCTGGGCGCGTACGGCGTGGCGGTGCCCGAGCAATACGGCGGGGCCGGGCTCGACTATCTGTCGCTGGCCTTGATCCTCGAGGAAATCGCCGCCGGCGACGGCGGCACCTCCACCGTCATCAGCGTCAACAACTGCCCGGTGTGCAGCATGTTGATGGCCTTTGCCAGCGAGGCGCAGAAGCAGCAGTGGCTGGTGCCGCTGGCGCGCGGCGAGATGCTGGGCGCCTTCTGCCTGACCGAGCCCCACGTGGGATCCGATGCCGCGGCGCTGCGCACCAGCGCGGTACGGGACGGCGACGACTACGTGCTCAACGGCGTCAAGCAATTCATCACCAGCGGCAAGAACGCCGATGTGGCGATCGTGCTTGCCGTGACCGACAAGGCAGCGGGCAAGCGTGGCATCAGCGCTTTCCTTGTGCCGACCTCCACGCCCGGCTACATCGTGGCGCGGCTTGAGGAGAAGCTCGGCCAGCATTCGTCGGACACCGCGCAGATCCTGTTCGAGAATTGCCGCGTGCCCGCCGCCAATATGCTCGGCGAGGAAGGCGCCGGCTACAGGATGGCGCTCTCCGGGCTGGAAGGCGGGCGCATCGGCATCGCCTCGCAGAGCATCGGCATGGCGCGCGCCGCGTTCGAGGCGGCCCTGGCCTACGCCAAGGAGCGCGAGAGCTTCGGCCAGCCGCTGTTCGCGCACCAGGCGGTGCAGTTCCGCCTGGCCGACATGGCGACCAGGATCGAGGTGGCGCGGCAGATGGTGTGGCACGCCGCATCGCTCAAGGATGCGGGGCGGCCTTGCCTGAAGGAAGCCGCGATGGCCAAGCTGTATGCCAGCGAGATGGCGGAGGAGGTCTGCTCCGCCGCTATCCAGGTCTTCGGCGGCTACGGCTATGTCAGCGATTTCCCGGTCGAGCGCATCTACCGTGATGTGCGCGTCTGCCAGATCTACGAAGGCACCAGCGATATCCAGAAGATACTGATCGCGCGGGCGCTGGCCTGAAGACGGTTGTTTGCCCAGTACCGAAGTACCGAAGTACCGAAGTACCGAAGTACCGAAGTACCGAAGTACCGAAGTACCGAAGTACCGAAGTACCGAAGTACCGAAGTACCGAACCCACACGGCCAGACGCCAGGAGCCCCCCCAGACAATGACTGCTGCCATCGACTTCTACTTCGATTTTTCTTCGCCCTACGGCTATTTCGCCAGCACCCGCATCGACGAGCTGGCGCGGAAATACGGGCGCGACGTCGCATGGCATCCGATCCTGCTCGGCGTGGTCTTCAAGACCACCGGCGGCTCGCCCTTGCCGCAAGTGCCGCTCAAGGGCGACTACGCGTGGCTCGATTTCGAGCGCACCGCGCGCTTCCACGATATCGAATACAGGCGCCCAACGCACTTCCCCCTGCCGACCACGCAAGCCGCGCGCGCCATGCTGTGGCTGCAGAACCATCATGGCAGCGATATCGCGATTGCGTTCGCCAAGGCGGTCTATCACGCCTTGTTCCTGGAAGACATCAACATCAGCGAACCGGCGGAGCTGGTGAAGCTGGCCGAGCCGCTGGGCATCGACGCGCACGCCATGGATGCCGGCGCCAGCAGCGTCCAGATCAAGGACCAGCTCAAGGCCGAGATCGAAGCGGCCATGGCCAGGGGCGTGTTCGGCTCCCCCTTCGTGATCATCGACGGCGAGCCGTTCTGGGGTTTCGACCGCTTGGACCAGATCGAGGCGCATCTCAAGAGCAGGCGCCCGACGGCACTGCGCGCGGTGGCCGGCACGGATGGCAATACAATCAGCAACACAGACAGCAACACAGACAGCAACACAGACATCAGCAAGGAAAAGAAGCCTGCATGAACATCAGCAACAAGCCGGTCCGCCACCCCCGTTTCGACTGCGTGATTTTCGACTGCGACGGCGTGCTCGTCGACAGCGAGCCCATCGTCAACCGCGTGCTCAACGAGATGCTCAACGAACTCGGCATCCGCATCTCGATCGAGGAATCCACCAAATGGTTCCTCGGCCGCGCGGTGCGCGAGGAGCTCGAGAATATCGAGCGCAGGCGCGGCGCGCCGTTGCCGGAGAACTGGCTGTCGCATTGGTTCGTGCGGCGCAATGCGGTGCTGGAGGCGGAGGTGCAGGCGGTGGCGCACGTGCGTGAGGCGGTCTCGGCGATCGCCGCCACGGGCCTGCCCATCTGCGTGGCGTCAGGCGCGGATCGCATCAAGGTCAAGCTGCAGCTGACCCGCACCGGGCTGGTCGAGCTGTTCCAGCGGGACGAGCGCGAGCATATCTTCTCGTCCACCGAAGTCGAGCGCAGCAAGCCGGCACCCGACGTATACCTGCTGGCGGCGCGCACCATGAACGTGGACCCGGAGCGCTGCGTGGTGATCGAGGATAGCCCGACGGGCGTGACCGCCGGCGTTGCCGCGGGCATGACGGTGCTCGGCTACGCCGCGCGCAATGCCGCCGAAACGCTGGTGGCGGCCGGTGCCGGCACCATCTTTACCGATATGCGCGAGTTGCCGGGGCTGATCGGATGAAGGCGCGCGCGTCCGGCGCCGGCACCGGCGGCTGTCCCTGCGGCGGCGGGGACTATGCCACCTGCTGCGGGCGCTTCCATCGCGGCGAGGCGTTGCCGGGCAACGCCGAGCAGCTGATGCGCTCGCGCTATAGCGCCTATGTGCTGGGCGACGTGGACTGGCTGCGCCATACCTGGCATCCGTCCACCTGCCCGGCTGACCTCGCGCCCGACACCGGCACGCGCTGGCTCGGGCTGGCGGTCAAGGCGCACGCGCAGCAGGACGAGACGCACGCCGAGGTGGAGTTCGTGGCGCGCTACAAGGTGGGCGGGCGCGCCTGGCGGCTGCACGAGCGCAGCCGCTTCGTACGCGAGGCGCGCGGCGCGGGAGAGGCGCCGCGCTGGCTTTATGTGGATGGCGAAATGCTGGGGGAGAAACCATGACGGAATCGAAGGCCACTACAGGTACCGCATCGAGCGCCGACTATCTGCTGTACGGCTTCGCGCAATCCGGCAACAGCTACAAGGTGGCGCTGCTGCTGGAAACCGTCGGCGTGCAGCGCGGCCGCAAGCTGTGGACGCCGCGCTTCGTCGATTACTTCAATGGCGAGACGCACACGCCGGCGTATCGCGCCATCAATGAGATGGGCGAGGCGCCGGTGCTGGAGTTCGACGGCCGGCGGCTGTCGCAATCAGGCGCCATCCTCGACGTGCTGGCGCAGCGGCTCGGCGCCTATGGCCCCGCCGACGATGCCGAGCGCATCGAAGTGCTGCGCTGGCTGCTGTTCGACAACCACAAGTTCAGCTCCTATACCGCGACCTACCGCTTTCTGCGCACCTTCGCCAAGGCGCCGGACCCGGCGGTACTGCAGTTCCTGCGGCAGCGCTGCGAAGGCGCATGGAACGTGCTCAACACGCATTTGTCGGGGCGCGCCCATGTGCTTGGCGAGCGGCTTACCATTGCCGATTTTTCGCTGGCGGGCTACGTCTTCTTCGACGACGAGATCGGCGTGCACTGGCGCAAGGAATATCCGCACATCCACGCCTGGACCGAGCGGCTGCGCGCGCTGCCGGGCTGGCAGCATCCCTATACGCTCCTGCCCGGCCATCCGCTGCCGAAACGCGCCGGCTGAGCGGGTGGGCGCCGGGGCGGCGGGTCGGCTGGAACCGGGCGGGCAAATCTGGGAGCAGGCAATGGTGAGACGGATCGCGGCTGGACTGGCCTTGGCGCTGGTATTCGTGACAGGCGGCCATGCGCGTGCCCAAGAGGGCGCCTCTTCGCCTTCGCGGGCCCCGGCGCTGGCGGAGCAGATTACGATGATCCCCAAGCCGGGCGCGATATTCTCGGTGGAGCTGGAGACCACCGTCTTCAAGCCACCCGGCGACGGCCCGTTTCCCCTGATCGTGCTCAATCATGGCAAGGCGTCCGGCAAGCCGGCATTCCAGCCGCGCGCACGCTATTTCGCCCAGAGCGCTGAATTCGTCAAGCGCGGCTACGTGGTGGCGATACCGATGCGCCAGGGCTTTTCCAAGTCCGGCGGCGCCTATATCGGCGGCGGCTGCAATGTGGAAAGCAACGGCCTGGTGCAGGCCGAGGACGTGGTCGCCACGCTCGACTACATGGTCAGGCAGCCCTATGTCGACAAGACCCGCATCGTCGTCATTGGCCAGTCGCACGGCGGGCTGACCACCATGGCCTTCAGCACCATTGCGTACCCGGGCGTGCTCGGCGTCGTCAATTTCGCCGGCGGGCTGCGCGATGAATCCTGCGCCCGCTGGGAGTTCAACCTGGTTGATGCGTTTGGCGACTATGGCAAGCAGGCGCACTATCCCTCGCTGTGGATGTACGGCGATAACGACAGCTACTGGCCGCAGCCGTTGCCCACGAAGATGTTTGAAGCCTACAAGGCGCAGGTGCACGGTGCTGCCGCGAACACGCACATGGTGGACTTCGGCGCGTTCGCGGGCGATTCGCACACGATGTTCGGCAGCCGGGCCGGCTTGCCCATCTGGCTGCCGGAAGTGGGGCGGTTCTTCAAGGAGATCGGGCTTCCCTTCGATCCCCAGCCATGACTGCGAAGGTCGAAATGCGCGCACTGGCGGAAGGTTTACCCCAGGTTTGCCCCGGATTTCCCCCGATAGCGGCAAACACCGGCGGCACCGGGTGTGAAGATAAGGGCATGGCGACATGGGGATACGTGCCTGATGCGCCCTTCTCCGCGTATTTTCGCTTAACGCGCCGCCAACGTGTAAATCCGGCGCTGTTTGCCAAGTTGCCTGGTAGCTCCCTACCATGACTCTCCCCAACCCGCACGCAAGTGCCGCCACGCCGGGCTCAGCCCGGCCGGGCAGGCCAGCGCGCGGTCAATAAAGGAGGGTTTCCTTGGAAGACCAGTCCAATTCCGCATCCCCGGCGACGGCCGCGCCGCTCACGCTGGGCGAGCGCAGCCTGCGCGCCGTCTGGCATCCGTGCACGCCGCTGCGGCCCGATGCCGGCGAGCCGCCGCTGGCCATCGCCCGTGGCCAAGGCCCTTGGCTGTACGACACCGGCGGGCAGCGTTATTTCGACGCCACCAGTTCCTGGTGGGTCAACCTGTTCGGCCACGCCAATCCCGATATCAACGCCGCGCTGCGCGAGCAGCTCGACACGCTGGAGCACGTGATGCTGGCCGGCTGCACGCATGCACCGGCAGTGGAGCTTGGCGAGCGGCTGTCGGCACTGACCGGCGGCGCGCTCGGCCATGCGTTCTATGCCAGCGACGGCGCCTCCGCCGTCGAGATCGCGCTGAAGATGAGCTTCCACTACTGGCGCAATGCCGGCCTGGGTGGCAAGCGCGAATTCATCTGCCTGCGCCACGGCTACCACGGCGAGACCGTGGGGGCGCTGGCGGTGACCGACGTGGCGATCTTCCGCGATGCCTACGATCCGATGCTGATGCGCTCGCACGTGGTGATGTCGCCCGACGCGCGCCAGGCCGCCCCGGGCGAGAGCGCGGCGCAGGTGGCGCAGCGCGCGCTGGACGAACTGGAGGCGCTGCTGCAGGCGCGCGGCGGGCAGGTCGCTGCGCTCATCATCGAACCGCTGGTGCAATGCGCCGCCGGCATGGCGATGCACGATCCGCTCTACCTGGAAGGCGTGCGCGCGCTGTGCGACCGCTACCGCGTGCACCTGATCGCCGACGAGATCGCGGTCGGCTGCGGCCGCACCGGCACCTTCTTCGCCTGGGAGCAGGCGCGCGGCGCCGGCGATGCATCCGGCGGACCGCTGCCGGCGCACCTGTGGCCCGATTTCCTGTGCCTGTCCAAAGGCATCAGCGGCGGCTACCTGCCGCTCTCCCTGGTGCTGTCCCGCAGTGCCATCCAGCAGGCCTTCGTTGCCGGCGAGCGGGACCCGGACCGCGCCCGCAGCTTCCTGCACTCGCATTCCTACACCGGCAACCCGCTCGCCTGCCGCGCGGCGCTGGCCACGCTGGACCTGTTCGCCCGGCAAGACGTGGTCGCGCAAAACCGGCAGCGCGCGCAGTGGCTCGCGCAAGCCATGGCAGGGCTGGCCGCCGATGCCCGGCTGGAGCACGTGCGACAGCGCGGGCTGATCTGGGCCGCCGACGTGCGCGAGGCATACGCCGCGAACGCGGGTGAATTCGCCGCGCGCTTCCATCATGCCGCGCGTGCGCACGGCGTGCTGATCCGGCCGATCGGACGCACGCTCTACGTCATGCCGCCCTATGTG
Organism: Cupriavidus sp. 01T418; assembly: GCF_056398885.1. Lineage (NCBI taxonomy): Bacteria > Pseudomonadati > Pseudomonadota > Betaproteobacteria > Burkholderiales > Burkholderiaceae > Cupriavidus > Cupriavidus sp. 01T418. Next base: position 97,257 of record NZ_JBFTQG010000003.1, read on the forward strand.
TTCGATGCGCAGATGGCGCAGTGGCTGGCCGGCCAGCTACACGCCACGCTCGACACGGTACTGGCCGGCAGCACCGCCGCGCCCACGGAGAATTGCCATGCTGCTTGAACACCTGACCCTGGCTGCCGCCGAGCGCGACCAACAGGCACTGACGCGGCGCCGCCGCACCGCGTACTCCGCCTGCGCCCCGCACCAGGCGGTGAGCGATGCCGGCGGCGACGAATTGCACTCCTTGCTGACGTTCTGCAGCAACGACTACCTGGGCCTCGCCAACCATCCCGCGCTGATCGCGGCGATGGCGGAGGGCGCACACCAGTTCGGCGCGGGCAGCGGGGCATCCCACCTGGTGAGCGGGCATTCGCTGGCCCACCACCGGCTCGAGAGCGAACTGGCTGAGTGGTTCGCGCCGCATATCCCGCATGCCCGCGCGCTGTACTTCTGCACCGGCTATATGGCCAATATGGGGGTGCTGACCGCGCTGGGCAGCGCCGATGCCACGCTGTTCTGCGAAGAGCTCAACCACGCCTCGCTGATCGACGGCGCCCGCCTGGCGCGCGCCGAAATCCGCCGGTATGCCCACCGCAACGTGGCCGAGCTGGATGGCCTGCTGTGCGCCAGCAGCAGCCCGCTCAAGCTGATCGTTACGGACAGCGTGTTCAGCATGGACGGCGATCTCGCGCCGCTGACCGAACTGCTGACGCTGGCCGAGCGGCATGACGCGTGGATCATCGTCGACGACGCGCATGGATTCGGCGTGCTGGGCGAACAAGGCCGCGGCGTGCTGGAGCACCTTGGCCTGACTTCGCCGCGCCTGATCTACATCGGCACCCTGGGCAAGGCCGCCGGCGTGGCGGGCGCCTTCGTGGCCGCGCACGAGACCATCATCGAGCACCTGGTCAATACCGCGCGGCAATACATCTACACCACGGCCGCGCCGCCGGCGGTGGCGCACGCCTTGTCCGCGAGCCTGGCGCTGATCGCCGGCGACGAAGGGCGGCAACGCCGCGCGCACCTCGGCACGCTGATCCGCGCGCTGCGCGCCGGGCTGGCCGACCTGACCCGCGCCGCGGGCTGGCGCCTGGGCGAGAGCGCCACCGCGATCCAGCCCGTGATCGTGGGCGACAACATGGCCGCGCTGGCACTGTCCGCGGCGCTGGAGGCCGATGGCATCCGCGTCGGCGCGATCCGTCCGCCCACCGTGCCGATGGGCACGGCGCGCCTGCGCATCACGCTGTCGGCCTCGCACACGCTGGCGGATGTCGAGCGCTTGCTGGCCAGCCTGGGCAGCGTGATGCCGCTCACGGAGGCGTCATGAGCGCGCGCGCACCCATCGCCTGCTTCGTCACGGGCACCGACACGGGCGTCGGCAAGACGCACGCCAGCGCCACCTTGCTGCATGCGCTGCGCGCCGCCGGCCACGGCGCGGTCGGCATGAAGCCGGTAGCGAGCGGCAGCGAATGGCGCGGCGACCATTGGCATAACGATGACGTGGCGCAGCTGCGCGACGCCAGTGCGGTGACCGTGCCGCAGGCGCTGACCTGCCCCTTCCTGTTGCGCACGCCGGCCTCGCCGCACCTCGCTGCCGCCATCGAAGGCGCGCGCATCACGCGTGAGCCGATTCGTACCGCCTTTGCCGCGCTGCAGGCGCAGGCCGATGCGGTGGTGGTGGAAGGCGTCGGCGGCTTTCGCGTGCCGCTCGACGGGGCGCCGCGGGAAGAGGGGGGCTGGGACACCGCCGACCTTGCCGTGATGCTCGGCCTGCCGGTGCTGCTGGTGGTGGGCATCCGCCTGGGCTGCATCAGCCATGCGCTGCTCACCGCAGAAGCCATACGCGCGCGCGGCCTGCACCTGGCCGGCTGGATCGCCAACCGTATCGACCCGGCCATGGACCTCGCCGACGAGAACATCGACACGCTGCGCGCTGCGCTGGGTGCTCCGCACCTCGGCACGCTGCCGTGGCAGGTCGCGCCGGCCGATGCCGCCGGACAGCTCGCGCTGGCGCCGCTGATTGCCGCCTGCCATGCCGGCACCACGGGCGTCGCCGCCTGAGCGCGCGCCAGCCAGATTACCGATAACACAGCAAGCATTACCGGAACAGAGAACGAATATGACCACTCCCCACGCACCCGACACCGTCGCCACCATTTCCGCCGACGCCCTGCGCCAGACCGCCCGCCGCTTCACCGAGACCGCGCCGGACGCCAGGCCCGGCGACTGGACCGTGGCCGAAGTCGCCGCGCTGTATGCGCTGCCGTTCAACGACCTGCTGTTCCGCGCACAACAGGTGCACCGCGAGCATTTCGACGCCAACGCTGTGCAGCTCTCGACGCTGCTGTCGATCAAGACGGGCGGCTGCGAAGAGGATTGCGGCTACTGCCCGCAGAGCGCACACCACGATGCGGGCGTCACGGCCGGCAAGCTGATGGCGCTCGATGAAGTGCTGGAAGCCGCGCGCGCCGCCAAGGCCAGCGGCGCCGGCCGCTTCTGCATGGGCGCCGCCTGGCGCAGCCCCAAGGACCGCCACCTGGAGCCGGTGATCGAGATGGTGAAGGAGGTCAAGGCCATGGGGCTGGAGACCTGCGTCACGCTCGGCATGCTTGAGGCCGAGCAGGCACAGCGCCTGAAGGACGCCGGGCTGGATTACTACAACCACAACCTCGATACCTCACCCGAGTTCTACGGCGAGATCATCGGCACCCGCACCTACCAGGACCGCCTGGACACCATCGGCCATGTGCGCGAGGCGGGCATCAACGTGTGCTGCGGCGGCATCGTCGGCATGGGCGAATCGCGCGAAGCGCGCGCCGGGCTGATCGCGCAGCTCGCCAACCTCGATCCGTATCCGGAGTCGGTGCCCATCAACAACCTGGTGGCGGTCAAGGGCACGCCGCTGGCCGACACGCCGCCGATCGACCCGTTCGAGTTCGTCCGCACCATCGCGGTGGCGCGCATCACCATGCCGCGCGCCATGGTGCGCCTGTCCGCCGGGCGCGAAACCATGGACGATGCGCTGCAGGCGCTGTGTTTCATGGCCGGCGCCAATTCCATCTTCTACGGCGACCGGCTGCTGACCACCGCCAACCCCCAGGCCGACCGTGACCGCGCCCTGCTGGCCCGGCTCGATATTCGCACCGAGGGCTACGCAGGGTAAGCGCGCGACGCTGTTATCCGGCGCCCATGCCGTGCCGATCTCGGCACCCGTCGCGCCCCCGGGCAGGTCCATGCGGAAGGTGATACCTTTGTTCCTTGCAGCGGCCACCGCCTGTTGGCGCCTTCCCGGATCGACCCGCTCGCGCATGCCGCGCAAGGGAAGGGCGCCCGGTTACACTTCATCCAGGCCGGCAGCGGCCGAACTGCTGCCCGTGCGGGGGCGCCGCCGCAAGAAATCCGCGGGCAGCGCCCGTCCTCTGCGAAAATAGACGAGTAAGAATGCCAGAGTGGAGATGAGATGAAGTTGCAGTTGTACGTACCGGACGGCCGCTACCAGCCCTGGATCGACGGTTTTGCCGAAGCCCTGCCCGAGGCGCAATGCCTGACCTGGGAGGACAGCAGGAACCAGCAGGTGGACTACGCGGTGGTCTGGCGCCCGCCGCTGGAGATGTTGCGCGGGCGTACCGACCTGAAGGCCGTCTTCAATCTCGGCGCCGGCGTGGATGGCATCCTGAGCCTGCGCGACACCGACGCGAACGCGCTGCCGGCCGGCGTGCCCATCGTGCGCCTGGACGATGYCGGCATGGCTGCGCAGATGATCGACTACGTGACGCACGCGGTACTGCGCTACTTCCGCCGCCTGGACGAATATGCGCTGGCCCAGCAGGCCGGCACCTGGCGTTTCCTCAAGCCGCATCGCCGCGCCGATTTCACCGTCGGCGTGATGGGAGTGGGCACGCTGGGGGCGCAGATCGCGAAGGCGCTGGCCGGTTTGGGATTCCCGGTGCGCGGCTGGAGCCGCACGGCGCGCGAGGTCGAAGGCGTGCAGGGCTTTGCCGGCGAGGCTGGGCAGGCTGGCTTCCTGGGCGGTTTGCGCGTGCTGGTCAATGTCTTGCCGCTCACGCCGGAAACCGAGAACATCCTCGATGCCGGCCTGCTGGGCAAGCTTGCCAAGGGCGCCTACCTGATCAACGTGGCGCGCGGGCCGCACCTGGTCGAGGAAGACCTGCTGGCCGCGGTGCAGTCCGGCCAGGTTGCCGGCGCCATGCTCGACGTGTTCCGCACCGAGCCGCTGCCTGCCGACCATCCCTTCTGGGCCGAGCCGCGCATCACCATCACGCCGCATATCGCGGCGCTGACCTTGCGCGAAGACAGCATCGCCCAGATCGCGGGCAAGATCCGCGCGCTGGGCGCGGGCCAGCCGATCGCCGGCGTGGTCGACCTGCACCGCGGTTATTGATCAAACCGGGCACCGGGGCGCAGCGCCCCCCGTGTCCCGGACCGGATAGGCCGCGCCGGCGCGGCTACCCAGAACGAGGAGATATCGTGAACCTGCCCCACTATGTGAAAGTCGTCGAAGTCGGCCCGCGCGATGGCCTGCAGAACGAAAAGGCCTTGGTGCCGACCGAAGTCAAGGTCGATCTCATCAACCGCCTGAGCGACGCCGGTTTCGTCAATATCGAAGCGGCTTCCTTCGTCTCGCCCAAATGGGTGCCGGCGATGGCCGACGGTGCCGAAGTCATGGCGCGCATCCAGCGCAGGCCGGGCACCTTGTACTCGGTGCTCACGCCCAATATGAAGGGCTTCGAAGGCGCGGTGGCCGCTTCCGCGGACGAGGTCGTGATCTTCGGCGCCGCCAGCGAGGCCTTCTCGCAAAAGAACATCAACTGCTCCATCGCCGAATCCATCGCGCGTTTCGAGCCCGTGGCCGCCGCCGCCAAGGAGAAGGGCCTGCGCCTGCGCGCCAGTGTTTCCTGCGCGCTTGGCTGCCCGTACCAGGGCGAAGTGCCGGTGCACGCGGTGGTGGACGTGGTGCGCCGCATGCGCGATCTCGGCTGCGACGAGATCGACATCGCCGACACCATCGGCGTGGGCACGCCGGGCCGGGTGCAGGAGGTGATGCACGCGGTGGCCGCCGAATTCCCCATCGACCGCCTCTCCGGCCATTTCCACGATACCTACGGCCAGGCGCTGTCCAACATCCTGGCCAGCCTGCAGGTCGGCATCTCGATCTTCCACGCTTCGGTGGCCGGCCTCGGCGGCTGCCCTTACGCCAAGGGCGCCACCGGCAACGTCGCCACCGAGGACGTGCTGTACATGCTGCACGGCATGGGCATCCACACCGGCATCGACCTGGAGCAGGTGGTACGCGCGGGAGACTTTATCTCGCAGTCGATCGGCCGCCCGAACAGCTCGCGCGTGGGACGCGCGCTGCTGACGAAGTGGGGCGCCGCGGCCGACGCCGCGCCTGCCTGCGTGTAAGACCCTGCCATTCGCACGTATCGATATGATCAGCAGCTCTCCCGACAAAGCCCACGGCACCGCCGCGTTGCCTGAGGCGGCGCAGCGTGTGGCCGGCCTGCTGGCCGGCCTGGGCCACGACAAGCCCGTGGTCATGCTGCCCGCCACCGGCAAGACCTCGGCCGAAGCCGCGGCTGGCCTCGGCTGCTCGGTGGCCGAGATCGCCAAGTCCATCATCTTTCGCCGCGTGGCCGACGACGCGCCGGTGCTGGTGATCGCCAGCGGCAGCAACCGCGTCGACGAAGCCAAGGTCGCCGCGGTGGTGGGCCCGCTTGGCAAGGCCGACGCCAGGTTCGTACGCGAGAAGACCGGCTACGCCATTGGCGGCGTCTGCCCGATCGGCCATGCGGTCGCTCCGGTGATGCTGCTCGACAGCGACCTGTTCCGCTACGACAGCCTGTGGGCCGCCGCCGGCCATCCGCACGCGGTGTTCAACCTCACGCCGCAAGAACTGCAGCGCATGACCGGGGCCGACGTGGCCGACGTGGCGCAGCGCGAGTCCGCATGAAGCCGCCACGTACACACGGCACATGCGGCACGCACGGCATCCGGCACGAGGGCTGAGGCGATGTCGCAAGCCACCCGCCTGCTCGCCGAACTCACGCGCGGCGCGCAAGCCGCCCAGCGCGCGGAGCCCGTGCCTTCGCCCTGCCGCAATGTGTGCCGCATGGATGCCGCCAGCGGCTATTGCGAAGGCTGCCTGCGCACCATCGACGAGATTGCCGCATGGTCCGGCAGCGACGAGGCCGAGCGGCGCAGGATCTGGCTGCTCTTGCCGCCGCGCGCTGCAGAGCTCGTCACAAGGGCGGCGTCATGATGGCGTCGGCGTCCCCTGCAGGCAACACGGAGTGATCCGGCCATGACCACCGCCATCGACTGGTACTTCGACCCGATCTCGCCGTTTGCCTACCTTGCGTTCGAACGGCTGCCCCGGGCCTTGCCGGCCGATGTCACGGTGCGCTACGTGCCACTGCTGTTTGCCGGGCTGCTGCGCCACTGGGGCAATGTCGGCCCGGCCGAGATCGCGCCCAAGCGCCGCTTCACCTTCGAGCATGTTGCCTGGATCGCGCACCGGGACGGCATCAGGCTCGCCATGCCCGCCGTGCATCCTTTCAACCCGCTGCCCTTGTTGCGCCTGGCGGTAGCGCTGGAGATCGAAGGCCGGCTCACGCGCGCGACGCTGGCGCAGGTCTTCCGCTTTGTCTGGCAGCAAGGCCATGTGCCGCAACAGCAGGCGGAATTCGATGCGCTGTGCGCGTTGCTGGGCGTACCCACCGCTGCGCTGGCGCAGGATGCGGTCAAGGCGCGCCTGCGCGAGCATGGTGACGAAGCCGTCGCGCATGGCGTGTTCGGCGTGCCCACCGCCGTGCTGCCGGGCGATGCCCAGGGCCAGGTGTTCTGGGGCCTGGATGCGCTCGACATGCTGGCGGCGCGGCTGGACCAGGATCCCTTTTTTGCCTCCGGCGCGTTTCGTGCCGCCGCTGCCTTGCCGGTGGGAGCGGGGCGCGCCGATGCGCCGACCTCGTCCGCCGGCCGCTGATCAGCCATAGCCCCCGATGCCAGCCACTTTCATGCCTCCCCCCCTGCCGTCCACCATGCGCATCTTCGAGCGCGGCTGGCTATCGGCCAACAACATCCTCTTTGTCGACGGCGACGACACTGCGCTGGTCGACTCCGGCTATGTCACGCATGCGCCGCAGACGCTGGCGCTGGTCGAGGCCGGCCTCGGTGGGCGGCCGCTGCGGCGCCTCGTGAACACGCATCTGCACTCCGACCACTGCGGCGGCAACGCCGCGCTGCAGGCGCGCTGGCAACCGCGCACGCTGATCCCCGCCGCGGAGGCGGACGCCGTGCGCGCGTGGGATGTAGACGCGCTCAGCTACCGCGACACCGGCCAGCAATGCGATCGCTTCGGCTTCGACGGCGTGGTGCAGGACGGTGATGACCTGCGTCTGGGCGGGATCGACTGGCAGGTGGTGGCCGCGCCCGGCCACGATCCCCATGCAGTGATGTTGTTCGCGCCGCAGGAAGGCATCCTGATTTCCGGTGATGCGCTATGGGAAAACGGCTTCGGCGTGATTTTCCCGGAACTCGAAGGCGAGAGCGGTTTCGCCGAGCAGGCGGCCGTACTGGCGCGCATCGCCACGCTCGACGTGCGCGTGGTGATACCCGGCCATGGGCGGCCGTTCACCAACGTCGCCGCGGCGCTCGATATCGCCGGCGCGCGCCTGGCCTACCTGAGCGGCGATGCCGGGCGCAATGCCGCGCACGCGATCAAGGTGCTGGTGAAATTCAAGCTGCTGGAGCAGCAACGCATGCCGCGCGAAGCGCTGCTGGCGTGGATGAAGCAGGCGCCGCTGATGCAACGCATTCAAACGCGCTTTCTGGCCGGGCAGGAGATGGCGCAGGTCCTCGATCGCGCGCTGGCTTCTCTCGCTGCCGGCGGTGCGCTGGCGCTGGATGGCAACGAGGTGTACAACCGGGACTAAGCGGTGCCGCCGCACCCCGACCCATCGCGAGGATCGACCATGCCTGCCTTTCCCGTCGCACTGCTCCGGCCGCTGGTCGCGCATCTCTCGCCCTCGGCCATCCACGCGCATGGGGCCGACCTGCAGATCGAGCTGGCGCCCTTCGTGCTCAGTGGCGCATCGGTGCGTACCGCGATCCGTCTCGACGGCGTCAGCCTGCCGTCGCAAAGCCTGGCGCAACTGGCGGGCAAGCGCCTGCGCTTTCCGCTCAGCCCGGAGCCTGGCTATATCGACGGCACGATCCATGTGGAAGGCCGCCACCATGCGGTCGATGTCAGCGAGCTGCGTTTCGGCGAGCTCGATCCACAGGGCCTGCCCATGATGCTCGAAGGCCGCATCCATTTCGACGACGGCGCCGGCTTCGACGACACCGCGCTGAGCCTGGCCACCCGCATCGCCAGCCCGCTGTCGGAGCCGGAGCTCGACGCGCTGATCGACCGCACCGCAGCCGAGGCCGGCATCGCTTCGGCACAGCAGTCAGGCAAGGTGATGGCCACATTGAGCCGCCACCCGTGCCTGCGCCATGCCGACATGGCGCTGCTGCATGCGCGCGTGCAGGCCCGGCTGCTGATCGGCGAAGCCAGGAAGGCCAGATAAGGCCGGCGGATTGCTACACTGGGAAGCAGGTGGACCCGGGTACGCTGCCAACAGCATCCGCCGGCAAGCGCCGCCGCTGACCGATCGCAAGGACGCACCATGCAAGCCCTCCACGGCCAAGGTCTCCTCCTTCGCCCCTTTCGCTATACCGATGTGCCGCAGTTCGTGGCGGCCGTGAATGAATCGCTCGACACCGTGGGCAAGTGGCTGCCATGGTGCCATGCGGGCTACAGCGTGCGCGATGCCGAAAACTGGGTCGATATGTGCACGGAGAGCATGGGCATCGGCGAAGCCTATGACATCGGCGTGTTTGCGCCGGACGGCAGGGAGCTGTATGGCGGCGTCTCCATCAACCAGATCAACCGCGACTACAACTTTGGCAACCTCGGCTACTGGATCCGACAGAGCCGGCAACGGCAGGGACTGGGGGCGCGCGCGGCGGAACTGATGGCCTGCTATGGATTCCACCGGCTCGGGTTGACGCGGCTGGAGGTGGTCGCCGCGGAACACAATATGATCAGCCGCGCCGTGGCGGAGAAGATCGGCGCGCAATTCGAATGCATCGCGCGCAACCGGCTGGTACTGCATGGCGTGCCGTGCTCGGCGGCGATGTATTCGCTGGTGCCGCCGTGGTACCGCAATGCCGGGCAGGCCGCGCAGCCTGGGCGGGGTGGGGACAAGGGGGCGAAATGAAGGGAAGCTGCCTGTGCCAGGCCATCGAACACGCCATCAGCCCTTGGTAATCGCAAACGCGTAAGTGCGCTCATCCTGCCGCGGCGTCACCTTGTACCCCTTCTTCGCGGCCCAGACATTGATCTGGAAATAAAGCGGAATCACCCCGTAGTCCTTGATCCCGATTTCCGTAGCCTCCTGCAGCAATTTCTCGCGCGCGTGATCGTCGATCGTGGTCAGCGCGGTGGTCAGCCTGGCATCCAGCGCCGGATTGCTGTAGCGCCCGCGATTGGAGGCGCCCCATCCCTTGGCCGGATCATAGGTGGCCAGCAGCGACTTCAGCGACGATCCCGCTTCTCCCGTATCCGCGCCCCATCCGGCCAGCAGGAAGGAGAACTCCAGCTTGTTCGCGCGTGTGAAAAAGGTCGCCGACGGCATGGCCTCAACCCGCGTCTGGATGCCGATGCGCGACAGCATGGAGGCGATGGCCTGCGCGACCTGTTCGTCGTTGACGTAGCGGTTGTTCGGCGCATGCAGCGTGATCTGGAAGCCGTCGGGGTAGCCGGCCTCGGCCAGTAGCTTCCTGGCGCCGGCCGCGTCGAAGGTATCGGGCTTGAGGCCCGGCACATAGCCAAAGAGGGTGGAGTTGACCAGTTGCCCCGTAGGCGCGGCGGCGCCTTCCATGACGCGGTCGACAATGGCCTGGCGCGAGATGGCGTGCGAGATCGCGGCGCGTACGCGCGGGTCCTTGAGCGGGTTCCTGGCCAGTGGCTTGCCGGCCTTGTCGGTGACGAAGGGGGTGACGTCGCGGTTGGTGTCCAGGTGCAGGTACATCATGCGGAAGGTGGGCACCTTGAACACGCTCACGGCGGGATCCACCGAGAGCTTGCGGATGTCCGAGGTGGGTACGTTCTCGATGACCTGCACGTCGCCGGCGAGCAGCGCCGCGACGCGCGGCGCGTCATTGGTCAGGATGCGCAGCGACACCGTGTCCCACTCTGGCTTGTTGCCCCAGTAGCCTTCGTTGCGGGTCAGTTCGACGCGGTCGCCCTTGCGGAAACCGGCGAATTTGTAGGGGCCGGTGCCGACCATTGCGCGGCCGCTGTTGAAGTCTTCGCTGGTGGCGTGCTCGGCGACCGTCTTCGACACCATATAGATGGTGGACAGGTCATTCGGCACCAGTGGGTAGGGGCCGTTGGTGGTGATGCGCACGGTCAGCGTGTCGACCGCGGTAATGTCCTTGAAGCCCTTGGTGTAGATGGTGTACGGCGACGGGCTGTTCTTGACCGTGGCGGGCCGGTTCAGCGAGTAGACCACGTCGGCGGACGTGAACTCGCTGCCGTCGTGGAACTTCACGCCGGGGCGCAGCCTGATCTCCCAGGTGGTGTCGTTGACCGCCTTCCACGATAGCGCCAGTGCTGGCTTGAAGCGCATCTTCTCGTCCTTGGCGATCAGGGCCTCGAACATATGCTCGGCCACGTTCGCGTTGGGCGTGACGTTGTGATAGTGCGGGTCCAGCGAAGTGATGTCCCCGGACAGGCCGATGGTGAGGCTTGCGGCAAAGGCGGTCGGCGAGAGGGCGGCGCAGGCAAGGCTTGTGGCAAGCGCTGCGGCGCCAAGGGCGCGGCGGATGATGGTCATCGATGGGTCCCTGTCAGGCAAGCTGCGCAAGATGCGGTGCAAGCATTGTCGGGACGTGCGCACAACCATGTCAAGGCGGGCAGACCCGCAGCACCGGATGCAGCGGGGCGAGGCGGCCATGCACAGCGGACGTGCCGCTTCGCCGGTTTTCTGCCCTGCCCGAGGCGCGGGCCGAAGGCGGCCCGCGCTGCGCTCAGAACGTCGTGCGCAAGCCCAGCTTGACGCTGCGCCCTGGCAGCGGCGCGATCTCCCGCAGGATCGAGGTGGCGATGCGGGCGTCCTGGTTGGTCAGGTTGTCGCCGCGCAGGTAGACCAGGGTCTGGGTGCCTGCCACCTTGAACTTGTAGGTGACGGACGCGCCGAGCAGCGTGTAGGCGGCGGTGGGCGTGTCATTGGCAGGCACGCGGGTTTGCCGGGCCGCGTAGGTCAGCTCGGCACGCGCGCCCCAGGGCCCGGCGCCGTAGACCAGCGCACTGCCAAGGCGCAGCGGCGAGAGGCGCGGCAGCGGCTCGCCGGTGTTGCGGTTTTCTCCGCGCACGTAGTCGGCGCGGGCTTCCAGGTCCAGCGTGTCGCTGCCGGTCAGCAGCTTCTGCGCCACGCGCGCCTTGCCTTCGGCCTCGAAGCCGTACAGCGTGGCGGGCACGCCCATGTACTGCATCACCGGCAGCGCGCCGGCGCTGCCCGGTGTCACGAAGTCGCCCTCCGCGTCGCGCGCGGTGCCGGTGTTGGTGAGCGCCAGGTAGTTCGAGAAGCGGCTGTAGTAACCGGCGATGCTGGCGCTGTGCTGGCCGGATTTGAAGCGCACGCCCAGGTCCAGCGAGGTCGCGCGTTCCTTGGCGGCGTTCGGGTCGCCTTGCTCCCATGTGCCGGTGGCCACGTGGGGGCCGTTGGCATACAGCTCGTAGAAGGTCGGGGCCCGCTCCGTATAGGCCACGTTGCTGGTCAGCGACCAGGCCGGCGCCAGCTTGTAGAGCAGGCCGGCCGAGGCGCTGCCGGCGTTGAAGCTGCGGCTGGCGTCGGCGAAGCGGTCGTTGCCGTTGGCGTATGTCTTCAGGCTGGTGTGGTCCACGCGGCCGCCCAGGTTCAGCTTGAGGTCGCCGCTGGTGGTCAGCGGCATTTCCTCGAAGATGAACAGCGCGGCATTGTCGGTATCGGTGGTCGGCACGAAGGCCTCCTCGCCGAGCGCCGAGAAGCGGGTCGAGCTGAACTGGGTGCCGATCACGCCCGTCATATTGCCGATGCGCGCGTGCCTGGCCTCGAAGCGCGTGTCCCAGCCGTTGTTCTTGAAGAGGGTGCCGGTCTGGCCGGAGTCGATCTCCTTGTGCTCGTAGTCGGTATAGCTGAACTTGCCCTTGACCGATTCGATAAAGCCGCCGGTATTGCCGGTCAGGTTGCGCGCTTCGCCTTCGAGCGCGAAGCGCTGCTGGCGCATCTGCAGGCGGACGGTGTCCTCGGCCGGAGTGCCGTACTCGTTGTGGTATTCGCTGTAGTTGGCGCCGACGAAGCCGTCGGCCCAGGTGTAGGCGCCGCCCAGCGAGCCGCCTTGCTGCTGCGAGCTGGTGTTGGGCAGGCGCCCGTAGGCCTCGCTTTCGCCGTCCGGGAGCGGCTGGCTGTTGCGCAGGGCGGCGCTGCGGGCGTAGCCCGGAATGTGCAGGTCGCTGGTCTTGCGCACGAATGCATCGGCGTGGATGGCGAACCGGCCGTTGCCGGCCTCCAGCATGCCACTGGTGTTGCGGGCGACGTCGCCGCCAGCGGTGCCGCTGGCTTCGACCGCGCCACCTATGCCCTGGATCGGCTCCCTGGGAATGCGGTTGTCGATCACGTTGACCACACCACCGATGGCATTGCCGCCATACATCAGCGCGGCCGGGCCGCGCACCACTTCGATGCGCTCGGCCACCAGCGGGTCGAGCGCCACGGCGTGGTCGTTGGAGAGGGTGGAAGCGTCGATGGCGCTGCCGCCGTTTTGCAGCACCTTGATGCGGTCGCCGTCCAGGCCACGGATGATCGGGCGGTTGGAATTGGGGCCGAAGTAGCTGGAGGACACGCCCGGCAGCTTGTCCAGGGTGTCACCCAGCGTGCTGCCCTGGCGCACCGTGAGCGCATCGCCGCCGAGGGAGGAGACCGGCGCCACCAGGTCGGTGAGTTCGCTGCCCAGCGGGTTGGCGGTGACCACCACCTCGCGCAGGGTGGACGAGGGCGCCGGCGTGGCTGCGCTGGCAGGGGCGGCGGGGGCGCTTTGCGCGAAGGCGCCGGTGCCAGCGGAGGCGGAGGCGATCAGGGCCGCGATGGCGGCGAGCGGCGTGCGCCGCGGGCGGTTTTCTTGCTGGATACGGAAAGACATGACTCGCGTTGTTCCTGGATGTGATCGAACGCTTGGCGCGGGCAAGCGAATGCCAGCCGCGCCGCCCGGCGCGAAATGCGCGGGGCGGCGGCGGGCAGGGCGATTCGGGAGCGTGGCGCGATGCGTCAGGCGGCGGGCGGCGGCAAGCATGCCGGCGCCCGGAGTTCAGGCGTAGGCGTGAACGGCCGGGGGAGCGCGCGAGCGGAAGGGCTGGGGATGCTGCAGGTAGGGCCGGCGCCAGCCTACGCTGAACCGAACCGGCGATTGCAGGTGCGTGAGCGCCGGCATGGCCGGCGTGCCGCAATGGCAGGCGGCCACGGTGGCGCCATCGAACAGCACGCAGGAATGGCCCGCCAGCCTGAGCGCAGGAGGCTGGCCGGGATCCGTCTCGCTGACCCCGATCGTGCCGGTGCCGGAAACCGTGATGGTGTCTTCGCCAGCCTCAACGCCACGCTCGCCGTCACTGGCGCTCGCCTGCGTTAGCGCGCTGAGCAGCCCGCCGTGCTGGACGCGGTGGGTCATCCCGGCATGCTGGGTCAGCAGCAGGCACAGCACCAGCCACAGCACCCGCCCCAAGCCGAGGCCGCGGGTGCTGCGGTGCTGCAGGCGTTGCCAGAGCGTCAGGGCATCAGTGCCCATGTTCGCCATGGTCGTGGCCGTGCCCGTGGTCATCGCAAGCGGAGTCGTCGCCGTGCTCGTGATCGTCCTCGCCCTCCAGGCCGTCGTCCCAGCTCGGGAACGGGTCGGGGTAGTGCGCCCAGGCGTCGGGGCCGGTGGCCATTTCCGCATCGGTCAGCAGGCAGGCATCGAGCAGCGCTTCGAGCGCGGGGCGGTCGAGATCCTGGCCGATCAGCACCAGTTCCTGGCGGCGGTCGCCATAGGGGGCGGGCTTGCCGTCCACCGTCATGTCGGCGTCCAGCTCGGCGCGGGCCGCTTCGTCGTCCGGCCATTCGGCCGGGTCCAGCGCGGCCCACCAGGCGCCCGCGCCGCCATGGCGGCACACGCCGCCGGCCTGGCCCCAGGTGCCGGCCGCGTGCATGCGCGTGGCCAGCCAGAAGAAACCCTTGGAGCGCAGCACGTTGCCATGCTCGCGCAACCACTCGGTGTGGATCAGGTCGGCAAAGCGCTGCGGATGGAAGGGGCGGCGGCGGCGGTAGACAAAGCTGCCGATGCCGTAGGCCTCGCTCTCCGGCACGTGCTCGCCGCGCAGTTCGGCCAGCCAGCCCGGTGCGGCGGCGGCGGCGTCGAAGTCGAAGCGGCCGGTGTCCAGAATGCTGTCCAGCGGCACCTTGCCGAAGCTGGCCGGCACGATGGCGGCGCGCGGGTTGAGCGAATGCAGGATGCCGGCCAGGCGCGCGCGCTCGCTCTCGCTGACGAGGTCGAGCTTGTTGAGCACGATCACGTCGCAGAACTCCACCTGCTCGATCAGCAGGTCGACCACCGTGCGGTCGTCGTCCTCGTCGCGGGCCTGGCCACGGTCCTGGAGAAAGTCGGCTTCGTTGAAATCCTGCAGGAAGTGCGCGGCGTCGACCACCGTCACCATGGTGTCGAGGCGGGCGATGCTGTCCAGCGTCACACCGTGCTCGTCCTCGAAGGTGAAGGTTTCGGCGATGGGCAGCGGCTCGGCCACGCCGGTCGATTCGACCAGCAGGTAATCGAAGCGGCCCTCGCGCGCCAGCTTGCCGATCTCGGTCAGCAGGTCCTCGCGCAGGGTGCAGCAGATGCAGCCATTGGTCAGCTCGATCAGGCGCTCGCCGGCCTGCGCCAGCATGCCGTCGCCAAGCAGCCGGGCATCGATATTGACGTCGGCCAGGTCGTTGACGATCACAGCCACCCGCTTGCCTTCGCGGTTGGCCAGTACATGATTGAGCAGGGTGGTCTTGCCGGCACCGAGGAATCCGGACAGCACGGTGACGGGCAGGCGATCGGCCATGGCATCGAGGCGCGCCGGGGCAGGGCGGCACGCGTTATTGCAACAAAGTTGCGACTGTATCAGAAAGGGGACGGAAAAGCACGGAATTCGGGGCGGCGTCGGCCGCGAGGATCCTGCCGCTCCTAATGATAGGCCCGTGGCTGCGACACCACAAAGGCGAAAGGCCGCGAGGGGACGTGGCGCCCAAGCAAAACGGCCCGGAGAACCGGGCCGTTTTGCAATGGGGCAGACCCGGAATCAGTCGCCGAACAGCTTCTGGCGCAGTTCGCGGCGCTGCTGGGCTTCCAGCGAGAGCGTGGCGGTGGGGCGCGCCAGCAGGCGCGGCACGCCGATCGGCTCGCCGGTTTCCTCGCACCAGCCGTAGTCGCCGGATTCGATGCGGGCCAGCGATTGCTCCACCTTCTTGAGCAGCTTGCGCTCGCGGTCGCGCGTGCGCAGTTCCAGCGCGTGCTCTTCCTCGATGGTGGCGCGGTCGGCCGGATCCGGCACGATGACGGTTTCGCGCAGATGCTCGGTGGTCTGATCGGCGTTCTTCAGGATATCGTCGCGCAGCTGCTCAAGGCGATGTTTGAAGAAGGCGAGCTGCGCCTCGTTCATGTAATCCTTGTCGCCCATCTTCAGGATTTCAGCTTCAGACAGAAGTTTATTGCTGCTCATGGTTGCTGCTGATTCTCTTGTTGGTGCGACCGGCGGCGTCTTGGTCCGCTCGGGTGCAGTGTCCGGCCGCTTGCGCGGCGCGGACGTTTCGCTCTGGCTGGCTGCAGTCTTGCTGCTTTGCGTGCCTCCCTTGGCCTCGCCCGCACCGGCGTGCGCCGTACTGCCGCGGGGAGCAGGCGCAGCCTCCATGGACTGCGCCTTCAGCGTCTCGGCCGCAGCGCTATTGCCTTTGCTGCGGCTTTCTTTCGGTTTCGTTGCGGCTACCATGGGACACCTCTCTCTCGCGTCGATCGATGACGGCGCGTGACGGGTGCCCCAAGCGGAGGGCGGTCTCCGCATAAAGCACTGCGACCGCACCTGCCGGCAGCCCGCCTCATGCTGACGACGACCGCCGCCCTGCATTGCGGGTCCCATGGCCAGAAGACTAAAGACTGAAGGCAAAAGGCTACGTTACCCGCACTAAATCCAGACTATTGTACTTGAACAAAAAATTTGGAGATATGGGAGAAAAGCGGGGAGTTTTCCCTGATATCCCAGCCCACCCTCCCGTGGGAGGGCATGGCCGGGCGGGCGGCGGGCGCCTGGCGGGCTCAGGCCAGGCAGGTGGCCAGGCCCTTCAGGATGGCGTCCTTGGGCAGGTCCACGCCGATGAAGACCATCTTGGTGCCGGGGAGTTCCTCTCCCCATTTGGCGCCGATATCGCTGCCCATCAGCTGGTGCACGCCCTGGAACACCACTTTGCGGTCCACCGCATCCATATAAAGCACGCCCTTGTAGCGCAGCAGTTTTTCCCCGTAGACCGACAGGATGCCGGACAGGAACTCCTCCAGCTTGGTGTAGTTGAAGGGTTTTTCGCTGCGGAAGACAAAGGAACCGATGCGGTCGGTGTGGTGGCGATGGTGGTGGTGGTCGTGCTTATGCCCGTGGTCGTGGTGGTCATGGCCGCAGTCGTCGGCGCAATGCTCGCCGTGGGCGTGGTCATGTCCGTGGCCGTGATCGTGATCGTGTTCTTCGGCCTCGGCGCGCAGGAAATCCGGGTCGATTTCCAGCTTTTCGTTCAGGTTGAAGCCGCGCAGGTCGAAAATCGTGTCGATCGGGGCTTCGCCGAAATGTGCCGTGCGCACGGGCGCGCGCGGGTTCATGTGCAACAGGCGGTGGCGCAGGTCGGCGATGTCGTCTTGCGCCACCAGCTCGGCCTTGGTGATGAAAATCGCGTCGGCAAAGCCAACCTGGCGCTGGGCCTCTTCCTGCTTGTCGAGTTGCTGGTTGGCGTGCTTGGCGTCCACCAGGGTGATCACCGCGTCCAGCAGGTAGCGCTGGGCGATCTCATCGTCCATGAAGAAGGTCTGGGCCACCGGGCCGGGATTGGCCACGCCGGTGGTCTCGATCACCACCCGGTCGAAATCGATCTCGCCGGCGTCGCGCCGGGTCATCAGCTGGGACAGCGCCGCCACCAGGTCGCCGCGGATGGTGCAGCAGATGCAGCCGTTGCTCATCTGCACGATCTGCTCGCGGCCATCCTGCACCAGGATCTCGCTGTCGATGTTTTCTTCGCCGAACTCGTTCTCGATCACGGCGATCTTCATGCCGTGCTGCTCGTTCAGGATGCGCTTGAGCAGGGTGGTCTTGCCGCTGCCAAGGAAGCCGGTCAGGATCGTGACCGGGGTCAGTTTGGACATTGTCGTTCTCCGGGAAGGGATGCCGCTTGGCCTGTCGCGTGCGGGGTAAGTCTGGTCTGGGTAACTTGTTCGTTCTTGTGCGGGGCGGGCGAGCGGTCCTGCCGCTCAACCGTGCTGGCCATGCGTGCGTGCGCCGCATTCGGCGCAAATTCCGGTGACGGTGAGCTCTACATGTTCCACGGCAAAGCCGCTCGGCACCTTGGGCGCGGCCTGCGCCGGCGCGCTGACGCCGTCCAGGCAGAAGGTGCGGTCGCAACGGTTGCAATGGAAGTGGCTGTGCTGCCGGTGGGCTTGCGCGCGGGCCGCCTCGTGCTCGACCAGGCTGAAGCGGAATACGCGGTCGGGGCCGGCCCGCTTCTGGGCCAGGCCGTGCTCGACCAGCCAGTCGAGCACGCGGTAGACGGTCACGCGGTCGATCGCCTCGCCATCGGCCGGCATGCGGTCGATCACGGCCTGGTGGGTCAGCGGTTCATGGCTTTCCATCAGACAGGCCAGGATGCCAAGGCGCGGCTGGGTCACTCGGGCGCCCAGCTCGCGCAGGCGCTCGTGGGCGGCGTCCAGGGTGCCGGGCGCGTGTGTCATGGCGATGGAAGGCATGTCCTGGGTGGGGGAGGGGCTGCTGCTCATGAGCGGATTTAACCATAGCGCCCCGGGTGATGCAATTCAGTTGCGTCAATTCCATGCCACCCGGCGCCGCTCGGTGCCACTTTACGCCTTTGCCGGCGAGCGCGCCGCCGCCCGCCTGCGTTGCCTCTGTTTGCGTCTATCATCGCCAGCAGGCGGCACGGGAGGCGCGCGGGCAGGCACGGGCGCCGCGCACCGGCCCTATGTCCGGACATTGCGAGGAGACCCCAAATGCAGAACGATGCCAGCGCCCTGCTGTTTCCCAATTTCGAGCCTTTCCGCATGCAGCTTGGCGAGGTCGGCATCGCCGGGGTGCGCGGCGGCTCGGGGCCGCCCCTGCTGTTGCTGCACGGGCATCCGCAGAGCCATCTGATCTGGCACAAGGTGGCGACGGCCCTGGCCGACCGCTTCACCGTCATCGCCACCGACCTGCGCGGCTATGGCAGCAGCAGCGCGCCGCCGGGCAACACCGGCCACGAGAACTACAGCAAGCGTGCGATGGCCCAGGACCAGGTGGAGGTGATGGCGCGCCTGGGCTTTACGTCTTTCGCGCTCTGCGCCCACGACCGCGGCGCCCGCGTGGCGCACCGCTTGTGCGTGGACCACCCTGGCCGGGTCACGCGTGCCATGCTGCTCGACATTGCCCCCACGCTGGCCATGTACGAACGCACCAGCATGGCATTTGCCGCCGCCTATTGGCACTGGTTCTTCCTGATCCAGCCGGCGCCGTTTCCCGAGACGCTGATCAATGCGGAGCCCGAGTTCTACCTCAACAAGCTGATGGGCCTGCGCCACGCCGGCCTGAGTCCCTTCGTGCCCGACGCGATGGCGGCCTACACCGCCGCCATGCGTGATCCGGCCCACGTGCACGCCATGTGCGAGGACTACCGCGCGGCAGCCACCATCGACCTGGACCACGACCGCGCCGACCTCGCGGATGGCCGGCGCGTCGATTGCCCGCTGCGTGTGCTGTGGGGCGAGCACGGCGTGGTGGCGCGCTGTTTCGAGCCGATGTCCCTGTGGCAGGAGGTGGCGAGCGACGTCAGCGGCCGCGCGGTCCCGTGCGGGCACTACATTCCGGAGGAAGCGCCCGAGGTGCTGCAGGAGGAAATGCTGGCCTTCTTCTGTTGAGCCCCTTCTCGCCGGTT
Source organism: Cupriavidus sp. 01T418 (assembly GCF_056398885.1). Lineage (NCBI taxonomy): Bacteria > Pseudomonadati > Pseudomonadota > Betaproteobacteria > Burkholderiales > Burkholderiaceae > Cupriavidus > Cupriavidus sp. 01T418. Next base: position 116,531 of record NZ_JBFTQG010000003.1, read on the forward strand.
GCGGCAAGTTCGCTGTGTAGAATTTGTTCGATACATTTTTAACGAAGAAATGTCTTAGCGGGTTATTCCGGATATTTGTCACTTTTCGGCATTGTTAGCATTGCGCTCCGGCCGCGCGGCCCAAGCCGCGGCGGCCGTATGCGCTGCGCTCGCGTCATGGTCGGCGCCGCCGCCCGGATCGGGCCGGTGGCGCAGGGGCGGCGGCGCCCGACAGGGCGCGCCGCTCCGGCCGGGGCAGTGCCGGGACGGGAACAGAAGGGTATCCAGGAGAAAGCATGAAACGAGTTGCACAAATTGTGGCTGCCGCAGTGACGGTCGGCGTAATGGGGATGCACGCGGGCGCGCAGGCACAGGAATTCCCGGGCAGCAAGCCGGTATCGGTGGTGGTGCCGTTCGCCGCGGGCGGCCCTACCGACAAGGTATCGCGCGAACTGGTCATGATCATGTCCAAGCACCTGGGTACCACGATGGTGATCGAGAACCTGGGCGGCGCCGGTGGCACCATCGGCGCCAAGAAGGTCGCCCAGTCCAAGGGCGATGGCTACACCGTCCTGATCCACCATATCGGCATGTCGACCGCGCCGGCGCTGTACCGCAACCTCGGCTTCGATCCGCTCAAGGACTTCGAGACCGTGGGCGAGATCGCCGACGTGCCGATGGTGATGGTCGGCAACAAGAACCTGCCGCCGGCCACCTTCAGGGACCTGGTGCCGTACATCAAGGCCAATGCCGCCAAGCTGTCGCTGGCCAACGCCGGCATCGGCTCGGCCTCGCACCTGTGCGGCCTGCTGTTCCAGAGCGCGATCCAGACCGAGCTGACCACGGTGCCCTACAAGGGCACGGCGCCGGCGCTGACCGATGTCCTGGGCGGCCAGGTCAACCTGATGTGCGACCAGACCACCAATATCGCCGGCCAGCTCAAGGCAGGCTCGCTCAAGCCTTATGCTGCGATGCAGAGCCGCCGCGTGGAAGCGTTCAAGGACATTCCGACCGCGGTCGAGCAAGGCCTGCCGGGCGTCGAAGTGAAGATCTGGCACGCCATGTACGCGCCCAAGGGCACGCCCAAGCCGGTGGTGGACAAGCTCTCCGCTGCGCTGCAAAAGGCCGTGACGGACCCCACCTTCCGCGCCAAGATGGCCGAGCTGGGTGCCGAGGCGGTGCCTGCCCAGCGCGCTACGCCGGAATCGCTGAGGACCTTCCTGGCGGGGGAAATCGGCAAGTGGACCCCGGTGATCAAGAAGGCCGGCGTTTATGCCGACTGACGGAACGGGCCAAAGCCGGATGGATTGACAGCGGCAGTTACTCCCTCTGCCCTCAGGGCTGGGGGGGCCGACAAGGCGGATCCCGCCTCGTCGGCCACGGGAGGCCACGCGCGACGCGTGGCCTTTTTGCTTTTCGGCCCCTGCAACCCTGCTGCCGCACGTGCGGTGGCCGTCTCGTCTATATTGAACTGGTTGCCCACGGTCCGGCAAAGCACGCCAGGACGGCATCGCGCGGCGGCCCTTGAATTCGGCCGCACCCGCCGCCACCTTCCTCCCTGACATATTCTTGCGAAGCCATCATGGAACAGTATCACGGCACTACCATCGTCAGCGTCCGGCGCGGCAACCAGGTTGCAATCGGCGGTGATGGCCAGGTCACTCTTGGCAATATTGTGATGAAGGGCACCGCGCGCAAGGTGCGGCGCATCTACAACGGCAAGGTACTGGTCGGGTTTGCCGGCAGCACCGCGGACGCCTTCTCGCTGCTCGACCGCTTCGAGGCCAAGCTGGAGAAGTACCAGGGCAACCTGACCCGCGCTGCCGTCGACCTTGCCAAGGACTGGCGCTCGGACCGCGCGCTGCGCCGGCTCGAAGCCATGCTGATCACGGCCGACCGCGACACCACCCTGGTGATCACCGGCAACGGCGACGTGCTCGATCCCGAAGGCGGCGTGGCCGCGATCGGCTCGGGTGGCGCCTATGCGCAGTCGGCGGCCAGGGCACTGGTGGAGAACACCGAGCTGTCGCCCAAGGAGATCGTGGAGAAGTCGCTGGGCATTGCCGGCGAACTCTGCATCTACACCAACACCAATTTCGTCATCGAGACGCTGGAATGAGCGTCGGACGGCCGCGTAGTCGCTTGACGCGCGGCCGCCTGGGACTGGGAGCCGCCGCGCTCCGGCCCGACTTCCACTGAACGGATACCATGTCGCATACCATGACCCCGTCGGAAATCGTTTCCGAACTCGACAAGCACATCATCGGCCAGGACAAGGCCAAGAAGGCGGTAGCGGTCGCGCTGCGCAACCGCTGGCGCCGGCAGCAGGTGGAAGAGCCCCTGCGCCAGGAAATCACGCCCAAGAACATCCTGATGATCGGACCGACCGGCGTCGGCAAGACCGAAATCGCGCGCCGCCTGGCCAAGCTGGCCGATGCGCCGTTCATCAAGATCGAAGCCACCAAGTTCACCGAGGTGGGCTATGTCGGCCGCGACGTCGACACCATCGTGCGCGACCTGGCCGAGATGGCGGTCAAGCAGGCTCGTGAAGCGGAAATGAAGAAGGTGCGCACCAAGGCCGAGGAAGCCGCCGAGGATCGCCTGCTCGACGTGCTGCTGCCGCCGCCGCGCGATATCGGCTTCAACCAGCCCGAGGAAAAGGACTCCAACACCCGCCAGGTGTTTCGCAAGAAGCTGCGTGAAGGCCAGCTCGACGACAAGGAGATCGAACTCGAGGTCGCCGCAGGTTCGTCCAACATGGACATCATGGGCCCCCCGGGCATGGAAGACATGACCGAGCAGATCCGCACCATGTTTGCCGGCCTCGGCCAGGGCAAGAAGGCGCGCCGCAAGATGAAGGTGCACGAAGCCTTCAAGCTGCTGATCGACGAGGAAGCCGCCAAGCTGCTCAATGACGAGGAGGTCAAGCACAAGGCCGTGGCCAACGTCGAGCAGAACGGCATCGTGTTCCTGGACGAGATCGACAAGATCGCCAGCCGCAGCGAACTGGGCGGCGGCGAAGTGTCGCGCCAGGGCGTGCAGCGCGATCTGCTGCCGCTGGTCGAGGGCACCACGGTCAACACCAAATACGGCATGATCAAGACCGACCACATCCTGTTCATTGCCTCGGGGGCGTTTCACCTGTCCAAGCCCAGCGACCTGATCCCCGAGCTGCAGGGCCGCTTCCCGATCCGGGTCGAGCTGGAATCGCTGTCGGTCTCCGACTTCGAGGCCATCCTGACCCAGACCGATGCCAGCCTGACCAAGCAGTACCAGGCGTTGCTGAGCACCGAGCAGGTCGAGCTGGTGTTCGCGCCCGACGGCATCCGCCGGCTGGCCGAGATCGCTTTCTCGGTCAACGAGAAGGTCGAGAACATCGGCGCGCGCCGCTTGTACACGGTCATGGAGCGGCTGCTGGAGGACCTGTCCTTCCACGCCATCAAGTCCTCGGGCGAGACGGTCACCATCGACGCGGCCTACGTGGACCAACGCCTGGCCGATCTCGCCGGCAACGAAGACCTGTCGCGCTACGTGCTGTAGGCGATAGCCGTCGCGGTATCGGTATCAGGAAGGGCGCCAGGGCGCCCTTCCTGCCGTCTGCGCCCGTTCAATGCGCGTGTACGTGCCCCGCCGGCATCGGCGCGGTCAGCTCCAGTTCCGCCGCAGGCGTCTTCAGCTCACGCAGGCTCTGGCCATCGGCGGGGATTTGCGTCCACTCGGTGCGGCCGTCCTCGCACTCCTGCACCACCGGGAAATACAGCTTTCCGGCCTGCGCGGGCAGCTTCATCAGCATCACGAACTCATCGAAATGCGCGTCGGCCAGCGTGCCGGCGAACCAGCGCAGCGTACGCACGTCCTCGCTCACGGTCTTGCCATGCGAGGTGTAGGGCCTGGCCAGCGCAGCGCGTTTCACTTCCAGTTGCCAGCCTGCCTTGGGCTGCGGATGGGCGCCTTGCACGCCTTCCGGGATGGTCACGGTAATGGCGCGCGTGGCGCTGCCGTTGCAGCCGTGGCCAACCATCAGCGCGCCCTTGAAATAGCTGCCGGCCGTCGCGGTCTTCTGCTCGAACACGATGTGCGCGAGCGCCGCCGGCGCCCAGCTTGCGCCGAGCGAGGCCAGCGTGATGGTCACTGCGGGCAGCCGGCGGGATGGGGTCATGTCGATTCTCCAGGGAAGCGCGTCAGTCTAGCGCCGATGGCGCCCGTTGGCCCTGCGGCGGAGGGCCGCAGGGCTCGTGGCCCGGAAAAATCTTGTCGGAATTGTCTTACGGGGCTATCGGAGCGTGACGCCTGATTGCGGGAAGGGCCCATGCGTACTCTGTACGTACGGAGCGGGCAACGGTGGATCGCACCAGGCAGGAGCCTGGCAGCGAGACCGCCCTCCACAATATTCCGCTACTGAAAAAGGAGCACGACATGATGAAGAAATGGCTGAGCGCAGCAGTGTGTTCGATGATGTTCGCCGGCCCAGCGGCCTTTACGCTGGCGCATGCCCAGCCGGCAGGTTCCAAGGCGGATTACGACGCGGCCGTGAAGACCGCCAACGCCAACTACAAGGCCGCCCGCGCCCAGTGCGACAGCCTCAAGGACAACGCCAAGGACGTTTGCGTGAAGGAAGCCAGGCGCGACCAGGACGTGGCCAAGGCAAACGCCGAGGCGACCCGGGACGGCACCGCCAAGGCGCGCGCCAAGGCGGACAAGGTCAAGGCCGACGCCGATTACAGCGTGGCCAAGGAAAAATGCGACGACCTCAAGGACAATGACAAGGACGTGTGCGTGAAGGAAGCCAAGGCGGCCCATGTGCAAGCGCTGGGTGCCGCCAAGGTCGAGAAGACTGCCGCCACCGGCACCAGCACCGACGTGGCCGAAGCGCGCGCCGATGCCAGGAAGGACAGCATGGATGCTGCCTACAAGGCCGACAAGGAGAAGTGCGATGCCATGTCCGGCGATGCCAAGGCCAAGTGCGATGCCAACGTGAAGGCCAGGTACGCCAAATAAGTCATCGAAGTCAGCGCAGTAACCGTTTCGCTTAAAAAAAGTAAAGATAAAAAGACAAAAGTAAGGCAGGTAAGCATTCGTAAGCGCACTGGCGCGCACAGCGATGCAATGCCAAAGTGGCGGCCGGCTCGATCCAATGATCGCAGCCGGCCGCTTCGCATCCATCCATCCACAAACCAACCAGGCAGGAGAACCGAAATGAAACGCGAGCTACTGTCCTCGTTCGGCGTGCTGTGCGGCCTCGCCGCGGCAACCGTGTTCCTGTGCGCACGCCCGGAGGCGGCACCCGCGTTGCGCCAGGAGGGCGGGCCCGCGGTGCGCAATCCGTCCGTGCGCCCCCGTGCAACGCCGCAAGCCGCGGTGGAACTGGCGGTACAGGCCGGCGTCCTGGGCTCTCGTGCCGATCGCCATGCCAGCGATGCCCTCTGCGTGGCCGAGCAGGCCTCGGGCCGGGAAGACGATCTGGACTGGGACTACGTGCAGTTGCGCCTCTGAGCGCGGGCGGCGGCCATTAGCGGCGCATTGGCAGGGCATTAGCGGGACACCGGCCGCTTCCCCAATTTGCGCTGCAGCGTGCGCCGGTGCATGTTGAGCGCGCGCGCGGTGGCCGAGATATTGCCGTCGTGCTCGGCCAGCACGCGCTGGATATGCTCCCACTCCAGCCGCGCCACCGATAATGGCACCGGCTCTTCCATGGCGGCTTCGGCCGCGTCTTCCCATACCCCGGCCATCAGCGCCGTCAGGATCGAATCCACATTGGCCGGCTTGGCCAGATACTCATCCGCACCGTGCTTGACGGCAGCCACCGCGGTGGCAATGCTGGCATAGCCCGTCAGCACCAGGATGCGCGCATCCGGCAGGGCGGCTCGCAGCGGGGCGACCAGTTGCAGGCCGGACTCGGCCGGCACGGTGCTGCCCGCTTCCGGCGCCGCGCTCAGGTGCAGGTCCAGGGTGATGTAGGCAAACGGCGTTTGCGCGGCCAGCGCCAGCGCCTGCTGGCGGTTGTGCGCGATCCGCACCGCATAGCCGCGGCGCGTCAGCGCGCGCGCCAGCGCCCCGGCGAACACGGCATCGTCGTCGACGACCAGGAAGGGGGCGCCGTCGGCGGCGGGATGGGTGGAGGCGTCGGTCATCGCGGATTCGTTGTCAGGGGTGAGGCAAACGGAGGAGCAGCCGGGGAGGTTGCCGGGGAAGCAGCGGGCAGGCGCAGTTCGGCCACGGTCCCGCCGTCGTGGTGGTCGTGCCAGGCCAGCCGTCCGCCCATCTGCCGGGCGGCGCTTTGCGCCAGGTACACGCCGATGCCTTGGCCGCCATGCAGGCTGGCCACCGGGGCTTCGCCAAGCCGGGCGCGCTGCGAAGGCGGGATGCCGAGGCCGCGGTCGGTCACGCGGAACGTCAGCGTCGGCAGCGCGCCGCTGCTTTCCAGCGAAATGGCCAGGCGCAGCGGAATCCGTTCGTGCCCCGCAGCCAGCTGGCTGCGCGCGGCGTTGTCCAGCAGGATGGTCAGGATCTGCCCGACGCGCGCGGCCTCGACCGGCAGCGCGGCCGCCTCGCCGATGGCATTGGCCTCCAGGCGGGCATGCGGGTGGCGCAGCTGCCAGCGCTCGACATAGCCATCCAGCCACCCATCGATGCGCTGCGGCGCCGCGGTCTCGTGGTCGTCGCGCAGGTGGGCCAGGATCGACTTGCACAGCTCGAGCTGCTGCTCCATGGTCTGCAGGTCCGGCAGGTAGGCGGACACTGGCGTGGTCCCCTGGCGCGGGTCGGCGGCATCGGCGCGCAGCTCGCCGGCGATGACCGCCAGCGTGGCCAACGGCGTGCCGATTTCGTGGGCGACCGCGGCGGCCTGGTCGTTCAGCGCCTCGACACGCGCGTCCCGCAGCAACTGCTCGCGCGCCAGGTTGAGTTCGGCATCGCGCTGGCGCAGCACGCCGGACAGCCGCGCCACGAACACCGCGATCATGGTCGCGCTGGCGACGAAGTTGAGCCACATGCCGGCCAGGTGGTAGTTGACCGCATTGTCCGGGTTGCGCAGGTTCAGCGGCACGTACTCGATCAGCATCAGGCTGTAGCAGGCCATGGCGTAGACCGAGAGCGCGATCACGTTGCGCCACGGCAGGATGGCGGCGGCGATCGCCAGGCCCGGCAGGTAGAACGACACAAAGGGATTGGTCGCACCACCGGTGAAGAACAGGTTGGCCGACAGCGCCGTCAGGTCCACCAGCAGCTGGCCCATCAGCTCGGCGTCGCTGGGCATGGTGCCGTTTCCCGCATGCATGCGCAGGCGCAGGCCCGTCAGCAGGTTGAACACCGCCTGCAGGGAGAGGATCGCCAGCAGGGGGCTGTACGGCAGGATCACACCTGCCATGGATTCGCACGACACCAGCAGCACCGACTGGCCGCCCATCAGCGCCCAGCGCAGCCAGAACAGGCGGCGCAGGCTCATCAGGTTGTGTCGCACCGGGGCGATGCCCGGGGCGGGGCCGAGGCGGGAGGTGTCTGGCGGCACGGCTGCGGTGGTATCCATGCCGCGAGTTTAACAACGACGGGGGCCGGGCCCGCCGCGTGCGACACCGTGCCGCATTGGTCGGCGGCGCGGGCGCTGCCAGACTGGCCGGTTAGCTGCCGGGCTTGTGCCGCCCGGCTCGCACCGCCATGGCCGACATGGTTTAATGCTTCTTTTGAAAAGTTCAGTGGAGATGATCCCGATGCAAGCCAGATTCCTCGCCGCGGTGCCCGCCGCCGTGCTCGCCGCGCTGTGCTCGAGCGCAGCCATCGCCCAGGTCGATGTCAGCAACGCCTGGGCGCGCGGCACGGTGCCGGCGCAGACCTCCACCGGCGTCTTCATGACCCTGCATGCCCACGAGCCCGCCAAGCTGGTTGGCGTGAGCACGCCGGTGGCCGCCGTGGCCGAGGTCCACGAGATGAAGATGGATGGCAACGTGATGCGCATGCGCGCCGTCGGCGCGCTCGACCTGCCGGGCATGCGGGATGTCGAGCTCAAGCCGGGCGGCTATCACGTGATGCTGATGGGGCTCAAGGCGCCGCTGAAGAAGGGCGATACCGTGCCGCTGACGCTCAAGATCGAGCAGGGCGGCAAGGTCATCGCGCAGAAGGTCGACGCCGAAGTGCGCGACCTCGGCGCGCCGGCGCCGGCGGCCGGCTCGCAAGGCGACCACAAGCACTGAAGCGCGACGGGCAGCCCGGCTGCCTAGCTGCGCAGGCTGATCGCCTCGTCGGGCTCGTCGCCCGCGGCCACCGCCAGGACCCGCTCACGCAGCCAGCTCTGGCCGGGATCGGCGTCCGTGCGGTCATGCCAGATCAGGCTGAAGATAAAGCCAGGCAGTGGGAACGGCGGATCGAACACCGCGAAGCGTGGATCCTCCTCGAACGCGGGCAGGCTGCGGCGCGCCGTGGTCAGGACCAGGTTGGTGCCGGCAATCAGCGCCGGTGCCACGCTCCAGTGGGGCAGCACGCAGGCAATCTTGCGCCGCCCGCCGATCTTGGCCACGGCGGCATCGATGGCATCCACGCGCTCGCTGTGCGCTGCCACCAGCACATGCGAGCGGGCCAGGTAGGCAACCTGGTCCAGCTTGCCCAGGCCGCGCACCGTGGCCGCATCCACCATGCAGGCATAGGTCTCTTCGAACAGCTCGGTGCTGCGCACGCCTTCCGGGGTTTGCGCGAACACGCCCAGCGCCATGTCGATCTCGCCGTCGGCCACTTTGGCGGTCATCGCTTCGCGGCTGGCCTGGCTGACCACGAGGTCGATCCCCGGCGCGATCTTGCGCACCGCGCGCAGCAGGCCAGGCAGCAGCGCCATGGCGCCGTAGTCGGACATGGCAAGGCGGAAGCTGCGGCGCGCCGTGGCGGGCTGGAAGCCGGACGGCCCCAGCAGGATGCGCACCTGCGCCAGCGCCTCGGCCAGCGGGCCGGCCAGTTCGTGGGCGCGCGCGCTGGGCACCAGGCCACCCTGGCCGCGCACCAGCAGCGGGTCGTCCAGCAACTGGCGCAAGCGGCCCAGCGCATGGCTGACGGCGGGCTGGCTCAGGTGCAGCCGCAACGCCGCGCGCGAAATATGTCGTTCGGCCAGCAGGGCTTCCAGCACCACCAGCAGGTTCAGGTCGATACCGCGTAGATCATTCATGCGGCGCATATTAACGCTATGAAACGAGAATTGGAAATTCGCGGCACAATATTTCACACTGGGGGCATCAGATTTGTTCGCGTGGAGACGCCCCAATGCCAGGAATCAGTAACTTTTCGCCCACGCTTGCCGGTCTCATTCCCGTTCTGGTGGCCATGGCTTGCGGGGCGGTGATTCCCTTCCAGGCGGGCGCCAACGCCATGCTGGGGCGCAGCCTGGGCCATCCGCTGTGGGCGGCCGTGGCCTCGCTGCTGATCAGCCTGGCGGTGGTGCTGCCGTTGCTGTTGCTGCTCAAGGTGCCGTTGCCGGCGCTGGCGCTGGCGGCGCGCGGCCCGGCCTGGATGTGGGCGGGCGGCGTGGCGGGCGTGTTCTATCTCTCGACGGCGCTGGTGCTGGCCCCGCGCCTGGGCGCCGGCGGCTTTATCGCAGCGGTGGCGGCGGGGCAGATGGTGGGGGCCTTGCTGCTGGACCATTTCGGCCTGGCCGGCTTCCCGGTGCGGGCGGTGGCGCCGGGCCGGCTGGCTGGCGCCGTGCTGGTGGTGCTGGGGGTGGTGGTGATGCAGTGCACCGGGGCCGTCGCGCCTGGCACCGTGCCGGCGCGGGCGGCGAACTGATCAGGCCTGGCCTTGCTGGCCGCCGGGCTCCTCGCGGCGGCGGGCCAGGCACGCCGGGCACAGGCAATGCTGGCCCGGCACGATGCGCCGCGCGGGCAACAGCGGCTGGCTGGCGCACCAGCATGCCGGCAGGCCGGCCGCATAGCCGCAGACAAAGCCGGCGCCGCAGGCGCTGCAATGCTCGACCGGGCGCAATTGTCCCGTCAGCACCGTGGCCGGATCGCTCACGCCTTGTCCCGGGGCGGCTCGTCGTCCTGGCCAAACCGGGTCATGGCGGCACGCATCAGCCGCATCTGGGCCGAAAAATTGGTGCACGCGTCGCAAATGGCCATGTGGCCGCGCATGCGCAAGCGTTCGCTCCAGCTGAGCGGACGGTCCATGCCTTCCATGGTCAGGTGGTGGATCTCGCGGCAGTTCGGCAGCAGGGATCGGCGGGGTGGCGTCTTATCGGACATGGCTTCCTTGGAGCGGACCGGTGGTCATGCTTTTTGCCCGAACCAGTTCAGTTCCAGGCACTCGCGCAAGCGCATGCGGGCCCGGTACAGCATGACCCATGCATTGGTCGTCGTGATCTCCAGTTCCTGACAGATTTCTTCGGTTTCCAGTTCCAGCCATTCGCGCATCATGAAAATCCGGCCGATCTTGGCCGGCAGCTTGTCCACGCAAAGCTGCAGTATCTCGAAAAATTCGCGCCGCTCCAGTGTACGGTCCGGGTTGCCCCAGTCGGAGGGCGGCGTATGGTAGTGGCCATTCTTGGCGAACAGGGCGTCGAACGCATCGATATCCGACTGGGCCTCGCCGTCGTCGTCGCCACCTAGGGTCAGGCGCACTTCGCGCCGGCCGCTGCGCAGCGTGTCGATGATCTTGTGCTTGAGGATGCCGATCAGGTAGGTCTTCAGCGCGGACTGGCCGCTAAAACGCTCCGGGTGCTCCAGCGCGGCCACCAGGGTGTCGGAGACGGTATCCTCGGCCAGCGCCTGGTCGCGTAGTTGCAGCCGCGCAAAGCGCAGCAGGTGGGGGCGCAGGGCGCCAAGATCGTCGGGGTGCAGGCTCATTTTCTTGCCACGGTTCGATTGTGGGTAACTGTCAGCCGACTGTTGCGTGGATAGGACGCCATGGTGCGCCGCAGGACGCATGCACCGGTTTTGAGCCGCTGCGCGCCACCGTCCGCACGCGTGCGGCGCGGTTTCTTGTAAAATCGGCGCCTGCCGCGGCCGGAGGTGGCTAATTCGGGGTCGACGGGATCAGAAATCCCAGGAACCAGATGCCCACCGCCGGCCAGATTTGCCATGATACCTGTTGAATCACACGGATGTCCCTTGCCATGAACGCCGACACCCCTGGGCCTGCCGCTACCGCGGTGGCCGCCATTGCCCCAGCCCTCAAGGCCGAAATCCTTGCCGAGGCGCTCCCCTATATCCGCAAGTTTCACGGCAAGACCATCGTGGTCAAGTACGGTGGGAACGCGATGACCGAGGACAAGCTCAAGCACGGCTTCGCGCGCGACGTGATCCTGCTCAAGCTGGTCGGCATGAACCCGGTCGTGGTCCATGGCGGCGGCCCGCAGATCGACGAAGCCTTGAAGAAGGTTGGCAAGGTCGGCACGTTTATCCAGGGCATGCGCGTGACCGATGAAGAGACCATGGAAGTGGTCGAATGGGTGCTGGGCGGCGAAGTGCAGCAGGACATCGTCATGCTGATCAACCAGTACGGCGGCCAGGCCGTGGGCCTGACCGGCAAGGACGGCGGCCTGATCCGCGCCAGGCGCCTGAAGATGCCGGACCGCGAGAATCCCGGTGCCTTCATCGATATCGGCTATGTGGGCGACATCGAAGCGATCAACCCGGCGGTGGTCAAGGCGCTGCAGGACGACGCCTTCATCCCGGTGATCTCGCCGATCGGCTTCTCCGACGACGGCCAGGCCTACAACATCAACGCCGATGTGGTAGCGGGCAAGATGGCCGAGATCCTCAAGGCCGAGAAGCTGGTCATGATGACCAACATCCCGGGCGTGATGGACAAGGCAGGCAACCTGCTGACCGACCTGTCCGCGCGCGAGATCGAGGAACTGTTCGCCGACGGCACCATCTCCGGCGGCATGCTGCCCAAGATCTCGTCGGCCCTGGACGCGGCCAAGAGCGGCGTCAATTCGGTGCACATCATCGACGGCCGCATCGAACACTCGCTGCTGCTCGAAATCCTGACCGAACAAGCCTTCGGTACCATGATCCGTTCGCACTAGACAGAATGTATCGACCTGCAGCGCGCGCGCCGCGCGCGCTGCTGCTTCACCCCCCTCTTTCCTTCCCGCGTGCCATCTACCTCCCCAGCTTCGCGCCGCAGCCTGCGCGGTGCGCGCCGACGCCGCCCCGCGGGCGACAATTCCGGCCGCACGGTGTGGCTGTTCGACCTCGACAACACGTTGCACGACGCGTCGCACGCGGTCTTCCCCGCCATCAACCAGTTGATGACGGCGTATGTCGCACGGGTGCTGGGCTGCGACGCGGCTACGGCCAGCGAACTGCGGGTGAAGTACTGGCAGCGCTATGGCGCGACGCTGCTCGGCATGATCCGCCACCATGGCGTGGATCCGGCGGACTTCTTGCGCGCCGCGCACGATTTCCCCAAATTGGCGGAGATGGTGCGCGTGCAGCGCGGCCTGGCCGGCCACCTGCGCCGCCTGGCGGGGCGCAAGATACTGGTGACCAATGCGCCGGCGCAATATGCGCGCGCGGTCATGGAAGTGGCCGGCATCCAGCATTGCTTCGAGCGCGTGGTCGCCATTGAGGATATGTGGGTGCATGGGCACCTGCGGCCCAAGCCGGACCGCCGCATGCTGCGGCGGCTGCTGGCCCAGGAGCGGGTGGCGCCGCACCGGGCGGTGCTGGTGGAGGACACCCTGTCCCATCTCAAGCGCTACGCGGGCACGGGTATTCGCACGGCCTGGGTCACGGGCTATCTGCGCACGCTGGCGCCATCGCGTCCGCATGATGTGCCGATGCCCGCCAGCGCGGCGGCGGCCGGGGTCAGCGGCGACGCCGTGCTGCGCACCACGCTGGACGCCGAGGACCGGCAGCATGCGGGGCATGCCGCGCAGGAGCACTCGGTGACCCTGGTGGCGGCCGAGACGCAGGATCCGCCGCCGCAAGCGCCGCCGGCATCGGCGCCGCGCGTGCGGGCGCGCATCGTAAATCGCCCCGGCTATGTGAACGTAAAAGTACAATCCATGCATCAACTCCAACGACGAATGCGGAGAATCGGGTCATGATGCACAGTAACGAGCGCCCATCGGGTGTGGCTCCGGCCGCGGCCGGGCAGGGCGCAGGCGCGGACGGGGCGCCGGCACGCAAACGCCCGCGTCCGGGCGAAAGGCGTGTGCAGATCCTGCAGACGCTGGCCGGGATGCTGGAAGTGCCGCGCGGGGAAAAGGTCACCACCGCCGCGCTGGCCGCCAAGCTCAGCGTGTCGGAGGCGGCGCTGTACCGCCATTTCGCCAGCAAGGCGCAGATGTTCGAAGGCCTGATCGGCTTTATCGAGCAAACAGTCTTCGGCCTGATCAACCAGATCACCACCCAGGAAGAACATGGCCTGCGCCAGGCGCAGGCCGTGGTGCGCATGCTGCTGTCCTTTGCCGAGAAGAATCCCGGCATGACCCGCGTGCTGACCGGCGAAGCGCTGGTGGGAGAGCACGACCGGCTGCAGGAACGCATCAACCAGGTGGTCGACCGCATCGAGGCCTCGCTGCGGCAGTGCCTGAAGGTGGCCATCACCCAGGGCGCCTTTCCGCCCGACGCCGACGTGCCGGTACGCGCGGCGCTGATCATGGCGACCGTGCAGGGGCATTGGCATCGCTATGCCAAGAGCGGCTTCCGCAAGTTGCCGAGCGAGAATGCGGAAGCGCAATTGCGCGTGCTGCTCGGTTAAGCTCAGGCTTGCGCGGCGGCTGCCGGGCGGCGCGCCGCCTCCGCGTTGGTTTGCTCTATAATGGGCCGGTCGCGCCGATTTGAAGACTGGCTTGCGGGCGCGCGGCGGCATGGTAACCCCTGGCTTATCGGATTGGGGGGACCGGCAGCCAATATAAATGCGGCTAAAGAGGTGGGTCGGTACCCTTGCCACGCAAGGTACCGGCACGCGGGACGCAAGACCCGTGCAAAACCCGATTTGGCAGCGCCAACGTTGATGCCATGCTTGAAGTCATGTGCAGGCAACGTCCAAACGCAAATGCCGGTCGGGTTTTTTTACGCCCGTTTGCCGACGGGCCTATTCCATGACAGACGTAGCTCCGCCCCCTGCCGCGCTCGCCGTGCCGTCCGACTCGGTCGGCATCGTCGAGCCGCAGTGCATGCATTTCCCCGAGCCGTTGAAGCTGCGCAACGGCACCTCGCTTGCCGACTACGACCTCATGGTCGAGACCTACGGCACGCTCAACGCCGCCCGCTCCAACGCGGTGCTGGTGTGCCATGCGCTCAATGCCTCGCACCACGTGGCCGGCGTGTACGCGCATGACCTGGGCGAGGTGGGCTGGTGGGACAATATGGTCGGCCCCGGCAAGCCCCTGGATACCAATCGTTTCTTCGTCATCGGCGTCAATAACCTCGGCTCCTGCTTCGGCTCGACCGGGCCGATGAGTCCCAACCCGGCCACCGGCCAGCCCTACGGCGCCACCTTCCCGGTGGTCACTGTGGAAGACTGGGTCAATGCCCAGGCGCGCGTGGCGGACAGGTTCGGCATCAGCCAGTTTGCCGCGGTGATGGGCGGCAGCCTGGGCGGCATGCAGGCGGTGGCCTGGAGCCTGATGTATCCGGAGCGGCTGCGCCACTGCATCGTGGTGGCCTCCACGCCCAAGCTGTCGGCGCAGAACATCGCCTTCAACGAGGTGGCGCGCAGCGCCATCCTGTCGGATCCGGACTTCCACGGCGGCAACTACTACGCGCATGGCGTCAAGCCCAAGCGCGGGCTGCGCGTGGCGCGCATGATCGGCCATATCACCTACCTGTCCGACGAGGACATGGCGGAGAAATTCGGCCGCGAGCTCAAGGCCGACGATATCGGTTTCTCCTTCGATGTCGAGTTCCAGGTGGAGAGCTACCTGCGCTACCAGGGCGACAAGTTCGCCGAGTACTTCGATGCCAACACCTACCTGCTGATCACGCGCGCGCTCGACTACTTCGATCCGGCGCTGGCCTTCGGCGGCGATCTCACGCGCGCGGTGTCGCACACGCAGGCCAGCTTCCTGGTGGCCAGCTTCAGCACCGACTGGCGCTTTGCGCCGAACCGCAGCCGCGAACTGGTCAAGGCCCTGCTCGACAACAAGCGCCCGGTCAGCTACGCGGAGATCGACGCGCCCCACGGCCACGACGCCTTCCTGCTCGACGACCCGCGCTATCACAACCTGATGCGCGCCTACTACGAACGCATCGCCGAGGAGATAGGCGCATGAATGCTGCGGCCAACCCCAATATCCTCGCGCTGCGCCCCGATTTCCGCGCCATTGCGCGCTGGATCGAGCCCAGCTCCACCGTCCTTGACCTGGGCTGCGGCGACGGCAGCCTGCTGCGCGTGCTGCAGGACGAACTCGACGTGCAGGCCTACGGCATCGAGATCCAGGACGACGGCGTGCTGGCGTGCGCGCAGAAGGGCGTGCACGTGATCCAGCAGAACCTGGAAGGCGGCCTGGCGCTGTTCGAGGACAAGAGCTTCGATACGGTGATCCTGTCGCAGACGCTGCAGACCATCCACAACACCGCGCAGGTCTTGCGCGAGACGCTGCGGGTGGGACGCGAATGCATCGTGTCTTTCCCCAACTTCGGCTACTGGCCGCACCGGTTGTCGGTGTTCCGCGGGCGCATGCCGGTGTCGGAGGCGCTGCCTTACCAGTGGTACAACACGCCGAACGTGCGCGTGCTGACAATCAGCGACTTTGAAACGCTGGCGTCCAAGGTCGGGCTGCGCATCCTCGACCGCGTGGTGATGCACGAGGGCGTGATCGTCAACTGGGGCCTGAACTGGCGGGGCAGCCTGGCGGTGTATCGCGTCTGTTCCACCTGACCGGGCAGGGCACGGCGAGGGCGTTTAGCCGCCCGCCAGTCTTCCTTGTGCCGCAGCTTCCAGCGTTCGCCGAAGGCGCCGTATGCATGATGGACCCATAGCGCCCATGAGCAAAGTACGCAGGAGACTCGCATGAACATCGATCGACCCGGCGCCGCCGCCGCAACACCCGCCGCCGCATCGGCGCCCCCGGCCACGGAACCCGCCCTGGGCGGGGGCGCGTGGCGCATGGTGGCCGCCATGACCCTGTCGGGCACCATCGGCTGGTTCGTCGTGACCAGCGGACAGTCGCCGCTCGACGTTGTGTTTTTCCGCTGCATCTTTGGCGGCGCCGCGCTGCTGGGCACGCTGGCGTTGCGCCGTGGCTGGCAACCCATGCGCGGCAGCGACTGGGGTTGGCTGGCGCTCGGCGGCGTCACGCTGATCTGCAACTGGCTGGCGCTGTTTTCCGCGTATTCATACAGCGGCATCTCGGTGTCCACGGTCGTCTATCACACCCAGCCCTTCTTCCTGCTGTTGCTGTCGGCTGTGTTCCAGCGCGAGACAATTGCCCCCGGACGGCTTGCCTGGCTGTTGCTGGCCTTTGGCGGGGTAGTGCTGATTACCGGGCTGGAGCATGGCGGCGCCAGTGGCGGCATGCTGCTGGGGATTGGGCTGGCGATGTTGGCGGCACTGCTGTACGCCGTCACCACCATGGCCACGCGCCGCCTCAAGGGCATCCCGGCCGGGCAGATCGCGGGTTTGCAGATGGTGATCGGGGTGATCCTGCTATTCCCGCTGGCGCATCCGGCGGTGGAGACCTTCGGCGGGCGTACTTGGGGGGCGCTGCTGGCGCTCGGCCTGGTGCATACCGGAGTGATGTACACGTTGCTGTACGGCGCCTTCCAGCGTCTCAATGTGCTGTCGATCGCCACGCTGTCGTTCGTCTACCCGCTGGTGGCCATCGTGATCGACGTGCTGGTGTTCGGGGTGGTGCTCACGCCGCTGCAACTGGCGGGCATGGCGCTGATCCTGCTGGCGGTGGTCGGCAACCAGCTGGGCTGGAATCCATTCCGGCGGGCGCAGGGCTGAAGCGGCACCGGATTGGAGGGGATTTCGATTGACGGCGCCAGCGCATGGCGATCGTTTGGCGTATTATCGAACGATCGTACTTTTTTTTGATCCCCGACATGATAGCCACGCCAGACAGCCAGTCCGTCCATTCCTTCGACCACGCGATCGCGCTGGAGCCGGCGGGCGGCAACCTTTTCCACGGCCGTACCACGCCCGTCTACTGGAACATGATCGGCCCCTTCGGCGGCATCACGGCGGCCACGCTGCTGCAGGCCGTGCTGCAACATCCCGAGCGGCTGGGCGATCCATCCGCGCTGACCGTCAACTTTGCCGGGCCGATCGCCGAAGGGCCGTTCGTGATCGAGGCGCGGCCGGTGCGTACCAACCGCAACACCCAGCACTGGTCCATCGAACTGCGCCAGGGCGACGAAGTGGCGACCACCGCCACGGCTTTCTTCGCGGTGCGCCGCGAGACGTGGAATTGCGGCGAGGCGGTGTTCCCGCAGGTGCCGCCGGCCGACACGGTAGAAACGATGCCGGGCTTTGCCCCGGTGCGCTGGCTGGATGCCTATGAATTGCGGCCGGTGCGCGGGGCCAGGCCAAGCGCCGAGCCCGGCACCGAGAACCCGGACAGCCTGACGCAGTTCTGGCTGCGCGACGCGCCGGCGCGTACCCCGGACTTTGCCGCGATGGCGGCATGGTGCGACACCTTCTACCCGCGTATCTTCCTCAAGCGCGCCGGCTTCGTGCCGGCTGGCACGGTGTCGCTGACGACCTATTTCCATGCCGACGCGCCCACGCTGGCCGCGCTGGGCGACAGCCATGTGCTGGGCAGCGCCCAGGCCCAGGTGTTCCGCCAGGGCTTCTTCGACCAGAGCGCGCAGATCTGGAGCCCGCGGGGCGAGCTGCTGGCGACCTCGCACCAGATCGTCTACTACAAGCAGTAAGCGCGCGCTCCCCGGCTTCAGGCCGCTGCGCGGGCCCGGGCCTCGTAGTGGTGCACGGTGTGGCGCATTGCCCATAGCAGCGCCACGCCCGGCAGCGCCACCACCACGGTGCTGAGGTAGAACGCCGGCCAGCCGAAGGCTTCCACCAGGTAGCCCGAACTGGGGCCCACATAGACGCGCCCGACCGAGGCCAGCGCCGACAGCAGCGCGTACTGGGTGGCCGAGAACGAGCGGTTGCACAGGGTCATCAGCAGCGCCACGAAGGCCGCCGTGCCCATGCCGCCGCAGAGGTTCTCCACCGCGATGGTGGCGCCCATGGTCCACAGGTGTGGCGGCGTTACCGCCAGGATCCAGTAGCCCAGATTGGACACCGCCTGCAGGATGCCGAACAGCATCAGCGAGCGGTACAGCCCCAGGCGTATCATCAGCGTGCCGCCGAACAGCGCGCCCACGATGGTGGCGGCCAGCCCCAGCGTCTTGTTGACCAGGCCGACTTCGCCGGCCGAGAAGCCCACGCCGCGGATCAGGAACGTGGTGGAAAGGCTGCCGGCAAATGCATCGCCCAGCTTGTAGAGCACGATCAGCAGCAGCAGCCACCAGGCGCCGGGGCGCGAGAAGAAGTCGCGCAGCGGCCCCAGGATCGCTTCTTCCATGGAGCGCGGCGTGCGGGCCGGCGATTCCGCCTCGGGCGCCCACAGCAGGCTGAAGATGCCGATGCCCATCAGGCCCGCCATCAGGATGTACATCTGCTGCCAGCCCATCACGCGGTCGGCCAGCCACAGCGCCAGCCCGCCCGAGACCAGCATCGCCAGCCGGTAGCCCAGCACCTTGACCGCCGCCCCAACGCCGCGCTCGGGCGCGCGCAGCACGTCGGTGCTGTAGGCGTCGAACACGATGTCCTGGGAGGCCGACAGGAAGGCCACCAGCGTGGCCAGCGCAGCCAGCGTCCACAGCGCCTCGTGCGGCGGGCAGAAGGCCATGCCCGCGATGCCCAGCACCAGGCCCAGCTGGGTCACCAGCAGCCAGCCGCGGCGCCGTCCCAGCAGCGGCGGCGTGTAGCGGTCCATCAACGGTGCCCACAGGAACTTGAAGATATAGGCCTGGCCCACCAGCGAGAAAAAGCCGATGGTCTTGATGTCCAGCCCCTCCACCGTCATCCAGGCCTGCAAGGTGCCGGAGGTGAGCGCCAGCGGCAGCCCGGAAGCGAAGCCCAGCGCGAGCATGGCGCCAATGCGGCGATTGCGGAAAATGTCGAGATAGTCTTGGAAGGTCATGAATCAGGATGGCAATCAGGCTGGGCAAGGCGCCGTGTATTATTGCATTACCGCCAGCGTCGGCCCCGGGCGATGTCCTGGCCGCTGTCCGGGGCTCCCCAGTCCTTCATCACCCTGCTTGCCGAAGACCGCATTCAAGGAATCGCCATGTCCGATCGTCAGCGTTGTCAGTACCGCCAGCGGGCAGGGCTTGCGTTGTCACGGCAACTGGCCGCGCTGGCGCTGGCCGCCAGTGCGCTTGGCACGGGAGCGGCCCAGGCCCAGGGCCAGGCTCCGCCACAGGACGCGGACGATGGCATCCACGTGCAGCGCGGCGGAGCATCCATCCGCCAGATCGTGCCGGTCGAGGTGATCGAGCAGCAGGCCTCGCAGGAGTACGAGCAACTCAAGGAAGAAGCGCAGGCCAAGAAGACGCTGGCCGGCGACAGTAATCCGCAGTTGCAGCGCCTGCGCGCCATCGCCAAGCGCATCCTGCCGCAGACCGGGCGCTGGAACGAACGCGCGAAGCAATGGAAGTGGGAAGTCAACCTGATCAATTCCAGGCAGGTCAATGCCTTTTGCATGCCGGGCGGCAAGATTGCCTTCTACTCCGGCCTGCTCGACCAGCTCAAGCTGACCGACGACGAAGTCGCCATGGTGATGGGGCACGAGATCGCCCACGCGCTGCAGGAGCATGCGCGCGAGCGGGCTGCCAAGTCCGAAATCACCAACCTCGGCGCCAACGTGATCTCGCAGCTGTTCGGCTTCGGCAACCTGGGCAATATGGCAGTTGGCACCGGCGCGCAGTTGCTCACGCTGCGGTTCTCGCGCTCGGACGAGACCGAGGCCGACCTGGTCGGCATGGATATCGCGGCGCGCGCCGGCTATGACCCGCGAGCGGCCGTATCGCTGTGGCAGAAAATGGGCGCGGTGTCGCAAACCACCGCGCAGTCGGGCTCGGAATTCCTCTCCACCCATCCCTCGGGCCGCACCCGCATCGCCGAACTCGAGAAGCACCTGCCCGAGGTGCTGCCGCTCTACGCGCGGGCCATCGACTCCTCCGTAGCCAAGCTGCCGCCCTATCGCGCCAATATGGCCAATCTGAGCAACGCGCCGGTGGATAGCGGCGACGACGACCGGCAAAAACCGCTGAAACAGTAGGTACGCCGGACTTCCAAGTCGAGGCGCTGCGCAAGCCAGGAAGCCCCAGGAACGAAAAGAGCCACGCAGGGTGGCTCTTTTCGTTCCTGCCGGCGTTGGCTGGCTTCAGGCGCTCAGGCCGGTCGCCTCGTCCGCGCCCACATGCACGTTCATGCATTGCACCGCGGCGCCGGCAGCGCCCTTGCCCAGGTTGTCCAGGCGCGCCATCAGCACGATGCGTTCGGCCGAGCCGAACACGAACAGGTCGACCCGGTTGGTGTCGTTGCTGGCCTGCACGTCGAAGAAGCCGCCGTCCAGGTTGGCTTCGTCGCCCACCGGCATCACGCGCACGAACTGCTCGCCTTCGTAGTGCTTGCGGTAGATATCGGCGATCTGTTCCGGCGTGACCTTGCGCGCCAGCCGATCCGGATACACCGGCACCGTCACGGCCAGGCCCTTGAGGAAGTTGCCGACGATCGGGTTGAAGATCGGCGCCTGCGCCAGGCCGGCCTGCACGCGCATCTCGGGCAGGTGCTTGTGCGCGAGGCCCAGCGAGTAGGGGCGCGGGCTGTCCAGCTTCGGGTTACCGCCGGCTTCGAACTCGGCAATCATCTGCTTGCCGCCGCCGCTGTAGCCGGTCAGCGAGAATGCCGAGACCGGGTAATCGGCCTGCATCACGCCGGCTTCCACCAGCGGACGCACCGCCATCAGGAAGGCGCTGGCGTGGCAGCCCGGCACCGCGATGCGCTTGCTGGTGCGGATCTTCTCGCGCTGGCCGCGCGTGAGTTCCGGCAGGCCATAGGCCCAGCTGTCGGTGGTGCGGAACGCCGTGCTGGCGTCGATCACGCAGGTATCGGGATTGGTCACCAGCGCCACGGCTTCGCGCGAGGCGACGTCGGGCAGGCACAGGAAAGCGACGTCCGCGGCATTCAGGAAGCGTGCTCGTTCGGCCGGATCCTTGCGCTTGTCATCGGCGATACGCAGCAGCTCCACGTCGGAACGGCCGGAGAGATAGTCGAGCAACCGGAGACCGGTGGTGCCTTCCTGACCATCTACGAACACTTTGAAAACCATGGCGGACTCACTCGGAAATACGAAAGGTCCCATGCCGGAATCGGATGGGAACCAGCATTGTAACTAGGTTGGGGGGACGTAGCAGGATGCGGGCCGCAGTGCAGCGCAAATCTCCCCTTGCTTCTGATAACCAAGTAGGTTAAATTCTCATGGAGAAAAGTACGCCTCACTGTAGATTGCAGCGAGTCCGGCACTTGATTGAGCAGGGCCGGGTCCGCATGACGATTTCGGCCGTGGCCGGTGCCAGCGCGCTCGGACTGGATCCGACAGCGATGCTGGCTGTCGTGGCGGGTCTGGTCCCGCACGATTTCTACAAAAGCATGACAACGCATGCCAGTCACACCATCTGGCAGGACGTGTACCGGCCGGTTACGCCGTACGGCGGCGTCTATCTGAAGCTGACTGTCATCGATGACCTGCTGATCGTCTCATTCAAGGAGCGGTGAACAATGAAATGCCCGAACTGCGGCGGCGCCGAACTCGTCGAAAGCGTACGCGAGCTGCCTTATGTCTACCGCGGCGAAGCCACCGAGATTCCGGACGTGCGCGGACAGTTTTGCCCGGCATGCGGCGAAGCAGTGCTCGACCTCGATGAGTCGGGGCGCGTGTCCGCCTGGATGCTGGCCTTCAACAAGCAGGTCAATGCCGCGATCGTCGATCCGGCCTTTATCGTGGCCGTGCGCAAGAAGCTGAGCCTGGACCAGCGCGAGGCCGCGGAAATCTTCGGCGGTGGCGTCAATGCCTTCTCGCGCTACGAAACCGGCAAGACCAAGCCGCCACTGGCGCTGGTCAAGCTGCTCAAGGTGCTGGAGCGGCACCCGGAGCTGCTCGACGAGGTGCGCTCGGCTTAGCGCGCCCGCTTACAGCGGGAAGTCGTAGTCGATCGACAGCGGCGCGTGATCGCTGAACTTCTCGTCCTTGTAGATCGAGGTGGCGTGCGCCTTGTCCGCGATCTTCGGCGTCGCCAGGTGGTAGTCGATGCGCCAGCCGACGTTCTTCGCGTAAGCCTGGCCGCGGTTGCTCCACCAGGTGTATTGTTCGGGGCGCGAGTCCAGCTTGCGGAACACGTCCACGTAGCCATGCACATCGAACAGCTCGCCGATCCAGCTGCGCTCTTCCGGCAGGAAACCCGAGTTCTTCAGGTTGCCCTTCCAGTTCTTGATGTCGATTTCCTTGTGCGCGATGTTGACGTCACCGCACAGCACGATCTCGCGCCCGCTGGCCTTGAGTTGCAGCAGGTGGGGCAGGAAGGCTTCCATGAAGCGGAATTTCGCTTGCTGGCGTTCTTCCCCGCTCGAGCCCGAGGGCACGTAGACCGAGATCACGGCGAGATGCGGATACTGCACCTCGACATAGCGGCCTTCGTTATCGAACTCGTCGACGCCGAAGCCGGTGATCACGCGCTCCGGCTTGTGCCGGGTGTAAAGGCCGACACCGCTATAGCCTTTTTTCTCCGCATAATGGAAGTAGCCGTGGTAGCCATGTGGCGCCAGGAACGCTTCCGTCATGTCGGCAGCCTGGGCCTTGAGCTCCTGGACGCAGACCATGTCGGCGTCCTGCTTGCCCATCCATTCGAAAAAGCCCTTCTTGGCCGCGGAGCGGATGCCGTTGAGGTTGGCGCTGATAATCCGTAACATCTCGGGAAATTTTGAAATCAGAGAGAAAAGATGACGCAGCAGACGACGCCGCAGCCCGGCGCTGGTGACTTGAGCCAGACCTTCATCCGCTTCGCGCTGGACGCTGGCGTGCTGTCCTTTGGCGAATTCGTAACCAAGGCCGGCCGCAAGTCGCCATATTTCTTCAACGCCGGCCTGTTCAACCAGGGCGCGATGTTGGGCCAGGTGGCGCAATTCTATGCGAAAACCCTGCTGGCCTCGGGTTTGGAGTTTGATGTGCTGTTCGGGCCGGCCTACAAGGGCATCACGCTGGCGTCCGCCACCGCGGTCGCGTTGTCCGGTCTTGGACGTGACGTGGGCTTTGCCTACAACCGCAAGGAAGCCAAGGATCACGGCGAAGGCGGCACCCTGGTGGGCGCAAAGCTGCAGGGCAAGGTCGTGATCATCGACGATGTGATCTCGGCGGGGACTTCGGTGCGCGAGTCAATGGCGATGATCCGCGCAGCGGGCGCGCAGCCGGCCGCCGTGCTGATCGCGCTGGACCGCATGGAAAAGAGTGGCACAGCGGAACAGGTGGGCACCCATTCCGCAGTGCAGGATGTGCAGCGCGAATATGGCGTGCCGGTGATCTCGATCGCCAGCCTGAAGGATTTGCTGGCGTATCTGGATGCGTCGCAGGATCCCGCACTGGGCGGCTCGCGCGAGGCAGTGGCTGCCTATCGGCAGCGCTACGGCGTATAGTCTGGAACCTGTTGCCTGTTGCTTGCAAAGGGCTACTGCATTGCAGCAGATGACGGGAACCGCGCAGTAAAACCGCCGGTCTGATTGATCTCGCTGGCTGGCCGATCGGGCATCCTCCCCGGCCGCCGGCGATTCGCCTTGCCGCCCGGCAAGGTGGCGCAGCATCTCTCCAGGAGGTCAGCTGGCGATGGACATCAAGACGATCCGCGAGCAGGCATTCGCCATGCCGCTCGCCAGTCCGGCCTATCCATTGGGGCCTTGCCGCTTCCTCCATCGGGAATTCTTCTTCATCTCCTGCCGTACCGCCCCCGCGCTGCTGCGCCCGGTGGCGCCGGAACCGCCGGAGACCGCCGATGCGGTGGTCAGTTACCTCGACGACCATCCGCCGCTCGAAAACCTTGGCACCAGGCATTATGTTGCCGACCTCACCCTCGGGCTGGGCGAGGTGGTGTTCGATTATCTGGCCTGAACGGCCTTGTCCCCGTCGGTCTCCATCGGTTCGACCCATGTGGTCAACCCGATCAACCCGACCAACCCGAGTCATCTGCACAGGAGGTATGTCATGAAGCTCCAGGGAAAATCCGCCATCGTTACCGGCGCAGCCAGCGGCATCGGCAAGGCCATCGCTGACCTGCTGGCCAAGGAAGGCGCGGCGGTTGCCATCGCCGACCTGAACCTAGAGGCGGCGCAGAAGGCCGCCGCCGATATCGAGGCCGCGGGCGGGCGCGCCATCGCCGTGGCGATGGACGTGACCAACGAGGACGCCGTCAACACGGCAACCGACGAGGTTGCCAAGGCGTTTGGCGGCATCGACATCCTCGTTTCCAACGCCGGCATCCAGATCGTCAACCCGATCCATAACTACGCCTTCTCCGACTGGAAGAAGATGCAGGCCATCCACCTCGACGGCGCCTTCCTCACCACCAAGGCCGCGCTCAAGCACATGTACAAGGACAAGCGCGGCGGCACCGTGATCTATATGGGATCGGTGCATTCGCACGAGGCCTCGCCGCTGAAGTCCGCCTACGTCGCCGCCAAGCACGCGCTGCTCGGACTGGCACGCGTGCTGGCCAAGGAAGGTGCGGAGTACAACGTGCGCTCGTACGTGATCTGCCCGGGTTTCGTGCGCACGCCGCTGGTGGACAAGCAGATTCCCGAACAGGCCAAGGAACTCGGCATCAGCGAGGAAGAAGTCGTCCGCCGCGTGATGCTGGGCGGCACCGTGGACGGCGTCTTCACCACGGTGGACGACGTGGCGCAGACCGCGCTGTTCCTGAGCGCGTTCCCATCGGCGGCATTGACGGGGCAGTCCTTTGTCGTGAGCCACGGCTGGTTCATGCAGTAAGCGGCTGGAAGACAGCGGGGCGGCATGGCCGCCCGCTGTGATGGCTGCAGGCAACGTTGTTAAGCAAAGCAAGCAAGGAGAGGTCGTGGCAGGTGGACGTCGGCGGAAGCAGGATCAAGCGGTACAAGAAAAGGTCACGCCGAAACTGGCGGTGAAGAGCGATGCGGCAGCCGTGGTGGCAGCGCCGGCAGCCCCGGTGCTCCGGCGCGAAGCGCCGACGGCGCCGGAGGCGAACCTGCTGCCGCCCGATGTCGCGCCGCAGGGGGCCGGCAGCAAACAGCCGGTTCACCACGAATACGCCGTCAGGGCGCTGGTGCTGCAAGGCGGCGGCGCGCTTGGTTCCTATCAGTCGGGCGTGTACCAGGGCCTGGCCGAAGCCGGCATCGAGCCGAACTGGGTCGCCGGCATCTCGATCGGTGCGCTGAATGCCGCGGTGATCGCGGGCAATGCGCCCGAGCGCAGGGTCGAGCAACTGCGCGCCTTCTGGGAGTACATCTGCCATCAGCCCTGGCTGCCCAACCTGTTTCCGTACGAGGTGGTGGCCGCGAGTGCCGTGCACTGGCCCGATCCGCTGCGCGTCTGGTTCGACGGCATCGAAGCCGCGCGCGCGGTCCTGGAGGGCCAGCGCGGCTTCTTCTATCCACGGCCCTGGCCCAGCCTGCTGGAGCGCCAGGCCGGACCTGGCGGCGCCAGCTACTACGACACGTCTGCGCTCAAGAGCACGCTGGAGCGCTTCGCCGATTTCGACCGCATCAACGCGCAGCATCATGAGATGCGGGTGTCGGTAGGGGCGGTCAATGTGCGAACGGGCAACTTTGCGTATTTCGACAACACCCGGCGCAAGCTGCGTGCCGAGCATTTCATGGCCTCCGGCGCCTTGCCGCCCGGCTTCCCTGCCGTGGAGATCGATGGCGAGTTCTACTGGGACGGCGGCCTGGTGTCCAACACGCCGCTGTCCGAAGTGCTGACCGCCCAGCCGCGGCGCGATGCGCTGATCTTCCAGGTAGACCTGTGGAGCGCGCGCGGCAAGCTGCCGCACAACCTGCTGGACGTGGCCGAGCGCCAGAAAGACATCCAGTATTCCAGCCGCACCCGCACCATCACCGACTACATGGGCCAGCAGCAGAACTTCCGCCGCATGCTCAGCGAGGTGATGGCACTCGTGCCGCAGGAGCAGCGCGACAACAACTGGTATCGCAAGGCGGGGGAATACGCGTGCGACGCGCGGCGCAATGTGATTCAGCTGATTTACCGCGACAAGACATTCGAAGGGAATGCCAAGGACTATCAGTTTGGCCTGCTGACGATGAACGATCACTGGACCAGCGGGCTGGATGATATCCGGGAGACGTTGAAGCATCCGGAGTGGCTGGCCATGCCTACGCATGAGAAGCCGTTTGTCACGCATGACATCCATCGGGGGAATGGGCATGCGTGAGGGGGCGAGGGGAGGGCTAAACGCTAAACGCCTTGACGGCTAAACGGATTAACGGCTAAACGGATTAACGGCAACCGCGGTCAAGGCAGTTGCCGGTTATCGCCATCCCTACACCACCTTCAGTTTCATCAGCTCCGGCTTGCCCGGCGGATACTCCGGCTTCAACCCGGCAAACACCGCCATCATGATCTCCGCCACCATCAGGTTCCGGTGCGTCTTGGAATCCGCCGGCACGATATGCCACGGCGCCTCCGGCGTGCTGGTGGCGGCAATGGCGGCCTCATAGGCAGTCATGTAGGTCTTCCAGTACTGCCGCTCTTCCAGGTCCCTGGGGTCGAATTTCCAGTGTTTCTGCGGATCCGCCAGCCGGGCCTCAAGCCGGGATTTCTGCTCGTCCCTGGAAATATGCAGGAAGCATTTGACGATGGTGGTGCCGGTTTCGAGCAGCATCGTCTCGAAGGCGCGCAGCTGCTTGTAGCGGCGCTCGCATTCGTCTTCGTCGATCCATGCGTGTACCCGCGTGATCAGCACGTCTTCGTAGTGGCTGCGGTTGAACACCACGATCTCGCCGGCGCGCGGCACCTGGGCATGGATGCGCCACAGGTAGTCGTGCGCGAGCTCTTCGGCGGTAGGGGACTTGAAAGCGACGACGCGAATGCCCAGCGGATCGAAGCTGCGGAACACGCCGCGCACGGTGCCGTCCTTGCCGCTGGTATCCATGCCCTGCAGCACCACCAGCAGCTTGCGCTTCTGTTCAGCGTAGAAGATGTCCTGCACGGCGTCGAGCTGGGTGCTCAGTTCGGCCAGGCGGGCCTGGTCGGTGGCTTTGTTGCCGCTGGAGAGCGGCTTGGCGCTGCTGTTGAAATCGGCCAGGCGGAAGTTCTTGCCCGAGGTGATGCGGAAGTCGGCGAGCGGCATTGGCACTCCATGGAGGGCGCGGCCATGGCCGGCCGCAAGCCTCCATGGTCAGGCAGGCAACCGCTCCAGGTCAATGCTGCCTTCAAAGACGGTGGTGGCCGGGCCGGTCATGCGCACCGGTTCGCCGTCGCCGTCCCAGGCGATGGTGAGGTCGCCGCCGTGCGTGTGCACCAGCACCGGCGAGTCCAGCAGGCCGCGGCGGATGCCGGCGACAACCGCCGCGCATGCGCCCGTGCCGCAGGCCAGCGTCTCGCCGGCGCCGCGCTCGAACACGCGCAGGCGAATCGTCTGGCGCTCCACCACCTGCATGAAACCGGCATTGACGCGGTTGGGAAAGCTCGCGTGATGCTCGATGATGGGGCCGTCCTGCAGCACCGGGAACGCCTCGGTGTCGTCCACCACCTGCACCGCATGCGGATTGCCCATCGAGATCGCGGAGATCCATGCCGTGCGGCCGTTCACTTCCAGCCCGTAAAGCGTTTCGCGGCCTTCGACCCGGGTCGGCAGTCCGTCGGGGCGGAAGGGTACGCGGGCCGGTTCGCGTTCCGGCTCGCCCATGTCGACCGTGACCTGGCCATCGTCCTGCAAGGTCAGGGTGATGACGCCGTTCATCACCTGCACGCGCACCGAGCGTTTGTCGGTCAGGCCGTGGTCGGTGACGAAGCGCACGAAGCAGCGTGCGCCGTTGCCGCAATGCTCCACCTCGCCGCCGTCGGCGTTGAAGATGCGATAGCGGAAATCGACGTCGGCGCGGGTGGGCTTCTCGACCACCAGGATCTGGTCGGCGCCCACGCCGAAATGGCGGCTGGCGAGCGCGCGCCACTGCGCCGGTGTCAGGTTCAGGGTCTGGTGGATGCCGTCAAGCACGACGAAGTCGTTGCCGGCGCCGTGCATCTTGGTGAACTGGATTTTCATAGTGCGATTGTAGTCGGGCCGTCCGGCGCTTGCTGGCGGCGTATCGGGGGTGGCGCGGGCAGCATATCTGCCCGGCGATGCCGCTGCCGCGCCCGCGTGGTCAATAGTTTTCGCGATCGCCCTCCGGGCGGTGCTTGAAGCGCTTGTGCACCCAGTAATACTCGGTCACGCGCGGGTGGATGCAGTCTTCGAAGAAGGCATTCATGCGCCGCGTGTCCTCGGTCACGCTGTCGCCGGGATAGTTTTCCCAGGCCGGCAGGATGCGCAGTACATAGCCTTGGTAGTCGGGCAGCATCTCGGTATAGATCGGCACCACCTTGGCGCCGGCCAGCCGCGCCAGGCGCGATACCGATGTCAGCGTCAGGGCCTCCACGCCGAAGAACGGTACGTACTCCGAATCGCGCTCGCCAAAGTCCATGTCGGCGATCAGTTGCAGGGCTTCGCCCTTGCGCAGGCAGCGGATGATGTCGCGCGCGCTGTCATTGCGGGCAATCATCTTGGCGCCGAAGCGGCCGCGGGCATGCTTGAGGAAGCCGTCGAACAGGTCGTTCTTCTGCTTGGTGTACAGCGATGCGCCGGAACGTCCCACATATTCGCGCAAGTGGATGGTGAGCCGGATCGCTCCGGCCTCCACGCCGGACAGGTGCAGCGTGACAAGGATGTGGGGCGTGCCGTCGAGTGCCACCAGGTCGGCCTGGTCATCGATCTGGACCCAGCGGCGCATCTGTTTTTCGCTGCCGGTCCAGAAGATCCCGCGCTCGGCAAAGCTGCGGAAGACATTGCGGAAGGTCTGGCGCGAGAGCGATTCGATCTCGGCTTCGCTGCGGTCCGGGAAACACAGGCGCAGGTTGGTTTGCACCACGCGGCGGCGGCTGCTGGGGATCAGGTAGAGCAGGCTGCCCAGCCCTTCGCCGAAGCGTGCGACAAGCGGATAGGGGAGCTTGCCCAGCACGGTCAGCAGGCCGATGCCAAGCCAGGTAAGGATACGGCTCATTCTTGGTCGTTGGAGAGAGGGGCTGGTGCCGGGGCGGGCACCTCCAGGGGATTGCGCGAAGCGCCGGCCGGCGGCGCCCGGGGCGACTCCGCGGGCGGCAGCCCGGCGCCGCCCGGTTGCTTGTAGCGGTTGTAGCCCCACAGGTATTGGGTCGGGCATACGCTCACCAGCTTCTCGACCGTCTCGTTGATGACGGCGACAGCTTCGGCCGGGTCGTCGGGCAACAGGTGATTGATGATCTGCATATGGCCGAGGTAGCCAACGCCGCGCGGCAGGCGCTCGGCAAAGATCACCGCGATCGGCGCGCCAGTGAGCTGTTGCAGTCGTTGCACCAGCGTCATGGTGTAGGCCGGCTTGCCGAAAAACGGCGCCCACGCGCCTTCGCCGCCGGTCGGAACCTGGTCCGGCAGGATGCCGATGGCCTCGCCGCGCTTGAGCGCCTTCACCAGCATGCGCACGCCGCGTGGTTGCGCCGGCGCCATGGCCAGGTTGGGGCGCGTGCGCATCTTGACGATCCAGTCGCGCAGCCAGGCCTGGTGCGGCGGCTTGTACAGCGCCGTGACGGGATGCCGCAGTGCAAATGCCTGCGGAAGCACTTCGAAGCAGCCCAGATGCGGGACCAGGATGATCAGCCCGCGGCCCTGCGCCATCAGCAGGTCGATTTCCGGCCAGAGCCGGTCGGCGAAGCCGTACATGCGCGCCTCGGGATTGCGCCGGCTCCAGAAATAGGGCATCTCAAGGATCATGCGGCCGGTTGAGCGGGCCGCTTCGGCCAGCATCGCCGCGCTGGCATCGGGGTAGGCCTGGCGCAGGTTCTCGGCCAGCCGCCTGCCATAGCGTCCTGGCAGGCGTGCCGCCAGCAGGCCAAGCGCACCCCCGATAATGTGCAGCCACCAGAGCGGCAAGCGGGAAATCAGCCAGAACAGGAAGGTCATCGGGTTACGGTAGCGGCCCGGTAGGCCGGGTGGATTATTAATGTTTTGCCGGGCGGTGCCGTTAGTGGGGCAATCAATGTGTATCCGATACGCAGCAGGCAAGGTACGTTGAACGGCACGCTGCAGCGCCGCTTGCAGGCGCGTATAATAGCAAGTATCGCCGAGTTAACTGACAACTTGCGGGGCGATACCGTTCTACCGGAACGGCTTGAAAATTCCGCTAAAGCGTCGCCGCCCGGACCGCAAGGTTGGCACGCAATAGCCAAACCTGGAGAAAAAGTTCGTGGCAAACGACTTCCTGTTCACTTCGGAATCCGTCTCCGAAGGCCATCCCGATAAGGTCGCAGACCAAATTTCCGATGCTGTCCTCGATGCCATCCTGGCCCAGGACAAGTACGCGCGCGTGGCCGCTGAAACGCTGTGCAACACCGGCCTGGTAGTCCTCGCCGGGGAAATCACCACGACCGCCAATGTGGATTACATCCAGGTTGCACGCGACACCATCAAGCGCATCGGCTACGACAATACCGAATACGGTATCGACTACAAGGGCTGTGCCGTGCTGGTTGCCTATGACAAGCAATCGCCCGACATCGCCCAGGGCGTGGATCGCGCCTCCGACGACTACCTGAACCAGGGCGCCGGCGACCAGGGCCTGATGTTCGGCTACGCCTGCGACGAAACGCCGGAGTTGATGCCCTTCCCGATCTATTATTCGCACCGCCTGGTCGAGCGCCAGTCGCAACTGCGCCGCGACGGACGCCTGCCCTGGCTGCGTCCGGACGCCAAGTCGCAGGTGACCGTGCGCTATGTCGATGGCCGCCCGCACAGCGTGGACACCGTGGTGCTGTCGACCCAGCATTCGCCGGATATCACCCAGGCGCAGATCCGCGAAGCCGTGATCGAGGAAATCATCAAGCCGGTGCTGCCGGCCGAGATGCTCAAGGACACCAAGTACCTGGTCAACCCGACCGGCCGCTTCGTCATCGGCGGCCCGCAAGGCGATTGCGGGCTGACCGGCCGCAAGATCATCGTCGACACCTACGGCGGCGCTTCGCCGCACGGTGGCGGCGCTTTCTCGGGCAAGGATCCATCCAAGGTCGACCGCTCGGCCGCCTATGCCGCGCGCTATGTTGCCAAGAACGTGGTCGCCGCCGGCCTGGCGCGCCAGTGCCAGGTGCAGGTCAGCTACGCCATCGGCGTGGCCCGCCCGATCAACGTGACGGTGTACACCGAAGGCACCGGCAAGATCTCCGACGACGCGATCGCCGCGCTGGTGCAGGAGCATTTCGACCTGCGCCCGAAGGGCATCGTGCAGATGCTCGACCTGCTGCGCCCGATCTACGAGAAGACCGCCGCCTACGGCCACTTTGGCCGCGAGGAGCCTGAATTCTCGTGGGAAGCGACCGACAAGGTTGCCCTGCTGCGGGCCGCCGCCGGCCTGTAAGCGCCGCGTCAGCCGCACCGGAATGCCGCCCTCGGGCGGCGTTTTTCATTCCGGCGGGCGCTGTGCCTGGCTCGTGGCCGCGAGGGTAGAATCGCGGAATGAAAAAACGGTCCGGCGAGTGGCGTTTTGTCAGCGTGCTGCCGCACGCGCCGAAGTCCGCCGGAGCCCGCATATCGAGGATGCTCATGTCACCTGATTCGACCCTTACGCCTTCCGCGCCGGGCCCCGCCACCACGCCCGGGGCCGGCGCGCCCGCGTTAAACCTGATCCGGCCCCAGCCCTTTACCGACTGGGCGCCGCAGGTCGATGCCGGTACCAAGGCCGAACTGCGCCGCGAGCTGGAGCAGGGCGCGGTGCTGTTTTTCCCGCAACTGCACTTCCAGTTCGAGCCCGGAGAGGAGCGCTTCCTCGACAGCCGCTGGTCGGATGGCAAGTCCAAGAACATCAACCTGCGGGCCAATGACCAGGCGGTGCGCGGCGCGGTCGGCGGCGAGCAGGACCTGAAGGGCCTGTATCACCTGATTCGGCGCTATGCCGATGACAGCGAAAAACTGGTGCTGAGCCTGTTTCCGGAATACGGCCCGCACATGGTGCGCGCCGGCACCTCGCTGCGCCCGAGCGAGATCGCCGGGCGGCCGGTGAGCTGGCGCAAGGACGACACCCGGCTGCATGTGGACTCCTTCCCGTCCAATCCGATGCTGGGCCAGCGGCTGCTGCGCGTATTCCACAATATCGATCCGCAGGCGCCGCGCGTGTGGCGGGTCGGGGAGCCGTTTGGCGATTTTGCGAAGCGCTTCGTGCCGAAGACCAAGGGGATGTGGCCGGGGCAGGCTCGGGTGATGGCGTTGCTGCACATTACCAAGCGCCGGCGCTCCGAGTACGACCATCGGATGCTGCAACTGCATGACCTGGCCAAGGCCGATCTGCAGTACCAGGCCAATGTGCCGCAGCAGGAGTTTCAGTTTCCGCCTGGGTCGACGTGGATTGTGTTTAGCGATCAGGTGCTGCATGCGGCCATGCGTGGCAGGGCCATGATGGAGCAGACTTACTACCTGTCGCCCAAGGCGATCGGGGACCATACGCATTCGCCGGAGGCGGTATTGGCGCGGATGCTGGGGCGGCCGATGGTGAAGGGTTGAGGTCGGGTTTGCGCGCCGGTCAGCCACTGGTTTGCTCCCCCGCCGCCGGGGCCTCCGCCCTCAGCGCAACAGCAGCCGGATCATCGTTTCGAACCGCTTGCCATATGGCGGCTTGAGCAGCCCGGCGCCATTGAGCCCGGACTGGCGGAAGATCGGCTTGAGCTTGGAGAAGGTCTCGAAACCGGCTTCGCCGTGATATGCGCCCATGCCACTGGGCCCCACGCCGCCGAAGGGCAGATCTTCCTGGGCGATATGCAGCAGCGTTTCGTTGATGCTGACGCCGCCCGCCACGGTTTGCGCCATCACGCGGTCAATCGCGCCGCGGTCTTTCTCGAACAGGTAGAGCGCCAGCGGGCGTGGCCGGTCGTTGATGTAGTCGATGGCCTCCTCCAGCGTACGGTACGTCACCAGCGGCAGCACCGGGCCGAAGATCTCTTCCCGCATCACCGTGGCGTCGGCCGGTACGTCGAGCAACAGCACCGGCGCCAGCCGGCGCCGTTCCGGGTCCGATGGCGACTGTGACAGCGGCACCACGCGCGCGCCCGCGCGGGCGGCGTCGCCGACCAGCCCGTCCAGCCGCGCGAAGTGGCGGGGGCTGATGATGGTGGTGTAGTCGGGGTTGCCGTCCAGGTCGGGGTAGAGCCGGGCGGCGCAGGCGCGGGCGGCTTCTACGAAGGCCTCGCGCTTTCCTTCCGGCAGCAATACATAGTCCGGCGCGATGCAGGTCTGGCCCGCATTGAGCAGCTTGCCCACCAGGATGCGCTCGACCGCGCGCTCCAGGTCGGCGCCCGGGCCGACGACGGCAGGCGATTTGCCGCCCAGTTCCAGCGTGACCGGCGTGAGGTTGGCCGCCGCCGCGCGCATGACATGGTGGCCGATCTGGGTCGAGCCGGTAAACAGCAGGTGGTCGAAGGGCAGGGCGCAGAAGGTGCCCGCCACGTCCGCGTCGCCGTTGATCACCGCGACCTCGTCGGCGCCGAAGGTTTGCTGCGCCAGGCGTGCGAACAGCGCGGCGAAGCGTGGCGTGTACTCCGATAGCTTGATCATGGCGCGGTTGCCCGCGGCCAGCGCGCCCGCCAGCGGGCCCACTGTCAGGTAGAGCGGATAGTTCCACGGCACGACGATGCCGATCACGCCTAGCGGCTGCGGCATCAGGCGGGACGTGGCGGGTTTGAACCACAAGCCGGTGCGCGCCCGCCGCACCCGCATCCAGCGCTTGCCATGCCGCAGTGCATCGTCGATCCCGGCCACGCTGGGGAAAACTTCGAGCAGCATGGTTTCCTGACGCGCACGGTTGCCAAAGTCGGCACTGATGGCTTGCGAGATCTCGTCCCGGTGTTCGGTCACCAGCTTGCGCAGGCGTCGCAGCCGGTCGGCCCGCACGGCCCAGGCCGGCGCCTGGTCCTGCCGCGAGGCCGCGCGCATGGCGCCAAAGACGGATGACATCCCGGGCACTTCTTCCATAAGCCGCTTCTCCCTGGGCCGCGCGCTGCCTGTGGCGCGCGCGGCGTTTCGATCCCCGCACCATATGCCAGGCGGGCGCCACTGGCAATGGAGGCCGGCCTCTCGTGCCGCAAAGCGCCGTATGCGCCGCCCTTCCTTTGCCCTTTGCAGCGCCCCGCCAAAGCCCTACACTGATTTCGCGGCATGCTTTCGGCGTGCCCGCCAGACCGGGCTGCCCGGCATGCCGGGCCTGCCCGAGCGCCCGGCACAACCCCGGCAGACTGACCTCCGAACAGGCGGGGAGACGGATGGAAACCACCTTTGACTATCTCGTCGTTGGCGCGGGTTCGGCAGGGTGTGCCCTGGCCGGGCGGCTCGCCGACAGCGGCAGCGACAGCGTGGCGGTGCTCGAGACCGGCGGCCACGATCACCATGTGCTGGTGTCGACGCCAGCGGGCTGCGCGGCCATGCTGCCGCGCGCCGGCAGCCACAACTATGGCTACCGCACCGTGCCGCAGCCGGGCCTGGACGGGCGCCGCGGCTACCAGCCGCGCGGACGCGGCCTGGGCGGCAGTTCCTCGCTCAATGCCATGATCTATACGCGGGGCACGCCGGCCGACTACGATGGCTGGGCCATGGCCGGTTGCGATGGCTGGGCCTGGGATGACGTCCTGCCCTATTTCCGCCGCGCCGAATGCAACGAGCGCGTGGCCGGGCGCGACGACGACCCCCTGCATGGCGGCAGCGGCCCGCTGCATGTGTCGGACCTGCGCACGCCCAATCCCTTTGGCCAGCGTTTCATCGAGGCGGCCCAGCAGGCCGGCCACCGCCGCAACGACGATTTCAACGGCGTCGAGCAGGAGGGCGCGGGCTGGTACCAGGTGACCCAGCACGGTGGTGAGCGCTGGAACGCGGCGCGCGCCTACCTGCATCGCGGCGACGCCGCCGACCGCGCCAGCAATGGCGGCCGCGCCAACCTGATTGTGCTGACGGGCGCGCAGGTGCTGCGCATCGAGTTCGAGGGCCGCCACGCGACCGGCGTCGTGGTGCGGCTGGACGGCCGCGAGACCGTGCTGCGGGCGCGCCGCGAGGTCATTGTGTCGGCGGGGGCGTTTGGTTCGCCGCAACTGCTGATGGTGTCAGGCGTTGGCCCGGCCGCGCACCTGCGCGAGCTGGGCATTCCCGTGGTGCACGACCTGCCGGGCGTGGGCACCAATCTGCAGGACCATCTCGACATCATCGTGCACAAGCGCGTGGCAGCGTCCGAGCTGTTCGGCGTCTCGGTGGGCGGCGCCTTCCGCCTGCTGGCCGAGATCCTGCGCTACCGGCGCGAGCGCACCGGCATGATGACGTCCAACTTCGCCGAGGCGGGTGCCTTCCTCAAGAGCGATCCCGACCTGGAAGAACCGGACCTGCAACTGCATTTCGTGGTCGGCATGGCCGACGACCATATGCGCCACATCCACATGGGCCATGGCTATTCCTGCCACGTCTGCGTGCTGCGCCCGAAGAGCCGGGGAGAGGTGCGGCTGGCGTCGCCCGACATCCGCGATGCGCCACTGATCGATCCGCGTTACCTGTCGGACCCGCGCGACCTCGACGGCCTGGTGGCGGGCGTGAGGATCGTGCGCCGCATCCTTGCGCAGCCGCAACTCGCGGCGTTCGGCGGCAAGGAGCTGTATTCGGCGCACCTGCGCGCGGATGGCAGCGACGATTGCGCGATCCGCGCCATGATCCGTGGCCATGCCGACACCATCTACCATCCCGTCGGGACCTGCCGCATGGGCATGGACGAATACGCGGTAGTCGACCCGCAACTGCGCGTGCGCGGCGTGGAAGGACTGCGGGTGGTGGATGCATCGATCATGCCGACGCTGATCGGCGGCAACATCAATGCGCCGGCCATCATGATCGGCGAGCGTGCGCATGACCTGATCCGGCACGGCCCCCGCGTGGTGCTGCGCATGGCGGAGGTGTTGGCGGTGTGAGGCGCGGCCCGGCGCCAGGCCGGGCCTGCGGGGAATCAAGCCGGCCAGGCGCGCGCCACCACGCCGGCCAGCGCCGCGTCGTCGCCTTCCAGCGTGCCGAAGACGCGGCCGTGCTGGCGTCCCAGCCGGCTGGCGACGAAGCGCTCGGCATCGTCGGCGTCGGCATGGGCGAGCATCAGCGCCGCCTGCGCGGTCAGCACCAGGCCTTGGGCAAAGCGCCGCGCCCCGGCTTCCAGGTGATCCGGCGCATCGCGCAGCATTGCCTGCAGCGAGGCGAGCTCGGCCCGCACCGCCGGGTGGCCGCCAGCGCGCCGGGCGAGGTCCTGCAATAGCTGTCCGGCGTCCCCGGGGTTGCGCTGGAGCGCGCGCAGCACATCCAGGCACATGATGTTGCCCGAGCCCTCCCAGATCGAGTTGACCGGCGCCTCGCGGTACAACCGCGCCATCGGACCCTCCTCGACATAGCCGTTGCCGCCCCACACCTCCATGGTTTCGCCGGTGACCTCGATGGCGCGCTTGCAGATCCAGAACTTGGCCGCCGGCGTGACGATGCGCTTCCAGGCGGCGGCCAGCGGGTCGGCATCGGCCCGCTCGAAAGCGTGCGCCAGTTCCATCATGAGCAGGGTCGCGGCCTGGCTTTCCAGCGCCAGGTCGGCCAGCACATTGCGCATCAGCGGCTGCTCCGCCAGCAGGCGGCCGAATGCCATGCGGTGGCGCGCGTGGTGGATGGCTTGCACCACCGCCGCGCGGATGATGGCGGCGCTGCCGATCACGCAGTCCAGCCGGGTATGGGTGGCCATCTCGATGATGGTCGGGATGCCGCGGCCTTCCTCGCCGATCAGGATGCCGGTGGCATCGCGGAACTCAACTTCGCTGCTGGCGTTGGAGCGGTTGCCAAGCTTGTCCTTCAAGCGCTGGATCTGCACCGCGTTCTTGCTGCCGTCGTCGCGAAAGCGCGGCACGAAGAAACACGACAGCGGCCCGTCCTCGGCGCCCATGCGCGCCACCACCAGGTGGGCATCGCACATTGGCGCGGAGAAGAACCACTTGTGGCCGGTGATCGCGTACTCGGCGCCGCGGCCCTCGCCACGCACGGGGCGCGCGACAGTGGTGTTGCTGCGCACATCGGAGCCGCCCTGTTTTTCCGTCATGCCCATGCCGATCATCACGGCGCGCTTGTCGCGCCAGGGCAGGTCGCGCGGATCGTGCTCGGTGGCAAACAGCTTCGGCCCCAGTTGCGCGAACAGCGCCGCTTCCTTCTGCAGCACCGGGATGCTGGCGAAGGTCATGGTGGGCGGGCACAACGATCCCGATTCGGCTTGCGCCTGCAGGAAGTATCCCGCGGCGCGCGCCACCCACGCGCCTTCACGGGGCTGCGCGAACGGCAGCGCCTGCAATTGCTGGCTGCGCAGCAAGGCCAGCAAAGCGTGCCATGCGGGCGGAAATTCCACTTCGTCGATGCGCTCGCCGGTGCGGCTGTGCGTATGCAACTCAGGCGCGTGGCGATTGGCCTCGGCCGCCCACTGCTGCACATCGGGCTTGCCCAGGCGGGCGCCGAAGACGTCCAGCGCGTCGGCGTGCCAGCCGCCGCCAAGCCGCGCCAGTGCGGCGCGCAACGCGGGGTCGCCGGCGAACAGGTTGTAGTCGGTCAGGTCGGGGACCTGGTTGAACACGCGGTGGGTGGCGGCTTCGGTCATGGGGTCTCCTGTGCGGTCTGGTGCGATCCTGTGCGGGCGTTGCGCATGGGCATGTATCG
Source organism: Cupriavidus sp. 01T418 (assembly GCF_056398885.1). Taxonomy (NCBI): domain Bacteria; kingdom Pseudomonadati; phylum Pseudomonadota; class Betaproteobacteria; order Burkholderiales; family Burkholderiaceae; genus Cupriavidus; species Cupriavidus sp. 01T418. The sequence continues at coordinate 154,459 of NZ_JBFTQG010000003.1, forward strand.
CATGGTAAGGCAAGCAGCGGACCAGATGGGCGGTGCCGGCAAGCCCCGCAACCGCCACTGGCAGAGTGCGCCGGCCAGCGCTTGGCCGCTATCCCGCACCGCAGCAACGGGATAGCCTGACAGAAGCGCACGACACTCCTGATTGAAACAGGGGTGGTCAAGCCCGGGACGTTGTGCTTAAATTCATCCCGTTGGATGAAACAGGGGTGCCGTACGGATGGGCCGTGCGGCTGAGAGAGTCCCTTCGAACCCGATCCGGCTAGTACCGGCGTGGGAAGTTTCATGGTTACCGAACAGCTCCTGCCTTCTCCAAGGCACATGACCCGGCCACACCACCGCGGACATGCTCACAGGGCTCCTGGTTTCGTCCATCCCCGCAAGAGAGAGGACGACACCCATGGCCCGTACAAATACCGCCCCCGCCGCTTCCTTCGAATCGCTTGAAACCGATCTCGACAAGAAATTCGCTTACCCCGCTTCAAGCAAGACGTACCTGACCGGCAGCCGCCCGGACATCCGCGTGCCGCTGCGCACGATCCTGCAGACGTCCACGCGCACGGACAAGGGCGAGATGTCCAATCCGCCGATTCCCGTGTACGACACCTCGGGCCCGTACAGCGATCCGGACATCCATATCGACCTGAAGTCCGGCCTGCCTTCAGTGCGCGGCAAGTGGATCGAAGAGCGCGGCGATACCGAAGTGCTGTCCGGCCTGTCGTCGGAATACGGCCTGGCGCGCGCCGCCGATCCGGCCACCGCCCACCTGCGCTTTGCCCAGCTGACCAACCCGCGCCGCGCCAAGGCCGGCGCCAACGTGTCGCAGATGCACTATGCGCGCCGCGGCATCATCACGCCGGAAATGGAATACGTGGCGCTGCGCGAGTCGCTGAACCTGCAGGCGCTGTACGACAAGCCCGAATACAAGGCGCTGCTGCGCCAGCACCCCGGCAACGCGCTGGGTGCCGCGCTGCCGCTGCGTCCGGAAGACATGACGCCGGAATTCGTGCGCAAGGAAATCGCCGCCGGCCGCGCCATCATCCCCGCCAACATCAACCACACCGAACTGGAGCCGATGGCCATCGGGCGCAATTTCCGCGTCAAGATCAATGGCAACCTGGGCAACTCCGCGGTGACCTCGTCGCTGGCCGAGGAAGTGGAAAAGATGGTGTGGTCGATCCGCTGGGGCGCCGACACCATCATGGACCTGTCCACCGGCAAGCACATCCACGAAACGCGTGAATGGATCCTGCGCAATTCGCCGGTACCCATCGGCACGGTGCCCATCTACCAGGCCCTGGACAAGACCGGCGGCGTCGCCGAGGACCTGACCTGGGAAATGTTCCGCGACACGCTGATCGAGCAGGCCGAGCAGGGCGTCGACTACTTCACCATCCACGCCGGCGTGCTGCTGCGCTATGTGCCGATGACCGCGGACCGCGTCACCGGCATCGTCTCGCGCGGCGGCTCGATCATGGCCAAGTGGTGCCTGGCGCATCACAAGGAAAACTTCCTGTACACGCGCTTCGACGAGATCTGCGAAATCATGAAGGCGTACGACGTGTCGTTCAGCCTGGGTGATGGCCTGCGTCCCGGCTGTATCGCCGACTCCAACGACGATGCCCAGTTCGGCGAACTGCGCACGCTCGGCGAACTGACCGACAAGGCCTGGAAGCACGACGTGCAGGTCATGATCGAAGGCCCGGGCCACGTGCCGCTGCAGCGCATCCAGGCCAATATGGATGAAGAACTGAAGCACTGCTTTGAGGCGCCGTTCTACACGCTCGGACCGCTGGTGACCGACATCGCCCCCGGCTACGACCACATCACCAGCGGTATTGGCGCGGCCAATATCGGCTGGATGGGCACGGCCATGCTCTGCTATGTCACGCCCAAAGAACACCTGGGCCTGCCGGACAAGGAAGACGTGCGCGAAGGCATCATCACCTACAAGATCGCCGCCCACGCGGCCGACCTTGCCAAGGGCTGGCCGGGCGCGCAGCTGCGCGACAACGCGCTGTCCAAGGCGCGCTTCGAGTTTCGCTGGGAAGACCAGTTCAATCTCGGCCTGGACCCGGAACGCGCGCGTTCGTACCATGACGCCACGCTGCCGGCCGAAGGCGCCAAGATCGCGCATTTCTGCTCGATGTGCGGTCCCAAGTTCTGCTCGATGAAGATCACGCAGGAAGTGCGCGACTACGCCGCCTCGCTCAAGCCGGAAGCCGAGAAGGGCATGCAGGAAAAGTCGATCGAGTTCGTCAAGAGCGGCGGCAGGATCTACTCGTAAGGCAGTGGGTGCGGGGCTCGCCCATCAGCGTGGGTCCCGCACGTGAAGTTCCGTGCCCCGGCACCCGGGGCACGCCATGACTTAAAGGAGGCCGGCGCGCAGCCGCGCAGTCGCGGCGAATACCGGCACAACCATCCCCATGACTACGCAGTCGTTTGATGTGGCCGTGCTCGGCGCCGGTCTGGCCGGGCGCTTATCCGCCTGGCAACTGGTACGTGCCGGCCTGCGCGTGGCGCTGGTCGAGCGCGCCGGCCCCGATGGCGCCGGCTCGGCCGCGCATGTGGCGGCGGCGATGCTGGCACCCCTGGCGGAATCCGCCATCGCCGAGCGCCGCATCGTCGAGCTGGGCATCGCCAGCGTGGACCTCTGGCGCGCCTGGGTGGCCGAAATGCCGGAGCCGGTGTTCTTCCAGGAAGACGGCACGCTGGTGGTATGGCATACCCGCGACCGCAGCGAGATGTCGCTGTTCACCAGCCGCGTGCGCGCGGTGGCGCCGCCAGAACTGGTGGCGGCGCGCATGCGCGCGCTGGACGGCAACGGCGTGGCCGCGCTCGAGCCCGAACTCGCGGGCCGCTTCTCCCAGGGCTTGCTGCTGGCTGGCGAGGGCCAGCTCGACAACCGCGGCACGCTGCGCGCGTTACTGTGCAGCGCGGTCGCCAGCGGCGTGCACTGCGTGTGGGAAGCCGGTGAAGTCGAGGCCGGCGACCTGCCGGCGCTTGGCATCTGCGCCCGCGTGGTGCTGGATTGCCGCGGCCTGGGCGCGCGCGCCGCGTGGCCCGGACAGCCGGCCGCGCACGGCAGCATGCCGGGCCTGCGTGGCCTGCGCGGCGAAGTGGTGCGCGTGCACGCGCCCGAGGTCAAGCTGCATCGGCCGGTGCGCCTGCTGCATCCGCGCTATCCGATCTATATTGCCCCCAAGCCCAACGACCTCTACGTGATCGGCGCCACCGAAATCGAAAGCGAGGACGATTCGCCGATGAGCGTGCGCTCCGCGCTGGAGCTGTTATCGGCGGCGTATTCGCTGCATCCGGCGTTCGGCGAGGCGCGCGTGCTGGAACTCAATGTGCAGCGCCGCCCGACGCGCCCGGACCACCTGCCGGCCATCCGCGTCGACCAGCATGCCCGCATCGTGCGTCTGAACGGCCTGTACCGGCACGGCTTCCTGATCGCCCCGGCGGTCACCGAGGCGGCCTGCCAGGTGGTGCGGGCGCTGCTCGACGACGATCCCGCCGCCCATGCCGTGCCGGCCGCGCTGCGCTGGCCGGGCATGATCGAGGCCACGCTCAATACCGTTGCCGGCTCGCCGGTGCTGCACTGAACGGAACAGAACAGAACACCCATGGAAATCCTGCTCAACGGCCGACCGCTCGTCCTTGCCGCCAACGCCACCCTGGCCGACGCGGTGGCCGGCGCGGGCATCGCGCCGCCCTTTGCCGCCGCGCTCAACGGCCAGTTCGTGCCGCGCGCCACGCATGCGGCCACCGCGCTCGCGGCTGGCGATCGTATCGACCTCGTGCAACCCGTGACGGGAGGCTGACCCAACATGACCCTCAATATCGCTGAATCCCGCCGCGACCTGCTCGGCGATCCCTTCGTGCTCTATGGCGAGTCGTTCGCCTCGCGCCTGTTGCTGGGCACCGCGCGCTATCCGTCTCCCGCCACCTTGCAGGCCGCGGTGGAAGTGGCGAAACCTGCCATGCTGACGGTAGCGCTGCGCCGCCAGGGCGCGGTCGGAGAAGGCGAGGGCGGCCAGGCCTTCTGGCAGATGCTCAGGTCGCTGGACGTGCCCGTGCTGCCCAATACCGCCGGCTGCATGGCGCCGCAGGAGGCCATCACCACCGCCATGATGGCGCGCGAAGTGTTCGAGACCGACTGGATCAAGCTCGAACTGGTGGGCGACGACTACACGCTGCAGCCCGATACGCTCAACCTGCCGGCCGTGGCCGAGACGCTGATCAAGGAAGGCTTCAAGGTGTTGCCTTACTGCACCGAAGACCTGGTGCTATGCCGCCGACTGCTGGACGTGGGCTGCCAGGCGCTGATGCCCTGGGCCGCGCCGATCGGCACCGGGAAGGGAGCGGTCAATCCACACGCCATGCGCCTGCTGCGCGAACGCCTGCCCGATACGCCGCTGATCGTGGACGCCGGCCTCGGCCTGCCCTCGCACGCGGCCCAGGTGCTGGAGTGGGGCTATGACGGTGTGCTGCTGAACACCGCGGTGGCGCAAGCCGCCTACCCGGTCAACATGGCGCGCGCCTTCGCGCTCGCCGTTGATGCCGGGCGCACCGCCTACCTGGCCGGCCCCATGCCCGAGCGCGATATCGCGCAGGCCAGCACGCCGGTGGTGGGCATGCCGTTCTGGCACGCCGAAGGCGCGGAGGACCGCGCATGACGAGCCGCAGTATTCAGGCCAGCGCAGACGCTGCGCTGCGCGATACGCTGCTGGCGCGCTACGGCGCCACCTTCGGCACCAGCGACAAGACCTGGCGCGCGTGGACACAGGCCAATGCGCCCGCCGCGCTCGGTGATGCCGACGTGGTGCTGTTCGACGGCGAAGCCGACGCGGCCACGCTGGCGCGCATTGGCGCCGCCGGCGCCATCGCCATCGAAAGCGACCGCGAGGGCGGGCAGTGGAGCGATACCGTGCGCTCGCCGATGGGCACGTGGGTGTTCGGCGCCCATGCCGATGGCGACACCGCGCATTCGCCGGACTTCGTGGCCGTGCTGCTGGCTTGCCTGGCGCTGCATTTTCCCGCGCATGACGCGCTGTGCCTGGCGCGCGCCTGGCAGCCAGGCGCGCTGGAGTGGCCGGTGGATTTCGCACGCTTCCCGCATGTGCGTCATGCCGCGCTGGTAGCCCCGGAGTTGCGTGCCGAGCCGTTTGCGCCATGCCCGCCGCTGGGTCTGTATGCGGTGGTGCCGAGTGCGGAATGGATCGAACGGCTGGTGCCGCTGGCTGTGCCCACCGTACAGCTGCGTTTCAAGTCCGGCGACGCGCAGGCCGTGCGCGGCGAAATCGAGCGTGCCGCCAGGGCCGCGCGCGGCAGCGCTTCGCGCCTGTTCATCAATGACCACTGGCGTGCTGCCATTGAATATCACGCCAGCCAGGGCGGCGATAGCGGCATCTACGGCATCCATCTCGGGCAGGAAGATCTCGACGAAGCCGACCTCGAAGCGCTGCGCGCCTCCGGGCTGCGGCTTGGCGTGTCCACCCACGGCTATGCCGAGATGCTGCGCGTGGCCACCATCGGCCCGAGTTACCTTGCGCTGGGCGCGATCTTCCCGACCACCACCAAGGTGATGCCGACCGCGCCGCAGGGGCTGGGGCGCTTCCATGCCTACGTCAAGCTGATGCAGCCCGTGGTGCCTTCGCTGGTGGGCATTGGTGGCGTCGATGCGGCGCGGCTGCCGCAGGTGCTGGCGGTTGGCGTGGGCAGCGCGGCTGTGGTGCGCGCGATCACCGAGGCGGCGGATGTGCCAGCCGCGGTGGCGACCCTGGTGGGGATGTTTCCGGCGGCTTGAATTGCCGCGGGACCCGCCTTCGGCCCGCCCGTCATCGATGAACCGGATAGGCTGGCGTGGTCACGACCATCCTGGTGCAGCCTGGCGACGCCGTCGCCGGGGGCCAGGCGGTGTTGGAACTCGAATAAAGGAAAGCCCGTTTTGGAAAGTCCCGCTCAGATTGTCCCGGTGGCACCGGGCACGCCCGAGAAGCCCTACTTCGGCATCGATGTGCCGCTGATGCGCCATCTCGGCCTGCAGCCCGTGCAGATGGAAGAAGGCCTGTGCCGCACGCGCCTGCCGGTCAGCCCGTTCCTGGTCAACAGCCGGGGCGACGTACACGGCGGCACCTTGATGGCGACGCTGGATTTCACGTTGAGCGGCGCAGCGCGCTCGCACGCGCCGCTGGATACCGGTGTGATCACCATCGATATGTCCACGCACTTCCTGGCTGCCGCGCGCGGCGAACTGCACCTGGAAGCGCGCTGCATGCGGCGCGGCGCGCGCATCGCTTTTTGCGAAGGCGAAGTGAAGAACGCCGCCGGTGAAGTGGTGTGCGTGGCGCGCGCGGCGTTCAAGCTGGTGCCGCTGAGCAGCGGCGGCGACTGACGCTTCAGGCCTTGCCCTGCGCCGCACGGTAGACCTGGGCGAAGCGGGCCTGCTGGACGATGCCGTAGTCGTTCGGCGCGTATTGCATCAGCCAGTCTCCGGCCGCCCCGTGCAGCACGTCGCCGCCGGCGGAGCGGGCAATGCTGAAGGCTTCGTCCATGCGTTTGGCCAGCACCACGCCGGGGATGTTCTGGTAGGCGCCGTCCTGGCCGTGCCTGCCGGCTTGCAGCGGCTGGTACCTGGCGTCGAAGCGTTCGCGCGACACGACCCAGCGGTCGCCGGTGGAGCCGGTGACGATGGCGTCGCCGTCCTGGTAGCGGTTGGGGCCTTCGAGGCTGATGAGTTCGCCCGCGGCGGTGGCGAAGGCTACCTGCACGACTTCGTGTTTTTGGTAGGAAGCGGCGGCGGGGTCGGTGCGCAGGTCGATGTGGCTGAGGGTGGGCATGGTGGAGAAGTGCGGACAGTTGTACAGTTGTTGCCGAAGCGCCCGATCATACTTGCATCAACCCAGTACCCGCGGCGCAAATCCATGGTTCAGCGGACCATTGCCCGCTCCCAGTTCCAGATCGGCCCCACTTAAAATCGCGTCGGCCACGAAATCCAGGGCCACTTCCACCGCATCTTCCAGCGCATCGCCTCTTGCCAACTGCGCCGCGATGGCCGCCGCCAGCGTGCAGCCGGTGCCGTGCAGATTGCGGGTATCCACGCGCTGATGCGAAAACACGCGTACGGTGCCATCGGCACGCAGCAGCAGGTCGTCCAGCCCGGCATCCGCCGGGTCCAGGTGCCCGCCCTTGAGCAGCACCGCCGGGCAGCCCAGCGCGACCAGGTCGCGTGCGGCCTGCTCCATCTCGTCGCGCCGGGTGATCTTGCGGCCCAGCAGGCTGGACGCCTCCGGCAGGTTGGGGGTGACCAGCACGGCGCGCGGGAACAGCAGGCGCACCATGGCCTGGGCGGTGGCGTCGTCCGCCAGCGTGGCGCCGGAGGTGGAGATCATCACCGGGTCCACCACCAGCCGGCGGATGCCGTGGCGGTCCAGCGCGGCGGCTACCGCCTCGACGATGTCTGCCGTGCCCAGCATGCCGGTCTTGGCAGCGTCGACGCCGATATCGCTCGCCACCGCGTCGATCTGCGCCGCCACCATATCGGCCGGGATGGCGTGCACGCCACTCACCCCCAGGGTGTTCTGCGCGGTGATGGCGGTGATCGCGCTCATGCCGAAGCAGCCCAGCGCCGCAAAGGTCTTGAGATCGGCCTGGATGCCGGCGCCGCCACCGGAATCGGAGCCGGCGATGGTCAGGGTGCGCGGGGGGCGGAGTGTCGTCGGGGTCATGTATCGGCCGGGCGGAAAACAAAAAATCGTGTTGGCGGCAACGCGCAGCGCCGCCGGGCAGGCTACAATACCGCCACTCCGAGGAGCGTTGCAACGAATGGACCCCATTGTGCCATTCGCCAGGCTCGGACTGTCTTCAACGGCGCTCGCTGATCCGTGGCATATACACACGGAGGCGAGTCGACCTATCCGCCCGTTATGCAAAGTGATGCAAAGTGGCTTTTCGCCACGGCATGGCGCGGCCGTATCCCCCGCACTCGTCCTTCGTCGCCACTCTTCATCGGAGTGAAACATGAACGCAGTGACTGATCTGAAAAACGACTACCTGGTGGCGGACATCAGCCTGGCTGGCTGGGGCCGCAAGGAAATCGCCATCGCCGAAACCGAAATGCCTGGCCTGATGGCCATCCGCGACGAGTTCGCCGCCGCCCAGCCGCTCAAGGGCGCGCGCGTCGCCGGCTCGCTGCACATGACCATCCAGACCGCCGTGCTGATCGAGACGCTGGTCGCGCTCGGCGCCGACGTGCGCTGGGCCTCGTGCAACATCTTCTCGACCCAGGACCACGCCGCCGCGGCCATTGCCGCATCGGGCACGCCGGTGTTCGCCTTCAAGGGCGAATCGCTGAAGGAATACTGGGACTTCACCCACCGCATCTTCGACTGGAAGGATGGCGGTACCCCCAACATGATCCTGGACGACGGCGGCGATGCCACGCTGCTGCTGCACCTGGGCGCCCGCGCCGAGAAGGATGCTTCGCTGCTGGCCAACCCGGGCAGCGAGGAAGAAATCTTCCTGTTCGCCGCGATCAAGGAAAAGCTGGCCAAGGATCCGTCCTGGTACAGCCGCAACCTGGACGCCATCAAGGGCGTGACCGAGGAAACCACCACCGGCGTGCACCGCCTGTACCAGATGGCGCAAAAGGGCGAACTCAAGTTCCCCGCCATCAACGTCAACGACTCGGTGACCAAGAGCAAGTTCGACAACCTCTATGGCTGCCGTGAATCGCTGGTGGACGGCATCAAGCGCGCCACCGACGTGATGATCGCCGGCAAGGTTGCCCTGGTGGCCGGCTACGGCGACGTGGGCAAGGGCAGCGCGCAGGCACTGCGCGCGCTGTCGGCCCAGGTCTGGGTGACTGAAGTCGACCCGATCTGCGCACTGCAGGCCGCGATGGAAGGCTACCGCGTGGTGACCATGGAATACGCTGCCGACAAGGCCGACATCTTCGTCACCTGCACCGGCAACTACCACGTCATCACGCATGACCACATGGCCAGGATGAAGGACCAGGCCATCGTCTGCAATATCGGCCACTTCGACAACGAGATCGACATCGCCTCGCTGGAAAAGTACGAGTGGGACGAGATCAAGCCGCAGGTCGACCACGTGGTCTTCCCCGACGGCAAGAAGATCATCATCCTGGCCAAGGGCCGCCTGGTGAACCTGGGCTGCGGCACGGGCCACCCGTCGTACGTGATGAGCAGCTCGTTCGCCAACCAGACCATCGCCCAGATCGAACTGTGGCAGGAGCGCGATAGCGGCAAGTACCCGGTCGGCGTCTACACGCTGCCCAAGCACCTGGACGAGAAGGTCGCGCGCCTGCAGCTGAAGAAGCTCAACGCGCAGCTGTCCGAGCTGACCGAGCAGCAAGCGGCCTATATCGGCGTGAAGAAGGAAGGCCCGTACAAGGCCGATCACTACCGTTATTGATTCGCCTTGATTGATTCGCCATTGGCCGGTCTGCGGATCGGCGACCCGCGGCGCCCGCGCGCCGCGGGCGTCTGGCCCCGAACCCGTTTCACCCAAGCGAAGGAGTCGTCATGAGATTGCTGGCCGTCTGGATCATCAATGCCGCCGCGCTGTTCCTGGTGGGTAGCCTGATCGACGGGATTCATCTTGGCGGCTTCGGCTCGGCCATGGTCGCCGCGCTGGTGCTTGGCCTGGTGAACACCTTGATCCGCCCGATCCTGGTGATCCTCACGCTGCCGGTGACGCTGCTGACGCTGGGCCTGTTCATCTTCGTGATCAACGCGCTGCTGTTCCTGTTCGTGGGCAAGCTGCTGGCCGGTTTCGTGGTCACCGGCTTTGGCGCGGCCTTGCTCGGCTCGATTCTCTACAGTGTGATTTCCTGGGCGCTGTCCAGCCTGCTGCTCGGCGAGCGCCGCAGCGCCTGACGCCGTCCGGCGCTCCACGCCACTCTTTCAGCGCGCCGTGCCATAGGCGGCGCGCCACCATCATGCAAGACCGCTACTTCAGCTTCGAATTCTTCCCGCCCAAGACGGCGGAAGGCGCCGAGAAGCTGCGCAACACGCGTGCGCAGCTCGCTCCGCTGCATCCCAAGTTCATCTCGGTGACCTTTGGCGCCGGCGGCACCACCCAGCAGGGCACGCTGGACGCCGTGCTGGAAATCCAGCGTGAAGGTATCGAGGCCGCGCCGCACCTGTCGTGCGTGGGCTCCTCGCGCGAGAGCATCCGCAATATCCTCCGGACTTATCGCGACAGCGGCATCCGCCATATCGTGGCGCTGCGCGGCGACATGCCGTCCGGCATGGGCGAGATCGGCGAGTTCCGCTTTGCCAACGAACTGGTGGAATTCATCCGCGCCGAGACCGGAGACTGGTTCAATATCGAAGTGGCGGCCTATCCCGAGTACCACCCGCAGGCCAAGTCGCCCCGCCACGATCTCGATAATTTCGTGCGCAAGGTCAAGGCCGGCGCCAACTCGGCCATTACCCAGTATTTCTTCAACGCCGACGCCTACTTCCGTTTTGTCGACGATGCGCGCGCCATGGGCGTCGACGTGCCAATCGTGCCGGGCATCATGCCGATCACCAATTCGTCGCAGCTGATGCGCTTCTCCGAGATGTGCGGCGCCGAAGTGCCGCGCTGGATCGCCAAGCGGCTGGAAGGCTTCGGCGACGATCGCGAATCGATCCGCGCCTTCGGGCTGGATGTGGTCACCGCGCTGTGCGAGCGCCTGCTGGCCGCCGACGTGCCGGGGCTGCATTTTTATACGCTCAATACGGCCAGCGCCACCAAGGCCATCTGGCAACGTCTGAAGCTCTGAGGCCTCCGGCCACGATCAGCCCATGCCAGCGCGCCCGGATCCCTTCATCGACCACCTGCTCGAACTGATGGGGCCGCTGGCGGCGCGCATCGGCCCCATCACCACGCGCCGCATGTTCGGCGGCCATGCCCTGTACTACGACGGCCTGGTGTTCGCGCTGGTGCTGGGCGGGCGCTGCTTCCTGAAGGTCGACGACAAGACGCGCGCCCGTTTCGAGGCCGAGGGCGGTGAGCCATTCCGCTACAGCCGCGCCGGGCGCGAGATCGCCATGCTGCACTACCTGAGCGCGCCGCCGGCCTGCCTGGAGTCGGCCGAAGCCATGACGGCATGGGCGCGGCTGTCGGTCGAATCGACGCTGCGGCTGGCCAACCAGGCCGGCTGAGCCAGCGGCCGGAACCCGTTCCGGCACCCGGCCGCGCGGTGGCATACTTGGGCCCATGGCCACCGCCGTCACCGCTACGTTTCGTTTCTACGAGGAACTGAACGACTTCCTGCCGCGTGCGCAGCGCGGGCTGGACTGCGTTTGCGCCTGCGCGCGCGCCGCCACCGTCAAGCACATGATCGAGGCGCTGGGCGTGCCGCATACCGAGGTCGAGCTGATCCTGGTGAACGGCGAGTCATGCGGGTTCGAGCGCCTGCTGCAGGAGGGCGACCGCGTATCCGTTTATCCCAAGTTCGAAGCGTTCGACGTCACGCCGCTGCTGCGCGTGCGCGGCGAGCCACTGCGCGCCACGCGCTTCGTCGCCGATGCCCACTTGGGCGGGCTGGCCCACCTGCTGCGCCTGACCGGCTTCGACACCCTTTACGACAACCATTTCGCCGATAGCGAGATCGAGGCCATCGCCATGCGAGAGGGGCGCATCGTGCTCACGCGCGACCGGGAGCTGCTCAAGCGGCGCGGCGTTACCCACGGATGCTATGTGCGGGCCATCAAGGCCACGCCGCAGTTGCGGGAGATCTTCGCCCGGCTCGACCTGGCGCGCAGTGCGCGGCCGTTCTCTTTATGCCTGGACTGCAACGTGCCGCTGCGGGCGATCGACAAGGCCGAGGTGGATGGCCGGGTACCGGCGGGGGTGTTCGCGCGGCAGGCGCGGTTTGTTACCTGCGGTTGTTGCCGGCGCGTGTTCTGGGAGGGGTCGCACTGGCGGCATATGCGCGAACTGGTGGATGAGCTGGTGCCGCGCGGCCCCGATTGAGCCGATGCGGATCAGAAGGCGCCAGCCTCGCTGACGATCCAGTCCATCGGCAGGTCGTGCGGCTGCGGCGCTAGCGCGATGCGGCAGGCTTCATGGCCGATACCGATCGCCAGCGGCGTGCCGCCCGCGGCAGCCAGCGCCGCCAGCGTGCGGTCGTAGAAGCCGCCGCCATAGCCCAGGCGGAACTTATCCGGGCTGAAACCGACACAGGGAATGAGCAGCACGTCAGGCAACAACGGCGGCGTGCCGTCCGGCACGGGAATGCCATAGTGCCCGGCAACCATCGGCGTGCCTGGCTCCCACAGGTGGAAATCCAGGGGCGCGCCAGGCCGGCTGACCACCGGCAGCGCTGCCTGCCGCGCGGGCGAGCCGGCGAGCCAGCGCGAGACCGCGGCGCGGGCATCGAATTCCTGCTGGATCGGCCAGTAGAAACCCAGGCAATGCACTGGCAGGCGCTCCAGCAGGGCGGCCAGCGTGGCTTCGATGGCGGCATCGGCGGCGGGACGCTGGCGGAGCGTGGCGCGCAGCGCCAGCAAGCGGCGCCGCAGCGCCGCCCGCTGCACGCCGGAGTCTGGATTTCCGGGATCGCCGGAGTAGGTGCGAACGTCGTCGCTGGGCATGGCTGCGTGGGATAATGGCTGCGATTGACCAAACACTGCACGGCCGGATGGGCGCCCTCGCAACGGGTGGTCCGGCTGTCACAACAAGGAAGAAGAATGCCGAAGGGAGTATATCCGCAGCGTGTGGCCAAGGCCGCCCTGGCGGCAATCGCGTGCGCACTGCTTGCCACGCCGGTATTTGCGCAGAAGCGGCCCCAGCCGCAGCCGCAGTCGCTGGCCATCCCGAGCAACCCCGACGACGCTTTCGTGGCGCTGCGCGAAGCCGCCCGCAAGAACGACGCGGCACGCACCGACGCGATCTCCGGCACCCTGGTGGACTATCCGATCTCGTCGTACGTCGAGTATTTCCGCATCAAGCCGCAGATGTTCGACGCCAGCGGCCTGGCCCGCATCGACGCCCCGGACGACCAGGTGCGCGCCTTCCTGCAGCGCTACAAGGGCGAAGCCATCGCCGACCGCATGCGCAACGACTGGCTGCTGGTGCTGGGCAAGAAGCGCGACTGGGCGAATTTCGATGTCGAATACCCGCAGTTCGTGCTCAAGGACGACACGCAGGTGGAGTGCTATGCCTTGCTGTCGCGCGCGCTCAAGGGCCAGAACGTGGCGGCCGACGCGCGGCCCGCGCTGTCCGATCCGAGGTACTACGGCGAAGGCTGCGTCGACCTGATCGGCTACCTGGCGCAAAGCAGGCAGATCGAGCCCAGCGACGTGGCCTTCCAGGCGCGCCAGGCGCTGGAGCAGAACTTCGTGACGCTGGCTGGCCGCATTGCCGTCGCCGTGCCGGAGGCCCGCGGCGACAGCGACACGCTCGCCACCGTGGTCAAGATGGCGCGCAACGATCCCTCCCAGGCCGCGTCCTACCTGAGCGCCAACGCCGGCAGCCTGTCGCGCGACGAGCAAGGCGCGGGCTGGGGCGTGATCGGCCAGTTCGCGGCCAAGAAGCTGGCGCCCGAAGCCGCCAGCTTCTACCGCCGCCAGATGGACCTGGGCGGCAACCAGTGGCTGTCCGACGAAACCCAGGAGTGGCGCGTGCGCGCCGCGCTGCGCCAGGGCGACTGGGCGCAGGTGCGCCAGGCGGTGGAGCTGATGCGCCCCGAGCTGCGCGCCAAGGATCCGGCCTGGACTTACTGGTACGGCCGCGCGCTCAAGGCGGATAACCGGGGCGCCGAGGCCGAGAAGCAGTTCCAGTCGATCGCCGGCCAGTTCAACTTCTACGGCCAGCTGGCCAGCGAGGAACTGGGCAACCGGATCGTGCTGCCGGCCCGCACCCAGGTCAGCGATGCCGAGGTCAATGCCATGCGCGGCCGCGCGGGCTTCCTGCGGGCGCAGAAGTTCTATGACCTCGACCTGCGCTTCGAGGGCAACCGCGAGTGGAACTGGGAGCTGCGTGGCATGACCGACCGCCAGCTGCTGGCCGCCGCCGACTACGCCCGCCGCATCGAGCTGCTGGACCGCGCCGTCAACACCGCCGACCGCACCCAGGCCGAGCACGATTTCACGCTGCGCTTCCTGATGCCCTACCGCGACATCATGCAGCGTGCCACCGACGAAGTGGGCCTGGATATGGCGTGGGCCTATGGCCTGGTGCGCCAGGAATCGCGCTTCATCATGAATGCGCGCTCGTCGGCCGGCGCCCATGGCCTGATGCAGGTGATGCCGGCCACCGCCAAGTGGGTCGCGCGCAAGATCGGCATGGGCGATTTCTCTCCCTCGATGATGGGCGATCCCAATATCAACATCGTGCTCGGCACCAACTACATGAGCATGGTGCTGACCGACCTGGACAGCTCCTTGACGCTGGCGTCGGCCGCCTACAACGCCGGCCCGGGCCGCCCCAAGAGCTGGCGCTCCAGTCTGCAGCGCCGGGTCGAGGGCGCGATTTTCGCCGAAACCATTCCTTTTGCGGAAACCCGGACCTACGTCAAGAATGTGCTGTCGAACGCCACGTACTATGCTGCATTGATGAGCGGCCGGCCGCAGTCGCTCAAGGATCGCCTGGGCATGGTGGCGCCGTCGCAGATGACCACCACCAGCCTGCCCTGAGTCTTCGGGGCGCACGGTCTGCCGGCCAATGCGGTTGCCGGCGCGTTCACCGGTCCTGGTGAACGCGCCAGTCATGCTTTGCCACGGAGAAATCCATGCAGACCAGCAATGTTCTAGTGATCGGAGGAGCCGGCTTCGTCGGCAGTCACCTGGTGGCCCGGCTGGCAGGCGTCGCCACCGCGTCGGCTACGCTGCTGGAGCCCGGCACCGTCGTGGAGCCGCCCCTCGACCCCGAGCGCATCGTGGTCGCCACCCGCGACGCCGAGCACGCACAGCACCTGCTGCTGCTGCCGCGGGTGGAAGTGACCGAGCTGGATGTGAGAAACGATATCGCGCTGGATGCGGCCATCGGCACGCTTGGCACCGAAGGCATCGTGGTCAACCTGATCGGCATCCTCCACGGGGAACGTGCCGAGCCGTACGGCGAGGCGTTCGCCTTCGCGCATGTGGAGGTGCCGCGGCGCATCGTGCAAGCCTGCCGGCGCACCGGTGTGCGCAGGCTGTTGCATATGAGCGCGCTGGGCGCCGACAGCGCGGGCCCGTCGATGTACCTGCGCAGCAAGGGCGACGGCGAGCGCGTGGTGCGCGACAGCGGCCTGGACTGGACCATCTTCCGTCCCTCCGTGATCTTCGGCCCCGACGATCATTTCCTCAATCTCTTCGCCCACATGCAGCAATTGGCGCCGGTGGTCCCGCTGGCCTGCGCGCAGGCCAAATTCCAGCCGATATACGCGGGCGACGTGGCGCAGGCCTTCGTCAATGCCATGGCCACGCCGGCCACCATCGGCCGCGCCTACGACCTGGCCGGGCCGCAGGTCTATACGCTGGAGGATCTGGTGCGCTATGCCGGCCGTGCCAGCGGCCACCCACGCCCGGTCGTGCAACTGCCGGACGCGCTCGCGCGCGTGCAGGCCGCCATCCTGGAACACATGCCGGGCACGCCGGTGATGTCGCGCGACAACCTCGACTCCATGCAGCTCGACAACGTCATGCACGGGCCGATCGCGCCCGAGCTTGGCCTGCGCCAGCCGATGGGGCTTGAAGTGGTGATGACCGACGTGCTGGCGGGCCGTGGCCACGAAAGCTATATGCAGGTACTGCGGCGTAGCATCCATCGCTGAGCCGCAAGCCACGCCGGCGCGGCGCGCGGCAGGCTGGCCAAGTGCCCCGCCAGGTCTCGCATGTGACCTGGATTCACATCGCTGCGAGTGTAATTCGCTTGGAGGGGCTTGGCGCGGCTGGCTACAATGGTCCGTTCGCCGGCGCGCTGTCCGCCCGCTTCGCGTGGCGGCTTGCCCCGGCCTCACTCTCCCCCATGTTTCCTGCAAGGAGCACAGCGATGAAGCTCGTCATCGGCAACAAGAATTACTCGTCCTGGTCGCTGCGTCCCTGGTTGCTGATGCGGCATGCCGGTATCGCCTTCGAGGAGATCAAGGTGCGCCTGGCCGCGCCCGGGTTTGACGAAGCGGTCGCCCAGTACTCGCCCGCCGGCAAGGTGCCGGTGCTGGTCGATGGCGAAATCACCGTATGGGATACGCTGTCGATCGCCGAATACCTGGCCGAGACCTTCCCGGGAAAGCAACTCTGGCCGGCCGACCGTGCGCAGCGGGCGTACGCGCGCTCGATCTGCGCCGAGATGCATTCGGGTTTCGGCAACCTGCGCAGCCAGTTGCCGATGAATGTCACCGCGGTGCTGCCGGGCCGGGGCTGGAACGTGGCGGTGCAGCGCGATGTCGACCGCATCGCCACGATCTGGGCCGACCTGCGCGCGCGCCATGCCGCCGCCGGTCCGTTCCTGTTCGGCACCTTCACCATCGCCGATGCGTATTTCGCGCCGGTGGTCAGCCGCTTTGCCACCTATGGCATCCACCTGCCCGATGCCGCCAAGCAATATGCGGACTTCATCCTTGCGCTGCCGGCCATGCAGGCCTGGATCGCCGATGCGCGCGAGGAGCGCGATTTCCTGGCCTCGGACGAGCTCTACCGACTGGTCCCCGATCGTGCCGACGCGATCGTGATCAACCATTGAGTCAGTCCATGCAGGTGTATGCCGTAGGCGGTGCCATCCGCGACGCTCTGCTGGGCCAGCCTAGCCAGGACCGCGACTACGTAGTGGTGGGCGCGACCCCGGCCGAGATGGAAGCCGCCGGCTATAAGCCGGTGGGCAAGGATTTCCCGGTCTTCCTCCATCCGCGGACCCGGGAGGAGTACGCGCTCGCCCGCACCGAGCGCAAGACCGCGGCCGGGTACAAGGGCTTTGCCTTCTACTGCTCGCCGGACGTGACACTGGAAGACGACCTGGTGCGGCGCGATCTCACCATCAACGCCATGGCGCAGGCCGTGGGCGACGATGGCGCGCTGACYGGCCCGGTGATCGATCCCTACGGCGGGCAGCGCGACCTGGCCGCGCGGCAGTTCCGGCATGTGTCGGACGCTTTTGCCGAAGATCCGGTGCGGATCCTGCGCGTGGCGCGCTTCGCCGCGCGGTTCGTCGATTTCACCGTGGCGCCCGAGACGCTGGTGCTGATGCGCCGCATGGTGGAAGCGGGCGAGGTCGACGCGCTGGTGGCGGAGCGCGTCTGGCAGGAACTCGCACGCGGCCTGATGGAAGCGCGGCCCTCGCGCATGTTCGAGGTGCTGCGCGAATGCGGCGCGCTGGCGCGCCTGCTGCCCGAGCTGGACCGGCTATGGGGCGTGCCGCAGCGTGCCGACTACCATCCGGAGGTGGATACCGGCGTGCATGTGATGATGGTGGTGGATACCGCCGCCGCCATGGGGGCAGCGCTCGCCGTGCGCTTTGCCGCGCTGGTGCACGACCTGGGCAAAGGCACCACGCCGCAGGACGTGCTCCCGCGGCACATCGGCCATGAGCAGCGCAGCGTGGCATTGCTGGAGGCGGTTTGCAAGCGCTTGCGCGTGCCCACCGAGTGCCGCGACCTGGCGGTGGTGGTGGCGCGCGAGCACGGCAATATCCATCGTTCGGAGGAGTTCGGCGCGGCGGCGTTGACGCGTTTGCTGGAGCGCTGCGATGCGTTGCGCAAGCCGGCGCGTTTTGCCGAGGCGCTGCAGGCGTGCGAGGCCGATGCGCGCGGGCGGCTTGGGTTCGAGGACCGGGCGTATCCGCAGACGGCGCGGTTATTGATGGCGCTGGAAGCGGCTTCTTCGGTGGATGCGGGAGCGGTGGCGCAGGAGTGCGCTGGCAATGTCAGCCTGATCAAGGACCGTGTGCATGCGGCCCGGGTGGCGGCAGTGGCGGCGCGGTTGGGGGAGTAACAACTTCGGCCAATGCCGCTGGTTTGCTCCACTTTCCCGCCTGCGGGAGGGGGCGGGGGAGAGGCGGGCGCTCGCAGCAGCGATCTCCGGCACACCACCAGCGCAGCGGCCTTGGTCGCTACAGCAGCTTCCCAATCACCAGCGCCACCATCGACAACAAGATCGTCGAAGCGAACGGCAACACAAACTCCCGCCCGAACAGCCGGAACCGCAGGTCTCCCGGCAACCGCCCAAGGCCCAGCTTCTGCAGCCACGGCAGCGCCGCCGACAGCACGATGACGGCGAGGAAGATGGTGAAGGTCCAGCGCAGCATGGTGCGTGCCTAAAGATAGAGGGTAGAGTGCCCCGACTATAGCGCGTGGCTGCGGTCGCCGCGCGCGAATCCCGCCAGCGGCAGCGCCGCATCGAAGTCGCGGGTCAGCGCGATGACCTTGAACAACTCGCCCATCTCGGCTTCCGACAGCAGCTTTTGCACCGCATTGGCCGCCGGCAGGAAGTTGCGCGTGTCGTCAGGGTCCAGCGCCATCAGCAGCTCGGTGATGCCGGCATTCATCAGGAAGCGCGCCTGCGAGGCGAAGCCGGCCACCGTCAGCCCGGTATCGGCGGCGGCATGGGCGATGCCGCTGAAGTTGACGTGGGCGGTGATGTCCTGCAGCCCGGGGTAGAGGAAGGGATCCGGGTGGGCGTGATGGCGGTAGTGGCACATCAGCGTGCCGCCGACCCGCTGCGGATGGTAGTACTCCGCGACCGGGAAGCCGTAGTCGATCAGGAACACCGCGCCGCGTGTCAGCATCGTCCCCACCGCACGCATGAAGCCTTCGGCCTCGGCGTGGGTTTCGGTGACGATGTCGTGGCCGCCGGCCACGGCGTTCAGCGCTTCGGGCAGGGCGTCGGCCGCCACGGGGCGGTCGGAGAAGACAAAGGCGGCATCCGCGTCACCAGCGCCGGCATCCTGGCGAACCACGCCGCGCTCCAGCCAGCGGCCGTGGCTGCGGGCAAACAGGCGTACCGGCATGGCATCCAGCACTTCATTGCCGACGACAATCCCTTCGAAATGCTCGGGCAGCGTATCCAGCCAGCTCACGCGCGGCGCCAGGTGCGGGGCGCGTGCGGCCAGCGTGGCCTGCTGGCGCGCGCGCAGCTCGCCGGAGAGTTCGACGATCGCATAGCGCTCGGGCAACTGGCCTTCATGCTCCAGCGCCAGCAGCAGGTCGGCGGCGAGCCGGCCGGTGCCGGCGCCGAATTCCAGCACCTGCGACAGGCCCTGCGCCAATAGCGGCGTGAACTGGCGCGCGAGCGTGCGGGCGAAGAAGGGGCTGAGTTCGGGGGCGGTGATGAAGTCGCTGCCGTCGCGCGCATCGCGGCCGAATTTGGCGGCGCCGCCGCTGTAGTAGCCCAGGCCGGGCGCATATAGCGCAAGCGCCATATAGCGGTCGAAACCGAGCCAGCCACCGGCGTCGTCGATCGCCTGGCCGATGTGGGCGGTCAGCGCGGCGGACGACGACAGTGCGTCGGCGGGGGGAAGGGGTAAACTAACGCCTTTGTGCATACCGCGATTGTAGCAATGCCCGCCTCCGAATCTCCTGACTCCGTATCGCCTGCCGGCGCCCACACCGCCGCAGCCTCCGCCACCCCCGCGCGCGGCGTTGCGCTCGTGACCGGCGCCGCGCGCCGGCTCGGACGCGTGATCGCGCTGGAACTGGCCGCCCGCGGCTGGGATGTGGCGGTGCACTGCCACAGCTCGCTGGCCGAGGCCGAGGCGCTGGCCGGACAGATCCGCGCCGGCGGCCGCCGGGCCGCGGTGCTGCAGGCCGACCTGTCCGACGAGGCTTCCACCTCCAGGCTGATCGCTGCCTGCGGCGATGCGCTGGGCGTGCCGACCTGCCTGGTCAACAACGCCTCGCTGTTCCAGTACGACGTGGCCACCAGCTTTTCCTATGCCTCGCTCGACACCCACATGCGCATCAATGTGGCCGCGCCGCTGCTGCTGGCGCGCGACATGCACCGGGCGCTGCCGGACAAGCAGCGCGGCGTGGTGATCAACCTGCTCGACCAGAAGCTGGACAACCTGAATCCGGATTTCCTCTCCTACACGCTGTCCAAGGCGGCACTGCAGACCGCCACCGTGCAACTGGCCCAGGCCCTGGGACCGAAGCTGCGCGTGGTGGGCGTGGCGCCCGGCATCACCATGGCCTCGGGCGACCAGTCCAGCCCCGGCTTCAAGCGCGCCCACCGCATGACGCCGCTGGGACAGTCGTCCACCCCCGAGGACATCGCGCAGGCCGTGGCCTACCTGGCCGAGGCGCGCGCCGTGACCGGCACCACGCTTTACGTCGACGGCGGCCAGCATTTGATGCCGCTGGCGCGCGATGTGATGTTCCTGACCGAATGACGTACCCGGCGCGCGCCCCGGAACGCGCGCGCTTTCTCCGATTTTTTCCCCTCTCTCCATCATGACCATGCTCGCCGCCCTCATCCACCCCAGCCTGCAGGACTGCCGCCGCATGTTCCTGCGCAACTACGAAGTGCAGATCAATATCGGCGTGCACGAATTCGAAAAAAAGGGCGAGCAGCGCGTGCTGATCAATATCGACCTGTTCGTGCCGCTGGCCCAGAGCACGCCGCAGGACGACAAGCTGCAGGAAGTGGTGGACTACGACTTCATGCGCAACACCGTGGCCGAGCGCATGGCGCAGGGCCACGTCCACCTGCAGGAAACCCTGTGCGACGACGTGGCGCGCGCCATGCTCAAGCACCCCAAGGTGCGCGCCGTGCGCGTTTCGACCGAAAAGCCCGACGTGTACCCGGACTGCGATTCGGTCGGCGTCGAGGTTTTCCATATCAAGAGCGAGTGACACGCGCAAGTAGTCCAAGCCAGCAACACGGCTGGCGGCCGGCGCGGGGTGGCCGGTCACGGTAAAATACGCGGTTGTCCGCCCCCGGCAGGTGCATGTGATGCACCTGCCGCACCAGGCGCCGCTTCGACCTTTGCTCTGCCGCCCCCGATCGCCATGACCGCCACCACGCATTCCAAGAACTTCTTCCGCCTGGAGACCTATCTCCAGTCGCAGACGGGCCGTGCCATCGGCGACTTCAAGATGATCGAGGATGGCGACACGGTGCTGGTCTGCCTGTCCGGCGGCAAGGACTCGTACACCATGCTGTCGGTGCTGATGGCGCTGCAGAAGCGGGCGCCGGTCAAGTTCAAGCTGATCGCGATGAACCTCGACCAGAAGCAGCCCGGCTTCCCCGCGCATATCCTGCCGGCCTACCTGAAATCGGTCGGGGTGGAGTATGTGATCGTCGATGCGGATACCTATTCCATCGTCAAGGAGAAGGTGCCAGAGGGCAAGACCACCTGCTCGCTGTGCTCGCGCCTGCGCCGCGGCGTGATCTACCGTACTGCCAAGGAGCTGGGCGCCAACAAGATCGCGCTGGGCCACCACCGCGACGACATCATCCAGACCTTCTTCCTGAACCTCTTCTTCGGCGGCAAGATGAAGGCGATGCCGCCCAAGCTGGCCACCGACGACGGCCAGCACATCGTGATCCGTCCGCTGGCCTATTGCCCGGAAAAGGATATCGCCGCCTACGCGCGCGCCATGGAATACCCCATCATCCCGTGCAACCTGTGCGGTTCGCAGGAGAACCTGCAGCGCAAGAAGGTCAAGGAGATGCTGGTGGAATGGGAGCGGCAGAACCCGGGCCGCACCGACAATATCTTTGCCGCGCTGCGCAGCGTGGTGCCTTCGCACCTCGCGGATACCGAACTGTTCGATTTCAACGGCCTGGCCGCGGGCCTGGCCAAGGTGGACGAGGCCGCGCTGTTCGGCGAGACCACCTACTCCCAGCAGCCGCTGGTCTTTGCCGGCAGCATGGAAGAGAACAAGCTGGAATTCGTGCGCTTCGAGAAGTCCGTGCCGGCCGGAACGACGCAGCCCGCCGCCGAGTAAGCCGGCTTCCTTCCCTCAGTCCTCCCCCCGCGCCGGCTGCGCTGCCGCCGCATTGGCGGAGCCTTCCCGCATCAGCGAGTCGGCATCGTCGATCCAAGCCTGGAACCGCTCCACCGCGTGCGCCTTCTGCTCCGGCGTGGTCAGGTTGGCGATGGTGACAATCAGCGCCAGCCCGGCTTCCTTATTGGCCTCGTAGCGCACGTTGCGCTCCCGCGTCGGCGGGTTCTGCCAGTGATCGCCATAGCGCTTGAGCATGTCGACGACCTGGACCTTGGGCGGATGATCGGCCTGCACCTGGCGCGCCAGCGCCAGCCATTCCTGCTGGCGCCTGACTCTTTCGGCGTAGCGCGCCTCGGCGCCTTGCACCACCGGGACCATGGCGCGCCGGATAGTGGCTTCCTGGGCACTGGAGAAGCGCCCGTAGACCAGCCGCGCATAGTCCATCACCTTGTCGAAACGGGCCTCCTCGCGGGCAGACGGCTCCGGGCGCAGGTATTTCTTGCGGTACTTGGCGTTGGCTTCGGCGAATTTCTTCTCCATACGGGCGCTCTGGTCCGGCGTCAGCGTCAGCAGCAGGTCGGCCACATCGGGCGTGGAGCGGTCGAAGGCCACGCGCGCCAGGCGCTGGGCGTCTTCCTGGATCCTGGCCACCGCGGCCACGGATACCGGTTGCTGCACTTCGCTCTTGACCTGCCGCAGCAAGCGGACGATCTCGGGCAGCTGGGCCTTGCGATGCCAGGCAAAGAAGCGGGCAATGGCATCGCGCGTGGGCGGGTCCTGGCTGGCGGAAACATCGACGTAGTTGTCGATCCACCAGTAGGCCAGCCGGTCGCCCTGCTGGTAGCCCAGTTTCATGGCGCTGCAGGCCGTCAGGGCGACCATGACTGTGGCAAGGACGAGACGACGCAGATGGTCCCTTCGCAGGAAGGGAAAAGGCGTCAAACGGCGTAAAACCGCCATGATAAAATCCTTTTCCACACGTTCAGGTGCCTGTTCGCGCCCGCCATTCCCGTTCGCCGGGGGCTTCGCGGCCCGCATCGGGGGTTGGGCCAGGAGCCTGACCGACGCTGCAGATCCCCGGCCATCGCCGGGGAGTGCATCAAACGCATCAGACACGTCAAACGCATCAAACGAGTCAAACGCTTCAATCGGCTTTTTGGACACACTCACTTAGGACCCTCCTTGTGAATATCGTCATTCTCGCTGCAGGAATGGGCAAGCGGATGAACTCCGCGTTGCCCAAGGTCCTGCATCCGCTCTCTGGCCGGCCATTGCTTGCGCATGTGATTGATGCGGCACGGAAACTGTTGCCAACGCGGCTTGTGGTGGTGGTGGGACACGGCGCCGATCGCGTGCGCGAGGCGGTCGGCGCGCAAGACGTCGCCTTCGCCCTGCAGGCCGAGCAGCTTGGCACCGGCCACGCCGTGGCGCAGGCGCTGCCGCTGCTCGATGACAGCCAGCCCACGCTGGTGCTCTATGGCGATGTACCGCTGACCGAGCCATCCACCCTGCAGCGCCTGGTGGCCGAGGCCGGAAACGGGCGCTTCGGCATCCTGACCGTGGAGATGGATGATCCCTCCGGCTACGGCCGTATCGTGCGCGAAGACGGGCGTATTGTGCGCATCGTCGAGCAAAAGGATGCCAGCGAGCAACAGCGCGCCATCCGCGAAATCAATACCGGCATCATCCTGGCGCCCACCGGCCACCTGCGCCGCTGGCTCGCCACGCTGCGTAACGACAACGCCCAGGGCGAGTACTACCTCACCGATACCGTCGAGCGCGCGGTCGCGGAAGGCGTCGAAGTGGTCTCGGCGCAGCCCGCTGCACTGTGGGAAACGCTTGGCGTCAACAGCAAGGTGCAACTCGCCGAGCTGGAGCGCATCCACCAGCGCAACCTGGCCCAGCGTTTGCTGGAAGCCGGCGTGACGCTGCTCGATCCGGCACGCATCGATATCCGCGGCGAACTCACCTGCGGGCGCGACGTCACCATCGACGTCAACTGTGTGTTCGAAGGGCGCGTGCACCTGGCAGACGGCGCGCAGATCGGCGCCAACTGCGTGATCCGCAACAGTACCGTGGGTGCCGGCGCGCGGGTGCAGCCGTTCTGTCATTTCGAGGACGCCAGCGTCGGCGCGGAAGGCCGCATCGGCCCGTACGCGCGGCTGCGCCCCGGCACGGTGCTGGCCGAGGACGTGCATATCGGCAACTTCGTCGAAGTCAAGAACAGCCAGATCGCGGCACACAGCAAGGCCAATCACCTGGCCTATGTGGGCGACGCCACAGTCGGCTCGCGCGTCAATATTGGCGCGGGCACCATCACCTGCAACTATGATGGCGTGAACAAGTTCCGCACCGTGATCGAGGACGATGTCTTTATCGGCTCCGACACGCAGCTGGTCGCTCCGGTGACCGTGCGCCGCGGGGCCACCATCGGCGCCGGCACCACGCTGACCAAGGAGGCGGCCGCCGACAAGCTGACGCTGTCGCGTGCCAGGCAGACGACGCTCGACGGGTGGCAGCGCCCGGTCAAGCAAGCAAAAAAATGAGTCCCGCCGCCGACCGGCCCGGATAAGGGCCGGCGGCACAGGCAATCCGCGGGCGACGGCGCTGCCGTCCTCGCAGCAATCATCCGGTGCGGCCATGCCCGCACCCTGTGGGAGAAGAATATGTGCGGCATCGTCGGCGCGGTTTCCGCGCGCAATATCGTTCCGGTCCTGATCGAAGGCCTGCGTCGCCTCGAGTACCGCGGCTATGATTCCTGCGGCGTGGCCGTGGTGCGCGAGGGCGCGCTCGAGCGCGCCCGCACCGTGTCGCGCGTGGCCGACCTGGACGAGCAGACCCGCGCGTCCGGCCTGGCCGGCATGACCGGCGTGGCGCACACGCGCTGGGCCACGCACGGCAAGCCCGACACCACCAATGCTCACCCGCATTTCTCGGGCGAGAGCATTGCACTGGTGCACAACGGCATCATCGAGAACTACGAGCCGCTGCGCGAAGAGCTGCGCGCCGCCGGCTATGGTTTCGAGTCGCAGACCGATACCGAGGTGGTCGCCCACCTGATCCACCAGGTCTACACGTATCCGAGCAGCGCCACGCGCGGCGACCTGTTCGCCTCGGTGCGCGCGGTGACCAAGCGCCTGCACGGCGCCTACGCTATTGCCGTGTTCTCCAAGGACCATCCCGAGCGCGTGGTCGGCGCCCGCGCTGGCTCGCCGCTGGTGGTGGCGCTGGGCGACAATGAATCCTTCCTGGCTTCCGACGCGCTGGCCGTGGCCGGCACCGCCAACCGCATCATCTACCTGGAGGAAGGCGACGTGGTGGAGATCACCCGCGAGGGCGCCACCATCCACGACGTGCACGATCACCTGGTCGAGCGCGAGGTGCGCGTGGTCGAAACCCACGCCACCGCCGTGGAGCTGGGCCCTTACCGCCACTTCATGCAAAAGGAAATCTTCGAGCAGCCGCGCGCGCTTGGCGACACGCTGGAAGGCATCGAAGCCATTACCCCGGAGCTGTTCGGCGCGAACGCGCAGAGCGTGTTCAGCGAGATCGACAGCGTGCTGATCCTGGCCTGCGGCACCAGCTACTACTCGGGCTGCACCGCCAAGTACTGGCTCGAATCGGTCGCCAAGATCCCGACCCAGGTCGAGGTGGCTAGCGAATACCGCTACCGCGAGACCGTGCCCAACCCGCGCGCGCTGGTGGTGGTGATTTCCCAGTCCGGCGAAACCGCCGACACCATGGCCGCGCTGCGCCATGCCAGGTCGCTGGGCCACACCCATACCCTGGCGGTGTGCAATGTGGCCACCAGCGCCATGGTGCGAGAGACCGAGCTGCGCTTCCTGACCCGTGCCGGCACCGAGATCGGCGTGGCCTCGACCAAGGCCTTCACCACCCAGCTCGCCGCGCTGTATATGCTGACGCTGGCGCTGGCCAAGGTGCGCGGCAGGCTGACTGCCGAGGCCGAGGCGGCCGCGCTGACCAACCTGCGCCACCTGCCCGTCGCGCTGCACGGCGTGCTGGCGCTGGAGCCGCAGATCATCTCCTGGTCCGAAGACTTCGCCCGCCGCGAGAACGCGCTGTTCCTGGGCCGCGGCCTGCACTACCCGATTGCTCTTGAAGGCGCGCTCAAGCTCAAGGAAATCTCCTACATCCACGCCGAGGCCTATCCTGCCGGCGAGCTCAAGCACGGCCCGCTGGCCCTGGTGACCGAGGCCATGCCCGTGGTCACGGTGGCGCCCAACGACGCGCTGCTGGAGAAGCTCAAGTCCAATATCCAGGAAGTGCGCGCCCGTGGCGGCCGGCTGTATGTGTTCGCCGACAGCGACACCCACATCCAGTCCACCGAGGGCATCCAGGTGATCCGCCTGCCCGAGCACTACGGCGACCTCTCGCCGATCCTGCACGTGGTGCCGCTGCAGTTGCTGGCCTACCATACGGCCTGCGCACGCGGCACCGACGTGGACAAGCCGCGCAATCTCGCCAAGTCGGTCACGGTGGAGTAAGCGAAGCAAGCCGTGCCGCCCGGTGAGAAGGGCAATCCGACGTCAGGCTCATTCCATGGAATCGTTGCCGGCCGCTACGTGGAACGGTTGCGATGACACTCCGGTCCGCTGCAATGGGATGCAGGCACGATAGTACGTTCCAACCTACCCACTTATAGCGCTCGGTACCATTGCGGCGCCGTGGTGGGCAGGGTGCTGGCTTGCTATT
Organism: Cupriavidus sp. 01T418; assembly: GCF_056398885.1. NCBI lineage: Bacteria > Pseudomonadati > Pseudomonadota > Betaproteobacteria > Burkholderiales > Burkholderiaceae > Cupriavidus > Cupriavidus sp. 01T418. Next base: position 181,052 of record NZ_JBFTQG010000003.1, read on the forward strand.
TTGACCTCGCTCGCGGCTGGGTGGCTTGCACGGAGTTCAGCTGCCGCGAGCAGGTCGCTGCTGCGGCAAGCATGCTTCACCAACAGGCAGAAGGCCTTGCAGCGGATGCGGCAACCTTCAAGCTTGAGGTCTCAGCGCTTACCTGAGGCGGCCTTCCATTTCGGCATGCTCCATCCAGCGCACCCCCGAACGTTGCCTTGTGAACATCAAAAAATGGTTGTTGCACTGGCGTGAATGCCTTCGGAGCAGCGCATCCTCGAAACGTCATATAGTGAAGTTACTCTCCCCTCGCCCGGTTGGTACTTCGCCGGATAGTGGCGGACTACCATTGTGAGTCTGCACGTCAGAGTCGCGTAGTCGGACCGGTCAGACTGACGTGATCAAGCTCCGGTACGCGCCGGCGTACTTCCGGCGGCGTTCGCTTGCATAGATGTTCGTAGTTGTAATAGGTCTTTGCTGTCACCATGTCCATTGCAGAATGCATAGAGCAGGAGCTGCTAAAAGCGGTGTTCCAGCCTATCGGGTACCTTGCCTCGGGAGAAATTCTGGGATACGAGGCATTGATTCGAGGCCCAGTGGGGTCTGTTCTAGAGAGTCCCCAGGCGCTCTTCGAGCAGGCGCAACGGGAGGGTTGCATGGTTCGGCTGGAGCGGTTCGCAGCCCGGGTCTGCATCAGTGCCTTTGCGCAAACGGGCCTGCCAGGAAAGCTGTTTCTCAATTTCAGTGCAGAGGCCATTCGCGAGATTGTCAGCTGCGAAGGTGATGTCCGCCGATTCTTGGGCGCGGTTCAATTTCCAGTTGACCGGATAGTCATCGAACTCACCGAGCAAACTACGCCAATGCCTCTGGCGTCCCTTGCATCCTCCCTTCGCGTGATGAGGGAAGCAGGGGCCCAGTTCGCGCTGGACGACTATGGCCAGGGCAATGCCAATCTCAGTCTTTGGATTGCCTTGCAGCCAGACTACGTCAAGATTGACCGCTCCATCGTTGATGGTGTCGCAATATCTTCTTTCCGCCTTGCAGCGCTGCGGTGTATGCAGGAGCTCGCCAATGCCGGCCACGCCACACTGATAGCAGAAGGCCTCGAGACGCTGGAAGACCTCACGGTCTGCCGCGACATCGGCATTACATTTGCGCAGGGGTATGTGCTGGGCAAGCCAAGTCTCAAGCCTGGCGCAAAGCTTGAGGAGCAAGCACTGGTTGCTATTCGTGCCAACTCGATATCGGTGTTTCCAGAGGCCGTCAAGCTGGCACCTCGCGCGTTTTCGGCAAGCAGGTTTTTGATCAGTGCGCCAAGCGTTGCTCCATCAACCCGCAACAACGATGTCCTGGATATACTCACAACGCATCCAAACCTGCATGCTGTTGCGGTAGTGAAAAATGGCCGGCCCGTCGGTCTGATAAATCGGCGGACTCTTGTCGATGCGTACGCGCTTCCCTATCACCGGGAACTCTTTGGCAGGAAGAGCTGCATGGAGTTTGCTAACGCATCTCCGGTGCTGGTTGAGAAAAGCGCGACCATGGAGCAGTTGGCCCAATTGTTGATTAGTGAAGACCAGCGCTATCTGTCCGATGGACTGGTGATTGTCGAGCAGGGTCAGTATGTGGGGCTGGCGACGGGGGAGGATTTGGTGCGGGCGGTCACGGAAGTGCGCATCGAGGCGGCGAGATATGCCAACCCGCTGACGTTCCTGCCGGGCAATATGCCAATCGATGCACATATCAAACGGCTGGTCGAGAGTGGCGCCCCCTTTCATGCGTGCTATTGCGACCTCAACAGCTTCAAGCCCTTCAATGACCAGTATGGCTACTGGCTGGGGGATGAAATGCTGAAGCTGGCGGCGGGGATCCTTAGCGAGGCTTGCGACCAACGCAAGGATTTCCTTGGGCACGTGGGAGGTGATGATTTTCTTATCCTCTTTCAGAGCGAGGACTGGGAAACGCGCATCCGCACAGCGATGGCGCGTTTCAATGCAAACGCGGTGCAACTCTACGCGCCGGCCGATATCGAGGCTGCTGGCATCCAGAGCGAAGACCGCCATGGAAACTCGCGTTTCTACGCTTTTGTGACAATTGCGGTGGGTGTGGTCCCTGTGGGGCCTGGCTCCAATATCGATACCGATGCCATCGCGACGCTGGCAGCTGCAGCTAAGCGTGAGGCAAAGAGGTCCAGCGAGAGTTTCTACGTTTGTTGCACCGCCCCGAACTGCTGCGGTTGACCAAGGCCGGGCTCATCTGAATACTCCCGTCCATGGCACGGCCCAGCTGTTTATTCAGGTGGCGGGCAGCAGCGCATCGAGGGATGGCGGTGGCGGCGCATAAGACAATATCAGGGTGTGTCGAGGCGTGTGCGCGACCATTGAGTTCACGCGATTGTGCAAATATTGTCTTCAGGAGTGTCTTATTGTTGCAATACAAGAGCGCTATCATTGCCGGTATCAAGTCGCAGCTAAAGAATTCTGAAAAGCATTTTCGCGTTTGGACCATTGGGGTGGGCCATGCGCCGATTTGATTGCACGTCCAGATGCATCTTTTCAAGACGGCACGGATGCCGGAGAGTGTCCGGTCCTGGATGCAGTGCTCGCTGGACATTTTGTCGCGGGGGTTGTCGGAGCCATCCTTCCAGGATGGCTCTTTTGTTTCGGCCGTGGGCCAGTGTGAACTCGGCCTTGGCGTGCTTGCGGCGCTTTGTCCTCGACGTGAAGCGGGCCGGCTCGGCTAACCGACGCATACCGCAGCGCTCGCTGTCCTCCACCCTTCATCTTTATTAGATTTCCACGTAGCAACATGCGGCCCCGTCATGCAACCAAGACCGACTTGTCCGACGTGGAGACATTGCTGCAGTCTTGCTCGCTACCTGCTGGGGGCATACGTCGCCAAACCGTGCGATTTCATGTCAGCAGAGACAGGGAGGGCCTTCTTGGGTGCGCCGGCATCGAGGAGTTCGGTGGCAACGTCGCCCTGGTACGAGGACTCGCGGTCGCAAAACGCGCCAGACGTGCGGGGTTGGCCGGGCTACTGCTCGCCGTGCTGGTCTCGGACGTCCGGCTACGCGGCATTGAGTCCTTGGTAGTCGGTACGGATACCGCCGCTGGCTACTTCTTGCGTCTTGGATTCGAGCCAGTCGAGCTTGCAGCTTTACCACCGGAACTACGGGCGTCTCCGCAATTTTTTGCCGCAAGTATCAGTACACGGTTTCTGAGGGTGGAGCTCTAGACAGAATGTATTGTCATGTGTAGGCCGTCAGCCAGCGCACCGATGCGCCAAGGTCATCGGTGCTCGGCAGACCTGAGAAAGCTCGATGCGATTTCGCGCGTCAGCAGATCGAACGCTTCCATCTCGCGTTCGGACAGGCCGCCCGCGCAAACGGTCGAGCCCCAGTCTCCACATATCATCGCGACGCAGCGGTTCTTGATCATCACAGGCGCCACCAGGATGGACCTGGCATCGGGCATCTGCTCGCGATACCAGCGCGGTACGCGGTGGGCCACTTCCTTGTCGAAGGAGTCTTCGAAGAGCATCGGCTTGTGCGCGATGGCCGCGAAGTGAAAGATATCGGGGACGAATCCCTCTTCGAACGACAGCGCCTCCAGTTTTTCGCGCATGCCTTCGCCAAAGCCGACGCGCGCCCCAAAGCGTTTCGCCTTGGGATTGAGCAGCATGAGAAAGCAATGCGAGAAATTCAACGCCTGCATGGCTGATTCGAGCACCAGCGGCGCCAGTTCGGATACCGGCAGCCCGCTGCCCTCGCGCTGTACCTCAAGCAGGCTCTGCTGCAGTTGCTTGAGGGCATCCTTCGGCTTGCCGGCGTTGTGGCGCGGCTTGGTGTCGGCCGCATTGTCCGCATCGGTTGTATCGGGGGACTCCGCATGCGTCATGGAGACGCTCAATGCCATGGCCTGCTTGACCGCGCCTTCGACCGCGGCGGTTTGCAGGCCCAGCGCCTGCGCGCGGGTCAGCAGCAGGGCCTGGACTTCCTCCTGCGGCGCGTCCCTTGCAAGCAGCGCCGCGGCGCGGGCGGACGCGTCGGCGAGTGCGCACAGCCAGTCGGCATGGGATTCGAGTACCGAGTCCGCATCGAAGGGCTTGCGCAGCATCGATGTGGCAATCAGGGAGGGCAAGCGCCATTTGACGGCAGCCGCTTGCGCGATATCCTCCAGGGTCACGTCCAGGACACGCTGGCAAGCTTCGTTTTCCGTCGCCGCATCGCCCTCGCACAAGGCCTGGATCCGATCCCACTCTTCAGGAAAGTAGAAGATGAGCAAGAGCCGGCTCATGTGGTGCATCAACGTGCAAACGACGGCCTCCTCGGCCTGTCCGATGCCGTGCGCATTRCTGAGCGTACGCGTGAGCTCGCCTGCGAGCAGGGCCTTCTTGAGTTCATTGGAGGCCTGCGGGCGGTTGATGGCCACGCCGGAGAAATAGTCCAGCAACTGGACGCCCAGCGTGAGATGGCTGATCGCATCGACGCCCAGGACCAGGATGGCCCGCGACACCGTCGTGACCTCGCCCCCGAAAGAGCGATACATGGCGGAGTTGGCCAGGCGAATGACCTTTTGCGACAAGCTGAAGTCGGAGAGCACGGCGGCGGCCATCTCGCCGACGCTGATGTCGGTGTTCAGCGTCTTGAACACGTTGTCGATGCAGAACTGCAGCGTGGGGAAGTCCCCTTGCTGGGCCATCCGGGCCCACAGTGCATCGAAGAACTGCTTGTTTGACATGGCGCCGTCTACTTCGAGAATATCCGGGAGCTGCAAAGGCGCAGCTCTCCACCTTGAGCCTGCTTCACAAACTGGACCGGGCTCATTGCCTTCGCGTAGCGCCACCCCTGCACCAGTTCACACCCTTGTTCGGCCAGTAGCTGGCTTTGCTCGTCGGACTCCACGCCCTCCGCGATGGCGACCAGCCCGAGTTCCCGCGCCAATGACAACACGGCAAATACAATGGTCCTGGCATGCGGTGAATTCATCATGTCCGCCACGAAGCTCCTGTCGATCTTCAATGCCGAGAGCGGAAACCGGCGCAGGTAAGACAAGCTGGAATAGCCCGTCCCGAAGTCGTCGACCGCGAACCGGACACCCAGGGCGCCCAGTTCCATCAGCAGGTCCTGCGCCGCCTCCGGGTCGGTCATCAATGCGCCTTCCGTGATTTCCAGGACCAGCCGGTGCGAGCTGACGCCGGAGTCCTTGATCGCCCTCTTGACGCTATCCGCGAATCCCGGGTGCCTGAACTGAACAGGGGAGACATTGACGGATATATATCCCACATGCAAGCCCAGCGCGTCCCAGCATGCCAGCTGTGCGCAGGCGCAACGCAGGGCCCACGCGCCGAGGTGGTTGATGAGCCCGTTATGCTCGGCAACCGGGATAAACACGCTCGGCGCGATGGGCCCGGTCGGGTGCTGCCATCGCATCAACGCCTCTACGGCGCAGACCTCGCCCGAAGCTGGCCACACGATGGGCTGATAGTTGAGCAGGAACTCCCCGTTCTGGACGGCCTCGAACATGTCCTGTTCGATCCGGAACTGCTCATCCAGCCGATGCTCCAGTTCCGGCGTGTAGACGCAATAGCGATTCTTGCCCTGCGCCTTTGCGTCATACATGGCGAGATCCGCGCGCTTGAGGAGCTGGGACTCGGACTGATGCGCATGCGAGCCGAAGGTCAGGCCAAGGCTGGTGGTCACACGGATCTGGCAACCCGCGAGATGGAACGGCTGCCGGCAGGCATGGATCACTCTTTCGACCAGGCCAATGGCGGCCGCTTCCGACGCGATCCCGTCGAGCAGCAGCACAAACTCGTCGCCGCCCAGCCGCGCCACCACGTCCTTGGGCCGAACGGCATCCAGCAGTCGCACGCTGACTTGTTTCAGCAAGGCATCGCCATATTCATGGCCCAGCGAATCATTGACCTTCTTGAACCCGTCGAGGTCCATCAAGGCGACCGCAAAGGGCCGCTTTCCCGTGCCGTCCTCGACAAAATATGCGGAAATGCGCTCGCGCAGGAATGCACGGTTACCGACGCCAGTCAGGGGGTCGCGAAAGGACGCCTCGATCAGCCGTTGTTCATTGTCGACCCAGTGGGTAACGTCGTAGCCAAACAACAGGAGGCACGCGCTGCCGTCTTCATCTGCGTGGCGGCACACCCTGAGGTCCAGCCATCGGCTTTCGCCGACCCCGCCGGAGAACCGGATCCGGCCTCGCCGGACGGATCCGTCTTGCTCGCAGGCCAGGAGCAGATCGGCGAGCAGCTCGCGCTGTTCGAACGACACCACATCCAGTATCGAGGACTTAAGAAGATATTCCCGGGGATAGGCCAGCAACTGAGCCGATGCTTCCGTTGCCAGCACGATGTTGCCCGCGACATCGATTTGCAGGGCGAGTCCGCCCGAGGCTTCGAGCAGCGCCCAGGCGTCGCGCGCCAATGCATCGACCGGGAAGTGCGGATTCCGCTCGGACAATGGCCATTCAGGAGGCTCGTCCGCTAGAACAGCATCATACGTAAACGACGTCATGGAGCTCTTGTTGAAATCCAGGCTGGATTGAGAATCTCGATAATCGAACGCCGCCGGCGCCAATAATCGTGGCCGCCCAAGATTTAAAGTGATCTTAAATGCATGTCGGCCACACTGCGCATGTCAGTTTAACGCTTATCCGCCGCTGCGCAGCAACTCGAATGGTTCGGCGAACGGGAGATTGGATCGTCGTGGCAATTGCAACCCTGGCCGCACCCCGCCGGGTCGCGGCTTCCCGGGCAACGCCGGACGCCCCAGCCTCAGGTGGCTAGTGCCTTAGAATGCAGGACAAACAACACCGGAGACTGTGCATGCTGTGGAAATCGACCCCGTCCCTGAAAGACCTGCAGGACCGCCACAAGGACACTGCCGTCGAGCAGCTTGGCATCGAGTTCACCGAAATCGGCGAGGCCGCGCTCAGTGCCCGCATGCCGGTGGACCGCCGCACCGTGCAGCCGTACGGCATCCTGCATGGCGGGGCATCGGTGCTGCTGGCGGAGACGCTGGGCAGTTGCGCTGCCAGCCTGTGCCTGGATAGCGAGACGCAATACTGCGTAGGGCTGGATATCAACGCGAACCATGTGCGCGCGGCGCGAACCGGCTATGTCACCGGCACCGCCACGCCGGTGCATATCGGCCGCACCACCCATGTGTGGGCCATCGACATCCGCAACGAAGAAGGCAAGACGGTGTGCGTTTCCCGAATCACCATGTCGATCCTTTCGCGTTGAATGCCGGCTTGTCCGGTGCCGTGCAAAGATTTTCATTTCCGGCTACACTGCGGGCCGCACTGTAGCGGATGCCAATCGCGGCATCCCGGCAGCGGCGGGGTGGCAGAGTGGTTATGCGACGGTCTGCAAAGCCGTACACGGCGGTTCGATTCCGTTCCCCCCGCCTCCATCAAGCCCTGACCTTTCAGGGCTTTTGTTTATTCCGGTGCTACCCGGTTCCACCATGCATGGCGCACAAGTTCCGCATCCGCATGCGTCGGCTTGGACGCCTCATATGCCGTTTTCCCCGCTGGAACAAGTCGCCCGATTCATGTAGTGTGAAGCCAGCGCAGTCCATCCATGACAACCTCCGCTGTCGTGCGTGTGGCGGGGAAATAAATGCAATGACAAGAGAAGATCTGCGTATCCGCTTCGCACAGCCGGCCGATTGGCCGGCAATCGCGGAAGTGCTTGAAACCTGTGGCCTCGCCAGCGACGATCTCGATCCCTCGCTGGCGTTGTTCCATATTGCCCTGCTCGACGGCGTGATCATCGGTTGCGCCGGCGCCGAAGGCTGTGGGGAAACCATCGTCGTGCATTCGGTCGCGGTGCTGCCGCCGTATCGCGATCGCGGCATCGCCTCCCATATGGTGTCCGCCGTGCTGATGCGCGCGCGTGCCAACGGCTGTACGCGCGCCGTGCTGCTCAGCGCTACTTGCCCCAGCTACTTCGCCCGCTACGGGTTCTCGCTGATCTCGGCGGATCGCCTGGCGCCTGAAGTGCGCGCGTCGCGCGAGTTCCGGCGCCAGGAGGGGGCGCTGCCGCTGTGCATGTGCTGCGAGCTGAAATGATCCACGCGACGCGCGCCGTATGGAATGCTGACACAAGTCTCTGCTAACTTGGGCGCCCGACCCTCCGCTGGCGAACCATCCCAAGAACTGCACTCATGCAAGCAACCAGCACCGCGCCAGACACCGCCGCCCCGGCTGCCATCACCCTGCACCAGGCCTTCTGGTACTGGCTCAAGCTGGGCTTTATCAGCTTCGGCGGGCCCGCCGGCCAGATCGCGATCATGCACGAGGACCTCGTCGAGCGGCGCCGCTGGATTTCCGAGAGCCGTTTCCTGCACGCCCTCAACTACTGCATGGTGCTGCCCGGCCCGGAGGCGCAGCAGCTGGCGACCTATATCGGGTGGCTGATGCACCGTACCTGGGGCGGCGTGATCGCCGGCGGGTTGTTCGTGCTGCCGTCGCTGCTGGTCCTGATGCTGCTGTCGTGGATCTACATGCGCTTTGGCGAGGTGCCGGCGGTGGCGGGCGTGCTGTACGGCATCAAGCCGGCGGTGACGGCCATCGTGGTGTCGGCGGCCTGGCGGATCGGCTCGCGGGCACTGAGGAACAGCTCGCTGTGGGCGATCGCGGCGGCCGCGTTCGTCGCTATCTTCGCGCTCGCATTGCCGTTCCCGGTCATTGTGCTGGCGGCGGCCGTGATCGGCCATGTAGGCGGCCGCTTCGCGCCGGCACGTTTCATCAGCGGCGGCGGCCATGGCGCGGCCAAGACCGGTTTCGGCCCCGCCTTGCTGGACGACCACACGCCTACGCCGGCGCATGCCTTTTTCACCTGGAAGCGCTTCGCGCGGGTGCTGGCGGTTTTCCTGGCGATCTGGGGCTTGGCCATGGGCGCGCTGGCATGGCGCTACGGCTGGCAGGGTACGCTGACGCAACTGGGCTGGTTCTTCACCAAGGCCGCGCTGCTGACCTTCGGCGGCGCTTATGCGGTGCTGCCGTATGTGTACCAGGGCGCGGTCGAGCATTACCACTGGATCACCGCGCCGCAAATGATCGACGGTCTTGCGCTGGGGGAAACCACGCCCGGTCCGCTCATCATGGTGGTGGCCTTCGTCGGTTTCGTCGGCGGCTGGACGCATACCGTGTTCGGCGCGGATACGGCGGTGGCATCGGCCATGGCGGCGGCCACGGCGGTGACCTTCTTCACCTTCCTGCCGTCCTTCCTGTTTATCCTGCTGGGCGGGCCGTTCGTGGAGAGCACGCATGGCAACCTGAAGTTCACCGCGCCGCTGACCGCCATCACCGCGGCAGTGGTCGGCGTGATCGTGAACCTGGCGGTGTTCTTTGCCTATCACGTGTTGTGGCCCAGCGGGCTGCATGGCCGCTTCGACTGGCCCTCGGCGCTGATCGGGCTGGCCGCGGCGGTGGCGCTGTTCCGCCTCAAGGCCGGGGTGATCCCGGTGATCCTCGGGTGCGGCGCCGCCGGGCTGGCGCTGGTAATGCTGCGCGGCTAGCGCTTGCCAATGCCCGCTACCTACCACCCGCCATAGGGTGCGCCCTGCACGCGGTGCGCGGCAAAGTGCTCCGCCAGGAAATCGACGAAGGCGCGCACCTTGGCCGTGAGGTGGTCGCGCGTGAGGAAGACCGCGAACACGTCGGCGGGCGGCGTCTCCCAGTCGGGCAGCACTTGCCGCAGCCGCCCGGACCGGAGCATGGGCGCCACTTCCCATTCCGAGCGCATCAGGATGCCGTGGCCTTGCAAGGCCCAGCCGAGCGCCACTTCGCCGTCGTTGGTGCTGGCCGGCCCGCGCACCTTGACGGTTTCCTGCCGGCTGGCCGAGCGCAGGTGCCAGGTGCCGTAGGTGGCGTCGCTTTCCCTGATCACGATGCAGCGGTGCTGCTGCAGCTCGCGCGGCGAGGCCGGCTCGCCGTAGCTGGCGAGGTAGCGCGGCGCGGCACACAGCAGGCGGCGGTTGTGGGCGATGGGCCGTGCGGTGAGGCGCGCGTCGGGCAGGTCGCCCACGCGGATGCCGACATCGAAACCGGCTTCCGCCAGGTTGAGCGGCCGGTCGGTCAGCTCGAGCTGGACCTCCACCTCGGGGCAGGCCGTCAGGAAGGCGCCCACCGCCGGCGCTACGTGGCGCCGGCCGAAGCCGAGCGTGGCATTCACCCGCAGCAGCCCGCGCGGCGCCACCCGGCTGCCGCCCAGTCCCTGTTCCAGTTCCTCCAGTTCGGCCAGGATGCGCGCGCCCTGCGCCAAGTAGGCCTCGCCTTCCTGCGTCACGCTCAGGCGGCGCGTGGTGCGGTTGAGCAGGCGCACGCCAAGGCGCGCCTCCAGCGCCGCCAGCCGTTTGCTTGCTGCCGACGGCGTGATGCCGAACTGCTGGGCCGCGCCGGCCAGGCTACCGCGCTTGACCAGGGTGACGAAGAAAGCGAGGTCGGAGAAGTTGTCCACGTTGCGTGAATGCTTGAATTGATGAATTCAGCGCCCGAATGAAAGTCTGTGGATGCAATTATAGCGATGGGTTCAATGGTTAAACTGGCGTCTCAATAAGTGCGGCGGCTTGGAGGATCCTGCCTCGCAAGCCAGCCTGCCACCCAGGAGACCTCACATGAACCGCTTTTCCGCATTTGTCCGCCACATACGCTGGATCCCGCGCCTCGCATTGGGCGCCATCGCCCTGTCTGCGGCCGTCGCGCCGGGGCTGGCCGCAGCCGAGTCGTTTCCCGCGCGACCGATCCGCCTGATCGTGCCGTTCGCCCCCGGGGGCAGCGTCGACATCGCGGCGCGGCTGATCACCGAGGCCTGGGGCCGGCAGCTTGGCCAGCCGGTGGTGGCGGACAACCGTGCCGGCGCGTCCGGCAATATCGGCATGGACCAGACGGCCAAGGCCAGGCCCGACGGCTATACGCTCGCCATCAACAACGTGGCGCTGGCCGTCAATCCATCGCTGTTCGCCAAGCTGCCGTTCGACACCGAGCGCGACCTGATGTCGGTCGGCACCATGGGGACTTCGCAACATGTGCTGGTGGTGACCAACAGCCTGCCGGCCAAGGACGTGAAGGAGCTGATCGCGCTGGCCAGGAGCCACCCGGGCCAGTTGAGCTTCGGCTCGGCGGGCACCGGGAGCACCTTCCACATGGCGGCGGAGCTGTTCAAGTCGGAGTCCGGCACCGCCATCTTGCACGTGCCTTACAAGGGCGGTGGCCCGGCCATGGTCGACACCATTGCCGGGCAGGTGCAGCTCAGCTTCCCGGTGCTGTCGGCCGCGCTGCCCCAGGTGCAGGCAGGCAAGCTGCGTGCGCTGGCGGTGACCGGGCCGAAGCGCTCGCCGTTGCTGCCCAATGTGCCGACCATCGCAGAGGCCGGCCTGCCCAACTACGCCTTCGAAACCTGGTTTATCGTCAGCGCGCCCGCAGGCACGCCCAAGGACGTGATCGCCAAACTCAACCAGACGCTGAACCAGGCGCTGGCCGCGCCGGAGATCAAGGCGCGTCTGGTCAAGGAGGGCTTCGAGCCGCTCACCATGAGCCCGACGCAGGCCGACGCCATGCTGCGCAAGGAAATCAGGCGCTGGGCCGCGCAGATCAAGCAGGCCGGCATCACGCCGGAGTAAGCACGGCGCTTTCTCCCGCTTATTCGGCAACCCAACCCAACCCAACGCAGGCAGAGCCCCATGTCAGGCCTTACTCTCTATCGCAAGCTGGTGGATTCGCACACCGTGGCCGCGCTCGACGCCGATCACGTGGTTCTCTACGCGGATCTGCACCTGATGAACGAGTACACCAGCCCGCAGGCATTCGCCGGGCTGGCCGCGCAGGGGCGGGGCGTGCCGTCGCCCGGCCAGCAGGTGGCGGTGGTGGACCACATCATTCCCACGCATGCGCAAAGCCCGCGCCGCATCCAGGACCCGGCCTCCGCGCTGCAGGCGCGCAACCTCAAGCGCAATTGCGTGCAGCATGGCATCTCCCTGTTCGACACCGACGATGCGCTGCAGGGCATCGAGCACGTGATCGCGCCCGAGCACGGCATGATCCGGCCCGGCATGGTGGTGCTGTGCGGGGACAGCCATACCACCACCTATGGCGCGCTGGGCGCGCTCGGTTTCGGCATCGGCACGTCCGAGGTAGAGCATGTGCTGGCCACGCAGACGCTGGTGTACCGCGTGGCGAAGGACATGCGCATCCGTGTGGATGGGGTGCTGCCGCGCGGCGTCACCGCGAAGGACCTGATCCTGCATATCATCAGCCGTATCAGCGCGCAGGGCGCGCGCGGCCATGTGGTGGAGTTCGCCGGCAGCGCGATCGACGCGCTCACCATCGAGGCCCGCATGACCCTGTGCAATATGACGGTGGAAGCCGGCGCGCGCGGCGCGCTGATCGCACCGGACGCGAGCGCCATCGGCTACGTGCTGGCACGCGCCGCCGATATCGACGCAACCATGCGCGAGCGGGCGCTGGCCTGCTGGCGTGAGTTGCATTCGGACGCGGATGCGCGCTTCGATAGCGAGCTTGCCTTCGACGCCGGCCACGTCGCCCCCTATGTGAGCTGGGGCACCAGCCCCGACCAGGCCATTCCCATCGACGCGCGCGTGCCGCTGGTGGCGGACGCCACCGATGAAACGGCGCGCAGCGCCGCCGCCAGGGCGCTCGACTACGTCGGCCTGCAAGCGGGCGCCACGCTCGAGGGCTTGCCGGTGCAACGCGTATTCATCGGCTCCTGCACCAACGGCCGCATCGAAGACCTGCGCGCGGTGGCCGCCATCGTGCGCGGGCGCAAGGTGGCCGATGGCGTGCGTGCGATGGTGGTGCCAGGCTCGGGCGCGGTGCGCCAGCAGGCCGAGGACGAAGGCATTGCGCAGGTGCTGCGCGACGCGGGCTTCGAATGGCGCAAGCCCGGCTGCTCGATGTGCCTCGCCATGAACGACGACGTGCTCGAACCCGGCGAGCGTTGCGCCTCCACCACCAACCGCAACTTCGAGGGACGCCAGGGACGCGACGGGCGCACCCACCTGATGAGTCCCGCCATGGCCGCCGCCGCGGCGCTGACCGGCTGCATCACCGACGTGCGCCGCCTGGAGCAATGCAATGCCTGATTCAATGCCCGACCACGATACCGACCTGATCGCCGCCCTCGGCGCGCCGCTGCCCATCGGCAACCTCGACACCGACCAGATCATGCCCAAGCAGTTCCTGCGCATCATCGACAAGGCCGGGCTGGACCGTGGCCTGTTCTATGATATGCGCTTCGACGCGCAGGGCGCGCCGCGTCCTGCGTTCGTGCTCAACCAGCCGCAATACCACGGTGCCGGCGTGCTGGTGGCGGGCCCCAACTTCGGCTGCGGCTCCAGTCGTGAGCACGCGGTGTGGGGCCTGCAGCAATTCGGCATCCGCGCGGTGATCGCGCCGGGTTTTGGCGAGATCTTCTACTCCAATGCGATGAACAACCGCCTGCTGCTGGTGATGCTGCCGCAGGCCGAGGTGGATGCGCTGATGGCCGAAGTGTCGCGCGGCGTGCCGGCACGGATCGAGATCGACCTCGCCGCGATGATGGTGAGCGCGGGCGCCCTGCGCTTCGCCTTCACGCTGGCGGAGCGCCATCGCACCATGTTCCGGCAAGGCCTGGACATGATCGGCGCGACGCTGGCTCAGTCGTCGCAGATCGAGGCGTTCGCGCGCCGTCATCATCAAGCGCAGCCCTGGCTGCAGGACGTCGCCGCCAAGACCATGGCGCGGCTGTCCGCCTGAAGGAGGTTTGCCGTGTTCGAAGGTTTTACCCCGCACCGCATCCGATGCGGCGAAGTGGAGATCAACGCCATTGTCGGCGGCCACGGGCCGGCCTTGCTGCTGCTGCATGGCCATCCGCAAACGCATGTGATCTGGCACAAGGTGGCCGATACGCTGGCGCGGCAATTCACCGTGGTCGCCACCGACCTGCGCGGCTATGGCGACAGCGGCAAGCCCGCCGGCTTGCCCGATCATGCCAACTACAGCAAGCGCAGCATGGCGCAGGATCAGGTGGCGGTGATGCGCGCGCTGGGCTTCGAACGCTTCCTTGTGATGGCGCACGATCGTGGGGCGCGCGTGGCGCACCGCATGGCGCTGGACCATCCGGATGCCGTGCAGCGGCTGGTCACGCTCGATATCGCACCCACGCTGGCGATGTACGAACAGACCAGCCTGCAGTTCGCGCTGGCGTATTACCACTGGTTCTTCCTGATCCGGCCCGCGCCGTTTCCCGAGACCCTGATCGAGGCCGACCCGGCGCTCTACCTGCACAGCACCATGGGCAGCCGCAGCGCCGGACTGGCACCGTTCACCGTGGCGGCCATGGCGGAATACCTGCGCTGCCTCAGCCTGCCCGGCGCGGCGCATGGCTTGTGCGAGGACTACCGCGCCAGCGCCTCGATCGATCTCGGGCACGATCGCGCCGACCTGGCCGCGGGGCGCCAGGTCGAGTGCGAGATGCTGGCGCTGTGGGGCGAGCAAGGCGCGGTGGGCCGCTGCTTCGCGCCGCTGGAAGAGTGGCGCAAGGTGGCGCGCCGCGTGCGTGGCAAGAGCCTGCCGTGCGGGCACTACATCGCCGAGGAAATGCCGGCACTGCTGCTGGAGGAGACCGTGCCCTTCCTGCTGGGCGCAAGCTGATCGCGTGGGGCACGCGGTCGCGAAGTCCGGCACGGGGTTGACGCAACGTTGCAACACGGCGGCGGCACCGCGCGCATTACGCCGCCTGGAAGCGCATAATCGCTGACCATTACGTCAGGCCCCGGCCGGTTCTACGTCGGTCTCAACATACATTCACGGATGGATGTATAATTTCGAAATGATTCGCTTGTCCCCAAGCGTTTGTTGCGGAAATGGACCATGACTTACCGTTTTATTGCCGGATGCATTAGCGCTTGGCTCGCGATCTGCATGACCGCGGGTTGGGTGATGGAACGCCTCTGGTCTTGAGTACGGGTGGTCGGCTTTGCCGCTGGGAGGTGGCAAGGTTTTCGCTGGAACTTGCCATTCTTCGCGGTACTTACTACCCACGATGCACATGATCAACGATAAGAAGAATGCCGGCCTTGCCCACCGGTTAGCCGCACCTATCAAGGCGCTTGGCGCCATGGCCGCCCTTGGTGCCTGCGCGCTGGCGCATGCCGATCCCGGCGTGCACGTGGCCTTCGGCCGCGATCCTGGCCACAACATCAACAAGTACGAAGTCGGCATCAACTGGGATTCCGGCTTTGCCTGGGGCAACCAGCAGGGCTGGCTGGCCAAGCTGCAATGGGAAGCCGAACTGGCCGAATGGAACACCCTCAGCGGCGCCAATCATCAAAACGTGACCGAATTCGGCTTTTCGCCGATCTTCCGCGTGGAAAAGCGCGGCGGCTCGATGGTGCCGTTCCTGGAGGCTTCAGTTGGTGTGCGCATGATGAGTCACAAGGCCACCTCCGACTATCATCGCTCCGGCAGCCTGTTCCAGTTCTCCGACATGGTTGGCGTGGGCATGGCATTCGGTCCCAAGACAGCGTATGAAGCTGGCTTCCGCTATCAGCACGTCTCCAATGCCGGTATCAAGCAGCCCAATCCGGGCAGCGGTTTCTACACCGGTTACGTGCGCTATCGCTTCTGAACCGGCAAGGATGGCGGGGCCCGGGCTGATGCTCAGGCCAGCTTGACCGTGCCGGCACGCGGCGCGCGCGCGGTGCGGGAGGCAGGCTCAGGGAGTCCTGCTTGCACGGACTGGGTTTCCCCGCTGCGCTGCGTGTCGAAAAAACGCCATAGCGCGGGCGCGTCGGTGGTCGCGACATTGAACCGTATCCACGGCGAGTCGCCTTCTTCCGGCTCGAAGTAGGAGCCTGGCGCCAGCCAGATACCATGTTCCAGCGCCAGCGTCGCCAGCCGGTTGCCCGACGGGGCGGCCTGCTCGTGCCCTGCGTCTGGCCGCATGCGCGCCCAGGCGAACATCCCGCCTTCCGGGCGCAGCAGCACTTCCAGCCCGTGTGCTTCCATTTTCTCCGTGATCCGGTCCTGCTGGGCGCGCAGCCGTTCGGCCAGCGCTGCCACATGGCGGCCATAGTGGCCGCTGGTCAGCACGGAATACACCAGGCGTTCGGTGACTTCCGACGACGTCAGCCCCACCGCCATCTTGGTGCGGGCCAGTGCCTTGGCCAGTTCAGGACTGGCGGCCAGATAGCCCACGCGCAGCGACGGCGTGATGGTCTTGGAAAAGCCGTTCACGTAGATCACGTGAGAGAGGCCGTCCATGGCCGCCAGCATGGGCGAGCCGGGCGGCGCCAGCTCGCGGTAGATATCGTCCTCCACCACCAGCAGCCGGTATTGCTCGGCCAGTTGCAGCACGCGGTGCGCATTCATGCTGGTGAGCGTGCCGCCGGTGGGGTTCTGCAGCACGGTGTTGACGAACAGTGCGCGCGGCGCGTGGTGGCGGATGGCGTGGTCGAGCGCGTCAGTGTCCAGCCCGCTGGCAGTGCGGCGCACGCCGATTACCTGCAGCCCGGCCAGACGCAGGATCTGCAGCAGGTTGCAGTAGCACGGGTCTTCCACCAGTACCGTGTCGCCCGGGCGCAGCAAGGTGCGCACCACCAGGTCCAGCGCCTGCGTGGCGCCCTGGGTCAGCACCACCTGCTGGGCCTGCACCGGCATGCCGTACAGGCTGAGGCCGGCAGCGATATGTTCGCGCAGCGCGGCGAAGCCGTAAGGATGGCCGTAGCCCGAAACCTGCGCCGCCGGCACCCGCGCCGCGGCGCGCATGGCCTGGTGCAGCCCTTCCTCGTTGAGCCAGTCGCCGGGCAGCCAGCCCGCGCCCGCCTTGATGGGCACGGAATGGTCGGCGAACACGTCGGACAAGAGCCAGGCGGCGTTCAGCCCCGGCGCCTCCCAGCGCGCCGCCGGCGCCTGGCCGGCCGGCGCGTGGCGGTGCGCCACCGTATAGCCCGAACCGACCCGCGCGCTGAGGTAACCCAGCGCGGTCAGGCGGCCGTAGGCCTCGGCCACGGTAAAGGTGCTGACCCCATGCTGCCGGGCGAAGCGCCGCACCGAGGGCAGCGCCACGCCGGCGCGCAGCACGCGCCGGTCCACCAGGCTGGCAATGCCGGCCACGATCTGCTCGGTCAGGGTATCGCCGCTGCGCCGGCTGCGGACGAGTTCAAGGTTAAGCATGCGTCATATTCAAGAATGGGCCTGTACAGTTTAGTGGCCCAGGCGGTGCGATGGGAAGCGACTTCGTCCAGGGCGGCATTGCGGCACTGCAGCGCGAAACCGGCTTCCGGGGCCAGATTGCGTGCCGCGACGGGCGTCCGGGCCAGGTTTCCGGCAGGCCGGCACCGATCGCGTTTTTTACGAATCTGTACGGTTGTCCTAGCCTTGCCTGTACGGTAAGGCGATGTTTTGCCGACCGTATATTCTTTAAGCGGGGCCGGGTCGCTACAGTGGCCGCATTCGCCAGAATCACTCGACAACCCTGGTGCGGCGCCATTGCCGCCCAAGCCAATGCCCTGAGGAGGACGTATGGATGCCGCCAAGACCGTGATCCCCGATCTCGACGCCCTGTGGATGCCGTTTACCGCCAACCGCCAGTACAAGGCGGCGCCGCGCCTGCTCGCCTCGGCCAGCGGCATGTATTACACCTCGCATGACGGCCGCCAGATCCTGGACGGTTGTGCCGGCCTGTGGTGCGTGGCTGCCGGCCACTGCCGCAAGGAGATCTCGGAGGCGGTTGCGCGCCAGGCACAGACCCTGGACTACGCGCCGCCGTTCCAGATGAGCCACCCGCTGACCTTCGAGGCTGCCACCAAGCTGGCCGCCATCATGCCGGCCGGGCTGGACCGCATCTTCTTCACCAATTCGGGATCGGAATCGGTCGACACCGCGCTGAAGATCGCGCTGGCGTATCACCGCGCCCGTGGCGAAGGCCAGCGCACGCGCTTTATCGGCCGCGAGCGCGGTTATCACGGCGTGGGCTTCGGCGGCATGGCGGTGGGCGGCATCGGCGGCAACCGCAAGGTCTTCTCGGCCAACCTGATGCCCGGCACGGACCACCTGCCGGCCACGCTGAATATCGCCGAGGCCGCCTACTCCAAGGGCCAGCCGCAATGGGGCGCGCACCTGGCCGAGGAACTGGAGCGCATCCTGGCGCTGCACGATCCGTCCAACGTTGCCGCCGTGATCGTCGAACCGCTGGCCGGTTCGGCCGGCGTGCTGGTGCCGCCGGTGGGCTACCTGGAAAAGCTGCGCGAGATCACCAGCAAGCACGGCATCCTGCTGATCTTCGACGAAGTCATCACCGCCTTCGGCCGCCTGGGCGCGGCTACCGCCGCCGAGCGCTTCAAGGTCACGCCGGACCTGATCACCATGGCCAAGGCCATCAACAACGCGGCCGTGCCGATGGGCGCGGTGGCGGTCAGGCGCGAAGTGCACGACACCGTGGTCAACTCCGCAGCGCCTGGCGCGATCGAGTTCCTGCACGGCTATACGTATTCCGGCCACCCGCTGGCCGCGGCCGCGGCCATCGCCACGCTGGATATCTACAAGAACGAGAACCTGTTCGGCCGGGCCGCCGAGCTGGCGCCGAAGTTCGAGGCCGCCGTGCATGCCGTGCGCGGCGCCCCGCATGTGAAGGACATCCGCAACCTCGGCCTGGTCGCCGGCATCGAGCTGGAGCCGCGTCCCGGCCAGCCGGGCGCGCGCGGCTACGAAGCCTTCCTCAAATGCCTGGAGCGTGGCGTGCTGGTGCGCTACACCGGCGACATCCTCGCTTTCTCGCCGCCGT
Organism: Cupriavidus sp. 01T418; assembly: GCF_056398885.1. Classification (NCBI taxonomy): domain Bacteria; kingdom Pseudomonadati; phylum Pseudomonadota; class Betaproteobacteria; order Burkholderiales; family Burkholderiaceae; genus Cupriavidus; species Cupriavidus sp. 01T418. Next base: position 199,838 of record NZ_JBFTQG010000003.1, read on the forward strand.
TGATCATCACGGAAGCGCAGATCGGCGAAATGTTCGACACCGTGACGAAGGTCCTGCAGGAAGTACAGTGATTGCAGTGATTGCAGAGACAAGACAAGGAACACTGACGTGAACATCGCAGAAAACCGGCAGATCGCCGACATCGCGCACTACATCGGCGGCACCGTGCGCGCCGCTTCTTCGGATCGTTACGCCGACGTCTTCAACCCGGCCACCGGCGCCGTGTCGGGGCGCGTGGCGCTGGGCTCGGCACAGGACGTGGATGCCGCGGTGGCCGCCGCGCATGCGGCCTTCCCGGCCTGGTCCGATACCGCGCCGCTCAAGCGCGCGCGCATCCTGTTCAAGTTCAAGGAACTGCTTGACCGCCACCATGACGACCTCGCCGCGCTGATCACGCGCGAGCACGGCAAGGTGTTCTCGGATGCCAAGGGGGAAGTGACCCGCGGCATCGAGGTGGTGGAATTTGCCTGCGGCATTCCCAACCTGCTCAAGACCGATTTCACCGACAACATCGGCGGCGGCATCGACAACTGGAACCTGCGCCAGCCGCTGGGCGTGGTGGCCGGCATCACGCCGTTCAATTTCCCGGTGATGGTGCCGATGTGGATGTTCCCGGTGGCGCTGGCCTGCGGCAACACCTTCGTGCTCAAGCCGTCCGAGCGCGATCCCTCGCCCTCGCTGCTGATCGCCGACCTGCTCAAGCAGGCTGGCTTGCCGGATGGCGTGTTTAATGTGGTGCAGGGCGGCAAGGACGCCGTGGACGCCCTGCTGGCGCACAAGGACGTGCAAGCGCTGTCCTTCGTCGGCTCCACGCCGATCGCCGAATACATCTACACGGAAGGCACCAGGCACGGCAAGCGCGTTCAGGCCCTGGGCGGCGCCAAGAACCACCTGGTGGTGATGCCCGACGCGGACCTCGACCAGGCCGTGGATGCGCTGATCGGCGCGGCCTACGGCTCGGCCGGCGAACGCTGCATGGCGATCTCCGTGGCGGTGGCGGTGGGCGATGTGGCCGACAAGCTGGTGCCGCGCCTGGCCGAACGCGCGCAGGCGCTGAAGATCCGCAACGGCATGGAAGCCGATGCCGAGATGGGTCCGCTGGTGACCGCCGCGCACAAGGCCAAGGTGGAGGGCTATATCGCCAAGGGCGTGGACGAAGGCGCCAGGCTGGTGACCGATGGCCGTGGCCACAAGGTCGATGGCCATGAAGACGGCTTCTATGTGGGCGGCACGTTGTTCGACAACGTCACGCCGGACATGACGATCTACAAGGAGGAGATCTTCGGGCCGGTGCTGTCGGTGGTGCGCGTGCACGACCTGGCCCAGGCGGTGGACCTGATCAACGCGCATGAGTTTGGCAACGGCGTGTCGTGCTACACCAGCGACGGCGGCGTGGCGCGCGCGTTCTCGCGCCAGATCCAGGTTGGCATGGTGGGTATCAACGTGCCGATTCCGGTGCCGATGGCGTGGCATTCCTTTGGCGGGTGGAAGCGTTCGCTGTTTGGTGATCACCACGCTTACGGCGAGGAAGGCATCCGGTTCTATACGCGCTACAAGAGCATCATGCAGCGCTGGCCGGACAGTATTGGCAAGGGGGCTGAGTTCACGATGCCGGTGGCCAAGTAAAAGCAAGTCACGCTGCTGGTGATCGCGGCGCAGGAAGGCGCGGCCTTGCGGCCGCGCCCTGCGATCCGAAAGTGGCGAACTCGCCGGCACCCCGCGCTAGAATACGTGGCTTTTCAAAAGCCGCCCAGCGCGCCAGGAGTTCCCGCCGATGAGTCTGTTCCGCACCAAGAACATCGAGGCCATGCTGGCCGCTGCCCGCGACGATGGCCTGAGAAAGGTGCTTGGCCCGGTCGACCTGATCCTGATGGGCATCGGCGCCATCATCGGCACCGGCATCTTCGTGCTGACCGGCACCGGCGCGCTCACCGCCGGCCCCGCGCTGACCGTCTCCTTCGTGATCGCGGCGCTCGCGTGCGGGTTTGCCGCCCTGTGCTACGCCGAGTTTGCTTCGGCGATTCCCGTCTCCGGCTCCATCTACACCTACAGCTACGCCACCCTCGGCGAGATCGTGGCGTGGATGATCGGCTGGGACCTGATGCTCGAATACGGCCTGGCGACCTCGGCGGTGTCCGTGGGCTGGTCCGGCTATTTCCAGTCGCTGCTGGCGGGCTTCGGCCTCCACCTGCCGGCCGTGCTCACCGCGGCGCCGGGCGCGGTGCCAGGCGTGCAGACGCTGTTCAACCTGCCCGCCGCGCTGATCATGCTGGCCATCACCTGGGTCGTGTCCTATGGCGTGCGCGAGTCGACGCGCCTCAACAACGTGATGGTGGCCATCAAGATCGCGGTGGTGCTGCTGTTTATCGCGGTGGGCGTGTGGCACGTCAGGCCGGCCAACTGGCACCCGTTCGCGCCGTTCGGCCTGGACGGCATCTTCAATGCGGCGGCGCTGGTGTTCTTCGCCTTTATCGGCTTCGACGCCGTGACTTCGGCCGCCGAGGAGGTGCGCAACCCGCGCCGCGACCTGCCTATCGGCATCATCGGTTCGCTGGCGGTGTGCACCGTGCTGTACGTGACGGTGGCGGCCATCATGACGGGCATCGTGCCCTTTGCCAGGTTCGCCGGCATCGACCACCCGGTCTCGCTGGCGCTGCAGTACGCGGGGCAGAACTGGGTGGCGGGCTTCGTCGACCTGGGCGCCATCCTGGGCATGACCACGGTGATCCTGGTGATGACCTTCGGCCAGACCCGCATCATCTTCGCCATGTCGCGCGACGGCCTGCTGCCCGAGCGCTTGTCGAAGGTGCATCCGGTGCATGCCACGCCGTACATCGCTACCTGGACGGTGGGCCTCGTGTTCGCGTTTATCGCGGCGTTCGTGCCGCTCAACGTGCTGGCGGAGCTGATCAATATCGGCACGCTATCGGCCTTCACGCTGATCTCGGTGGCGGTGCTGGTGCTGCGCAGGACCCGGCCGGAGCTGCCGCGCGCGTTCCGCTGCCCCGGGGTGCCGGTGGTGCCGCTGCTGTCGGTGGGCTTCTGCCTGTTCCTGATGGCCCACCTGCGGGCAATGACCTGGATCGCCTTCCTGGCCTGGCTGGCGATTGGCCTGGCGATCTACTTTCTCTACGCGCGCCGCAACGCGGTGCTGCATGGCGGCTGACGCCTGCCTTCAGGGTTCGCGCGCGCCCGCCTCCTGCAGGAAGGCCAGCGCGCGCGGCTCTTCGACAAAGGCGGAATTGATGCGGATCCAGGCCGAGGTCTCGCCGCCCGGCCGGAAGTAATTGCCAGGCGCCAGCGTGACGCCGTGCTGCTCGGACAGCGTCACCAGATCGCGCGAATCCTCGATCCCGCGCGTACGCGCCCACAGGAAGTTGCCGCCCGCCGGCTCGCAATAGACTTCCCAGCCAAAGCCGGCCAGGCGCCGCACCGCGCCCGCGGTGGCCTGCCGCACGCGCAGGCGCAGCCGTTCCATGTACTTGCGGTAGCCGCCGCGCTCCAGCAAGGCCGTGGTCACGGCTTCGGCGAAATGCGAGCCCGCCACGCTGGTGAGCACCTTCACGTCCACCAGGTCCTTCACCAGCGCCTTGTCGGCCACCAGGTAGCCGACTCGCAGCGAGGCCGACACCGTCTTGGAAAAACCACCGATATAGATCACGTGTTCGAGCTGGTCGAGCGTGGCCAGGCGATCCGTGAAGTGGGTCTGGAAGTCCGAGAAAATGTCGTCCTCGACAAAGCGGAAGCCATGCCGCCGCGCCAGCTCCAGCAGGCGGAACGCCACCGGCGGTGCCAGCGTCGAGCCGGTCGGGTTCTGCAGCACGCTGTTGGTGAAGAACAGCTTGGGCTTGTGCTCGCGCAGCAGCGCCTCGGCGGCGTCCGGGTCCGGGCCGTTGCGGGTTTGCGGCACGCCCACCAGCCGCACGCCATGCAGGCGCAGCAGGCCGAACAGATTGTAGTAGCCGGGGTCTTCCACGAACACCGTATCGCCCGGCTTGAGCAGGCGCCGCACCACCAGGTCCAGCGCCTGGCTGGCGCCGGCGGTGACCAGTACCTGGGGCAGTTCGGCGGCAATGCCGAGCTGCCGAACGCGAGTGAGCACATGCTGGCGCAGTTCCGGAACGCCCATCGGCGTGCCGTAGTGGACCAAGCTGCCGATGTCGGTGCGCGAGACCTGGCGGATCGCCTGGGTCAATCCTTCGATATCGTGCCAGGTCTCGGGCACGAAGCCGCCCGCCAGTTTCAGCGTGGCGCTGGGGTGGTTGAACTGCTCCAGGATATGGCCGGACAGGTCCTCGGCCAGGCTGGGATCCGACCAGCCGTTGGCGGCCCGCGCCAGCAGCGGGCTGTCCGCGACGAAGAAGCCCGAGCCGTGGCGGGAGTCGAGCAGGCCCTGCGACACCAGCCTGTCATAGGCCTCGATCACCGGGAAGCGGCTGATGCCATGCTCCGCCGCCAGTTGGCGGATCGACGGCAGCCGCGCGCCGGGACGCACCTCGTGCGTGCCGATCCAACTCTTCACCTCGTTGACGATCTGGTCGGTCAGGGGCACGCCGGTGGCGGGAACCAGGGTCAGCTTCATGGCGGGGGGCGCAGGCGGCAACGTTGAAGTGTCAGGAAAAACTACTGAACAGTGCATGGAAAACTGTTCGCAACTGTTCATGGAATTGTAGTGGCCGCCGTGAATAATGGAAGGCATGCGGAAGAGGGTGCCCGCACCGGCCCGGCCGGGCGGCACGAGACATGTCCGCAATGCAGAAAGGAGTGGCGAAATGCGTGAACTAAGGATCTTCGAACTGGATGAACCCGGCCGGCCGGTAAGCTGGCGCGCCCTTGAAGGGCAAAGCGTGAAGGTGCTGGACGGGCGCCTGTGGCTGACGCTGGAGGGCCACCACGCCGACATCTGGCTGCTGCCGGGCGCCGTGTGCGCGCTGCCGGCAGGCGCCACGGTATGGCTGTCGGGCGAGAGCGAGGGCGCGCGCTTCACGCTTGCCGAGTCGACGGCACCCCTGTGGTGGCGCTGGCTCCGCGGCCTGAGCGGCGCGCTCGGGCGCCGGTTTGGCGAGCGCCGGAACATCGGCGTCGGCGAATGCCCGGAGCCGGGTCTCTGATGTGATGCAGGCCGGCTTGCGCGGGAACGTGGCGCCACGGAGAGTGGCAGGCTCCTGGCGACGGAAAAGAAAAAACCCGCCACTTCGGCGGGTTGGCTTGCGGACCGATGTTCGTCTCAAGCAGCGCGCTTTTGGGAGCTCGCGTGTCCGTGTTCTGCGTGTTCCGACTTCTTTTCGAGTTTCTGCTCTGCGTGCTCTGTCTTTTTAGTGCGTCGCTGCGCTGCAGGCTCGACATGCCCGGTAACTTCCTGCCGGCGTTCGTTCGCATATTGAACCGCGAGCCGCCTCATTTCTGACTCTGCAAAGCGGCGCAGTGCTTCGCGCATCAATGGTTGATAGCCAATGCCATGCTCTTGGGCCAGGAACTTGAAATCTTCAATCAGCGACTTCTGAAGGCGAATCGACACCGCTTGCAGGCCAAGGGCCTGATCTACTTCCGCTGATGCTTCGGGTACTACGACTGCGTACTCTTCATCGTTTCCCAACTCGCCATTTTCCCACGCTTCAACGGTACCGGGGATTTTCTTGGCGTTGCTCATGTGCTGCTCCTGATAGCTAGTCGGTGTTAACGCCGCTTATTTTGACTTGCGCCGGTAACTGTCCACAGTGGGCTGCGCCGGTTCGTATGCGGTCTTGAGAAAGATCTTGCCGTCCTTTGCGATGTACACAACCTTCAGCATCCGGCCGTGGTCGGTCTCAGCGCAAAACCATTTCGTAGGTGGGTCCGATGCATGTTCTTCGCGGTCATCAATCAGGATCGGCCCCTCACGGTTGAGAAAAGCTTGATTGATTTCGGCCTCAGTAATGCCGCCATGTTTCTGCGCGAGCTTCTCCTGCACGCGTGGTGTGATGACTAATTTCCACCGCGCTCACTCCATGTATATACGGACAACCGTGTGGAACTCAAGTCCCTGACGGCGCGTATGGTTAATGTGTGTCGTTTGGTGCGCAATGTGCTCAATGATTGATCGGAAATTGAGCAGGTCTCCCATTGTTGTGTATATACACGACTGAGCGCAAGAAGTTTCTCTTGGCCATACAGGCCGCTGCGCGGTGCTTCGATGCTGATCACTCAGGGCCGCGTCAGCCCTCTCTGGGGAGGTTGCCCCGCCTCATTCGGACATCGAATCGTAAAGTAGCCTAAAAGACGCAATACTCGGGGCGCAGCCGTCCGCCGGTGCGACCTGCTACTCAAATTTTGAGTAGCCCGCGACAGCGGATTTGCTGATGCTGTCGGTCAGTACCGCTAGTAGACAGATCGTTGTAACCTCACGACATATCACCCCACAGCAGCACAAATTGGTAGCCAGGTGGGCAGCTAGAGAGATTTCAGGCTACCAGCACTGACCGCAAAGCCTTATAGAACAACGGTTTCAGGTTTAGGGTGGAGACAAATGACCGATCTTTCCGATGTCCAGAAGAGTGCCCAACCCAGCGCTCCCCATCAGGCGCAGGGACCGAAAGGCCCCGTCAACAAGGTGCGTTTTGTTACCGCGGCCGCGCTGTTCGATGGCCACGATGCCTCCATCAACATCATGCGGCGCATCCTGCAGTCCTCTGGCTGCGAAGTGATCCATCTCGGCCATAACCGCTCGGTGGAGGAAGTGGTCAATGCGGCCTTGCAGGAAGACGTGCAAGGCATTGCGATATCCAGCTACCAGGGCGGGCACGTCGAGTATTTCAAGTACATGGTCGACCTGCTGCGCCAGCGTGGTGGCGAGCATATCCAGCCGTTCGGCGGCGGCGGCGGCGTCATCGTGCCGGATGAGATCCGCGAGTTGCAGGCCTATGGCGTGGCGCGCATCTTCAGCCCGGAAGATGGCCAGCGCCTGGGCCTGGCGGGCATGATTGCCGACATGGTGCAGCGCTGCGATATCGACCTGGCACGCTATGCGCCCACCACGCTCGATGCGGTGAAGGGGGGCGACCGCCGCGCGCTCGCGCAAGTGATCACGGCGTTGGAAAACGGCAAGGCGGATCCGTCGCTGGCCGACGCGCTGCGCGCCGAAGCGGCCAAGGTGAGGACGCCCGTGCTGGGCATCACCGGCACCGGCGGCGCGGGCAAATCCTCGCTGAGCGACGAGCTGATCCGCCGCATCCGGCTGGACCAGCAGGATAAGCTCCGCATTGCGGTGGTCTCGATCGATCCCTCGCGCCGAAAATCCGGCGGCGCGCTGCTGGGCGACCGCATCCGCATGAACGCGATCAACCACCCGAACATCTTCATGCGCTCGATGGCCACGCGCGAGGCTGGCTCCGAGATCTCGCAGGCGCTGCCCGATGTGCTGGCGGCGTGCAAGGTGAGCGGCTTCGACCTGATCCTCGTCGAGACCTCTGGCATCGGCCAGGGCGACGCTGCCATCGTGCCGCACGTGGACGTGTCGCTCTATGTGATGACACCCGAGTTCGGCGCTGCCAGCCAGCTGGAGAAGATCGACATGCTCGACTTCGCCGATTTTGTCGCCATCAACAAGTTCGACCGCAAGGGCGCGCAGGATGCCTGGCGCGACGTCGCCAGGCAGGTGCAGCGCAACCGCGAGCAATGGCACGCCAAGCCCGAGGAGATGCCGGTGTACGGCACCCAGGCGTCCCGCTTCAACGACGACGGCGTCACCATGCTCTACCAGGGCCTGCGCGAAGCGCTCCATGCACGCGGTATGCATGCGCCGGCCGGCGTGCTGCCGCAACTGAGCGGTCGCATCTCCACCGGCCAGAACGTGATCGTGCCGCCAGCGCGCAACCGCTACCTGGCCGAGATTGCCGACACGGTGCGCGCCTACCACCGCCGCGTGGACGCGCAGAGCCGGCTGGCCCGCGAGCGCCAGCAACTGCGCGAGGCGCGCCGCATGTTGCAGGCCGCGAGCGATAGCGCGGATACGGGTGAAGCCCTGCAGGCGCTCGCCACCGAACGCGACGCTGCAATGGGTGCGCAGGAGCGCAAGCTGCTGGCGATGTGGCCGGAGATGCGCAAGGCCTACAGCGGCGACGAATACGTGGTGAAGATCCGCGACAAGGAAATCCGCACCACGCTCACCACCACCACCTTGTCCGGCACCACGGTGCACAAGGTGGTGCTGCCGGGCTTCGAGGACGACGGCGAAGTGCTCAGGTGGCTGATGCGCGAGAACGTTCCTGGCAGCTTCCCCTACACCGCCGGTGTGTTCGCGTTCAAACGCGAGAACGAGGACCCCACCCGCATGTTCGCCGGCGAAGGCGATGCCTTCCGCACCAACCGCCGCTTCAAGCTGGTTTCCGAGGGCATGGACGCCAAGCGCTTGTCCACCGCCTTCGACTCCGTCACGCTGTACGGCGAGGACCCGCATACGCGCCCGGACATCTACGGCAAGGTCGGCAACTCGGGCGTGTCGATCGCCACGCTCGACGACATGCAGGTGCTGTACGACGGCTTCGATCTGACCAGCCCGTCCACTTCCGTGTCGATGACCATCAATGGTCCGGCGCCCACCATCCTGGCGATGTTCATGAACACCGCCATCGACCAGCAGCTCGACAGGTTCCGCGCCGACAACGGCCGCGATCCCACCACCGACGAAGAAGCCAAGATCCGCGCCTGGGTGCTGCAGAACGTGCGCGGCACGGTGCAGGCCGACATCCTCAAGGAAGACCAGGGCCAGAATACGTGCATCTTCTCCACCGAGTTCTCGCTCAAGGTGATGGGCGATATCCAGGCCTACTTCGTCCATCACCAGGTCCGTAATTTCTACTCGGTGTCGATCTCCGGCTATCACATCGCGGAGGCCGGCGCGAACCCGATCTCGCAACTGGCGTTCACGCTGTCGAACGGCTTCACCTATGTGGAGGCTTATCTCGCGCGCGGCATGCATATCGACGATTTCGCGCCCAACCTGTCGTTCTTCTTCTCCAACGGCATGGACCCGGAATACAGCGTGCTGGGCCGCGTGGCACGCCGCATCTGGGCGGTGACCCTGCGCGACAAGTACGGCGCCAACGAGCGCAGCCAGAAGCTCAAGTACCACATCCAGACCTCCGGCCGATCGCTGCATGCGCAGGAGATCGATTTCAACGACATCCGCACCACGCTGCAGGCGCTGATCGCCATCTACGACAACTGCAATTCGCTGCACACCAACGCCTACGACGAAGCCATCACCACGCCCACTGGCGAATCGGTGCGCCGCGCACTGGCGATCCAGCTCATCATCAACCGCGAGTGGGGCGTGGCCAAATGCGAGAACCCCAACCAGGGCAGCTTCCTGATCGATGAGCTGACCGGCCTGGTGGAGGAAGCGGTGATGCAGGAGTTCGAGCGCATCGCCGAGCGCGGCGGCGTGCTGGGGGCCATGGAGACCGGCTACCAGCGCGGCAAGATCCAGGAGGAGTCGCTGTATTACGAGCAGCGCAAGCACGACGGCACGCTGCCCATCATCGGCGTGAACACCTTCCGCAACCCCAGCGGCGAGCCCACCAGGCAGACACTCGAGCTGGCGCGTTCCAGCGAAAAGGAGAAGCAAGGTCAGCTCGCCCGGCTGGCGGATTTCCATGCACGCCATGCGGATGCGGCGCCGGCCATGCTGCAGCGCCTGCGCCAGGCCGTGATCGACAACGACAATGTGTTCGCGGTGCTGATGGATGCGGTGCGCGTGTGCTCGCTGGGGCAGGTCACGCATGCGCTGTTCGAGGTGGGAGGGCAGTACCGCCGCAATATGTGATGTATCTGCCAGGGGGCTGTTTCGTGCACGCCCCCTGCGTTAAACTTGCCGTTTGCGTAAAGCCCTGGAGTGCCGTAAAGCGCCGTAGAGCCGCAAAGCGGCGCGCGCGCCGCAGGCCAGGACCAAGACGAGACCAATCAGGAGTACCGTGTACGATCCCAACAATATCTTCGCCCGCATCCTGCGTGGCGAACTGCCTTGCACCAAGGTGTATGAAGACGCGGACACCGTCGCCTTCATGGACATCATGCCCCAGTCCGACGGACACGTACTGGTGCTTCCCAAGGAAGGCGCCGTCGAGATTTTCGATCTCTCCGACGCTGCCGCCGAAGCGGCCATCCGCACCACCAAGCGCGTAGCAGGCGCAGTGCGCGCCGCCTTCCGGCCGGACGGCATCTCGATCGGCCAGTTCAACGGCAGCGCCGCGGGCCAGACCGTGCCGCACGTGCATTTCCACATCGTGCCCCGCTATGCCGACCGCACGCTGCGCGGCCACGGCACCGACATGCAGGACCCGGAAATCCTCACGCAACACGCCGAGCGCATCATCGCCGCGCTGCGCGAAGCCTGACCCGCACGGGCTCGCAGCATCCCGCGGCGTGCCGCATCAGCATCAGCATCAAGCAACCAGCAACAAGGAAGAGACGATGGGAATCAGGACAGTTGGCATCGTAGGCGCAGGCACCATGGGCAACGGCATCGCACAAGCGTGTGCCGTGGTGGGCCTCGACGTAGTGATGGTGGATATCAGCGACGCAGCGGTGAACAAGGGCATCGCCACCGTCGCCAGCAGCCTGGATCGCCTGATCAAGAAAGACAAGATCAGCGAAGCCGACAAGCAAGCGGCGCTGGCGCGCATCAAGGGCTCGACCGCGTATGACGCGCTCAAGGCCACGGACATCGTGATCGAAGCCGCCACCGAGAACTTCGACCTCAAGGTCAAGATCCTCAAGCAGATCGACAGCGTCGTCGGCGACGACGTGATCGTGGCCTCCAACACCTCGTCGATCTCGATCACCAAGCTGGCCGCCGTCACCAGCCGTCCGGGCAATTTCATCGGCATGCACTTCTTCAACCCGGTGCCGATGATGGCGCTGGTGGAACTGATCCGCGGCCTGCAGACCAGCGATGCCACGCATGCGCTGGTGGAAGAACTCGCCAAGGTGCTGGGCAAGTACCCGATCACCGTGAAGAACAATCCGGGCTTCGTGGTGAACCGGATTCTCTGCCCGATGATCAACGAAGCGTTCTGCGTGCTGGGTGAAGGCCTGGCGTCGCCGGAAGAAATCGATGAAGGCATGAAGCTGGGTTGCAATCACCCGATCGGGCCGCTGGCGCTGGCGGACATGATTGGCCTGGATACGATGCTGGCGGTGATGGAGGTGCTGTACACCGAGTTCGCCGATCCGAAGTATCGCCCGGCCATGCTGCTGCGCGAAATGGTGGCGGCTGGCTATCTTGGCCGCAAGACCGGGCGTGGCGCGTACGTCTACAGCAAGTAAGCGTTTCCGCCGACGGGATGAACGGGCTGGCGTTGGGGTGACCCGGCGCCGGCCCTTTTCCTTTTTGGCCTGATTTCTCGGCCTGATTTCCTGGCCTGAACTAAACCCGGCGTCAGGTCATCACTCTCCGTATTGCCGCAATCCTTCCAGATCCAGCACCTCGATCACCCCATAATCCACCTTGACCAATCCCTGCTGCTCCAGCACCTTCAAGGCCTGATTGGCCCGCTGCCGCGATATTCCCGCCAGCAGTCCGATCTCCTCCTGCGAGATCTCCAGCGTCTTCCCCAGCCCCGGATACAGGTGCTCGTTGAACAAGGACGACACCGCGCGCGCCACCCGCGAATCGATATCGAGCAGCCGTTCGTATTCCACCGCGGCAATGAACTGCCCCAGCCGCTCATTTAACTGCGTCAGCAGGAACCGGGTAAAAGGCAAACTGGTATCCAGCAACCACTGAAAAGTCTCCCGCGGAAGAAATGCAATCCGCGAGCGCCGCAGCGCCATCACATCGTATTTGCGTATCTCGGCCTTCAGCACCGCGCCTTCGCCAAACCAGCCACCCCTGGGCACACCGGTGAATGTGACCGACTTGCCGGAAGGCGATACCGTGGTGATCTTGACGATCCCTTCCAGCACGCCCAGCCAGTGCTCGGCCATGTCGCCCTTGTGACAGACGTAGTCGCCCTGGCTATATTCGCGCACGCACATGGCGCGGCGGACAACGTCGCTTTGTTCCGGGCTGAGGTCGGCTGCCCACACGCAGCGGTCGACAAAATCGTTGAGCATGAACTGGGGAACCTTCCCGTAGGGATTAACCCGGAATTGTCATCGGCGTGACAACCGGGGCAAATGGCATGCACTATCTTATGACCACGCCAGCAGCGAGTGTGCGCCAGGACAAGGCGCGAAGGATTTGTTGCGCTGCGGCAGAAACATCGCCGGGCAAGACAGCCCAAGTATAACCAGCGGAAGCAGGCTTGACACCGGTAGCGGATCCCCGCTCCGGAGGGACAGGAGACAGCGATGCAGGAACCGTCGGCGACGACCTTCCCGCGCCTGCTGCTTGCGCATGCGCAGCAGCGGCCGGAAAACCCGGCTTACCGCGAGAAGGATCTCGGGATCTGGCAGACCTATGGCTGGGCGCAAACCGCGCAGGAGGTCCGCGCGCTGGCGTGCGGACTGGCCGCGCTGGGCTTTGCGCGCGGCATGAACCTGGCGGTGGTCGGCGACAACCGGCCGCGCCTGTACTGGGCCATGAGCGCGGCACAGGCGCTGGGCGGCGTGCCGGTGCCGCTGTACCAGGATGCGATCGCGGGCGAGATGATCTATGTGCTGAACGATGCCGAGATCGATTTTGCCATCGTCGAGGACCAGGAGCAGGTGGACAAGCTGCTCGAGGTGGAGGAGCAGCTCGCCGCGCAGGGCCGCAAGGTGCGCCACATCATTTATGAAGACCCGCGCGGGCTGCGCGACTACGATCATCCGGCGTTGATGTCCTGCCAGCGCCTGCAGGACATCGGCCGCGAGTTCGACCGCGCCAATCCGGGCTTCTTCGACCAGGCCGTTGCCGAGGGCTCGCCCGACGATACCGCCATCATCCTCTACACCTCCGGCACCACCGGCAAGCCCAAGGGTGTGTGCCACTCGCACCGCGGCCTGATTGGCTCGGCGCGCAACGGCTGCGCCTTCGACGGCCTGACCGCGAAGGACGATGTGCTGTCCTACCTGCCGATGGCGTGGGTGGGCGACAACCTGTTCTCCTACGCGCAGGCGATGACGGCGGGCTTCACCGTGAACTGCCCCGAATCGCGCGAGACGGTGATGACCGATCTGCGCGAGATCGGTCCCACCTATTACTTCGCGCCGCCGCGCATCTATGAAAACCTGCTCACACAGGTGATGATCCGCATGGAAGACGCGGGCTGGATCAAGCGCAAGCTGTTCCACTGGGCGATGGGCGTGGCGCGCCGCTGCGGCACGGATATCCTCGACGCGAAACCTGTGGCGCTGGCCGACCGGCTGCGCTACGCCGCGGGCGAGTTGCTGATCTACGGCCCGTTGCGCAATGTGCTGGGCATGAGCCGCATCCGCGTGGGCTACACGGCGGGCGAAGCGATCGGTCCGGACCTGTTCCGCTTCTATCGCTCGATCGGCGTCAACCTCAAGCAGTTCTACGGCCAGACCGAGACCTGCGCTTATGTCTGCCTGCAGCCGGACGGCAAGGTCAAGTTCGATTCGGTGGGGCCTGCCGCGCCGGGCATGGAGATCCGCATTGCCGACAACGGCGAGGTGCTGGTGCGTGGCGTGGGGCTGCTCAAGGCCTACTACAAGCGCGACGATGCCACCCGCGAGGCCATCAACGACGACGGCTACTTCATGACCGGCGACGCCGGCGTGATCGATGCCGACGGTCACCTCAAGATCATCGATCGCGCCAAGGATGTGGGCAAGTTGTCGGGCGGCGCCATGTTCGCGCCCAAGTACATCGAGAACAAGCTCAAGTTCTTCCCGTACATCAAGGAAGCGGTGGCGTTTGGCACGGGACGCGACAGCGTCTGCGCCTTCATCAATATCGATTTCGAAGCGGTAGGCAACTGGGCCGAGCGGCGCCACCTGGCGTACGCCGGCTACATCGATCTCGCCGCGCGGGCGGAAGTGATCGCGATGATCGCCGAGTGCGTCGAGCAGGTGAATGCCGACCTCGCGACCGATGCCATGCTGGCCGGTTCGCAGATCTCGCGCTTCCTGATCCTGCACAAGGAACTCGATCCGGACGACGACGAGCTCACGCGTACCCGCAAGGTGCGGCGCGGCTTTATCGCCGAGAAGTACGGCGTGCTGATCGAGGCCCTGTACGCGGGCAAGCCGGAGCAGTTCATCGAGACGCGCGTGAAGTTCGAGGACGGGCGCGAAGGCAGCGTGTCGGCCACGTTGAAGCTGGTTGACGTGAAGCGCTTCCCGCCGGCCCCCGCCGGCGGGGCACGCGCGGCATGAGCAGGGGCGGCAGGATGACGCAAATGGCATGGAAAGGCGTGGAGCGCGGCGGCGACGGCCAGCCGGTGTGGAGCGGCGCGTCCGCGGCGGCGGCAACCACGGCGGAGCTGCAAGGCGGCTTGCAGGCCGAGCGCGCGCAGGTACGGCAGGCCGGCAACGTGATACTCGACCTGCAGAATATCTCGCTGGCCTTCGGCGGCGTGAAGGCGCTGACCGATATCTCCTTCGATGTGCGCGAGCATGAGATCCGGGCCATCATCGGGCCCAACGGCGCGGGCAAGAGTTCGATGCTCAACGTGATCAACGGGGTCTATCAGCCGCAACAGGGCCGCATCGTGTTTCGCGGCGAGGAACGGCGCAAGATGCATCCCACCGCCGCGGCGCGCCAGGGCATCGCGCGCACCTTCCAGAACATCGCGTTGTTCAAGGGCATGACCGTGCTCGACAACATCATGACCGGGCGCAACACGAAATTCCGCAGCGGCCTGCTGGCCAATGCGCTGTGGTGGGGCCCCGCGCGCAATGAGGAAATGCTGCACCGGAAGAAGGTCGAGGAAGTGATCGATTTCCTCGAGATCCAGGCCATCCGCAAGACGCCGGTGGGGCGGCTGCCCTACGGCCTGCAAAAGCGCGTGGAACTGGCGCGCGCGCTGGCGGCCGAGCCCTCCATGCTGCTGCTGGACGAACCGATGGCCGGCATGAACGTCGAGGAGAAGCAGGACATGTGCCGCTTTATCCTGGAGGTGAACCACCAGTTCGGCACCACCATCGTGCTGATCGAGCACGACATGGGCGTGGTGATGGATATCTCCGACCGCGTGGTGGTGCTGGACTACGGCAAGAAAATCGGCGATGGCACGCCGGAGGCGGTAAAGGCCAACCCTGACGTGATTCGCGCCTATCTCGGCGCCGGCCACTGAGACAAGGATAACCATGACGTTCTTCTTTGAAATCCTGATCGGCGGGCTGTTGTCGGGATTGATGTACTCACTGGTGGCGCTGGGCTTCGTGCTGATCTACAAGGCTTCCGGCGTGTTCAACTTCGCGCAGGGCGCGATGGTCTACTTCGCCGCGCTGGCGGTGGTCGGGCTGATGGACAAGGGCCTGCCGATGTGGGCTGCGGTGATCGGCGCGTTCGGCGTGATGGTGGTGGTGGGCATTGGCACCGAACGCCTGGTGCTGCGCAAGCTGGTCAACCAGCCGCCGATCACGCTGTTCATGGCGACCATCGGGCTGTCCTTCTTTCTCGAAGGACTGGGGCCACTGCTGTTCGGCAACGAAGTGCGCCCGATCAACCTCGGCATCGTCGACGAACCGATCGAATCCATCCTGACGCGCTTCAATATCGTGGTGTCCAGGTTCGACATCGCGGCGGCGGGCATCGCCGGTGTGCTGGTGGGCACGCTGGCGCTGTTCTTCCAGTACACCAAGGTGGGCCGCGCGCTGCGCGCCGTCGCGGACGATCACCAGGCGGCGCTGTCGCTGGGCATTCCGCTGCAGCATATCTGGGCCATTGTGTGGGGCGTGGCGGGCTTCGTGGCGCTGGTGGCGGGCATGTTGTGGGGATCGCGCAACGGTGTGCAGTTCGCGTTGACGCTGACGGCTCTCAAGGCACTGCCGGTGCTGATCCTGGGCGGCTTTACCTCGGTGCCCGGCGCCATCGTCGGCGGGCTGATCATCGGGGCCTCGGAGAAGCTGGCCGAGATCTATATCCCGCCCGTGTTCCAGTCCGCTTTCGGCGGCAACTTCGGCGGCATCGAAGGCTGGTTTCCCTATGTCTTTGCGCTGTTGTTCCTGCTGGTGCGGCCCGAGGGGCTGTTCGGTGAGAAACATATCGATCGTGTCTGACCGGCACCCGCCCCAGGAGAAACAATATGTTCTACCGTGAATCCGGCCAGTTCAAGACCAGCTATGTGGCCGACAGCCAGATCTTCCCCATCCGCCAGGACCGCATCGGCTTTGCGGTGCTGATGGCAGTGGCCTTTATCGCGATTCCGCTCATCGGCTCGGAATACTGGTTCTCGGCCATCCTGATCCCGTTCCTGATTTTCGCGCTGGCCGCGCTCGGGCTGAATATCCTCACCGGCTACGCGGGACAGCTCTCGCTTGGCACGGCGGCCTTCATGGCCGTGGGTGCGTACGCGGCCTACAACTTCCAGTTGCGCATCGAAGGGCTGCCGGTGCTGCTGACCTTCATCCTGGCGGGATTGTCGGCGGCGCTGGTGGGCGTTGCCTTCGGCCTGCCGTCGCTGCGCATCAAGGGCTTCTACCTTGCCGTGGCCACTTTGGCCGCGCAGTTCTTCGTGGTGTGGGCGCTGACCAAGTTTCCCTGGTTCTCCAACAACAGTTCCTCGGGCGTGATCACCGCGCAGCAGCTGAACCTGTTCGGCATCGCCATCGATACGCCGGTGAAGAAATATCTCTTCGTGCTGATGCTGGTGACCGTGCTGGCCATCGCCGCAAAGAACATGGTGCGCTCGTCCACCGGGCGCGCGTGGATGTCGGTGCGCGACATGGACGTGGCGGCCGAGGTCATCGGCATTCCGCTGATGCGCACCAAGCTGCTGGCATTCGCCGTCAGCTCGTTCTACTGCGGCGTGGCCGGCGCGCTCTATGCGTTCTGCTACCTGGGCTCGGTAGAGCCGGACGGATTCTCGCTCGACCTGTCCTTCCGCGTGCTCTTCATGATCATCATCGGCGGCGTGGGCAGCATCCTCGGCGCCTTCCTTGGCGCAGCCTTCATCCTGTTGCTGCCGATCTTCCTGGACAACGTGCTGCCGCCGCTGGCCGCGCTGTTGCACCTGCCTTTTACCAATGCCGCGGTGTCGCATATCCAGTTGATGGTGTTCGGCGCCCTGATCATCTTCTTCCTGGTGGTGGAACCGCACGGCCTGGCGCGGCTGTGGCAGATCGCCAAGGAGAAGCTGCGGCTGTGGCCATTCCCCCATTGAGTCTTATCGCATCGACGTTTTTTTAGGCTGGACCGGGCAAACGGGTATCTCATAACAAACACACCTGCCAAGGTGAAGGAGACAGTCATGACCATCCTGATTCGCAATCTGCAGCGCATTGCCCTCGCGCTGGGCGCCTCTGCGGCGCTGCTCGCGCCGCTGGCGGTGCAAGCGCAAAGCGGCGAGCAGTTCGTCGCCTTGCCCAGCTATCGCGTCGGCCCTTATGGCGCCAATGGGCAGTCCTTCTACGGCGGCTTTGTCGACTACCTGAACTACGTCAACCTCAAGGAAGGCGGCGTGAATGGCGTGAAGCTCTCCTGGGAAGAGTGCGAGACGGAGTACAACAACGCCAAGGGCGTGGAGTGCTACGAGCGGCTCAAGAGCAAGAGCGCGGCCACCAAGGGCACCGCCTACCACACCATGTCGACCGGCATCTCCTACGCGCTGGTGGACAAGACCGCAGCCGACAAGGTGCCGCTGGTGATGATGGGTTATGGACGCACCGATGCGGTGGACGGCTCGGTCTTCCCCTATGCCTTCCCGCTGGTCACCACCTACCAGATGCAGGTGTCGGCCATCGTCAAGTTCCTGGCCTCCAGGAGCGGCGGCTCGCTGGCGGGCAAGAAGATCGTCTACCTGTATCACGACTCGGCCTATGGCAAGGAGCCGATCGTGGCGCTGGAGGCCGAAGCCAAGCTCGGCAAGTTCAACCTTGTCGAGATTCCGGTGGCACACCCCGGCAACGAGCAGGGCGCGCAGTGGCTCAAGATCCGCCAGGAGAATCCTGACTACGTGATCTTCTGGGGCTGGGGCGTGATGAACCAGACCGCGCTCAAGGCCGCGCAGAAGGTGGGCTTCTCACGCGACAAGATGATCGGCTCGTGGTGGGCCGGCTCCGAGGAGGACACCGTGCCCGCCGGCGACGCCGCCAAGGGTTACATGAGCGCGACCTGGAACGTGGCCGGCAAGGGCGTGCCCGTGATCGCCGATATCGACAAGGTGGTCTACGGCGCCGGCAAGGGCAATATGCAGGACCGCAACAAGGTCGGCTCGGTGCTCTACAACCGTGGCGTATCGGCCGCGGTGGTGACGGTGGAAGCGATTCGCGTGGCGCAGGGCAAGTACGGCAAGGGCAAGGTCATGAGTGGCGAGGACATGCGCTGGGCCTTCGAGAACCTCAACCTGACCAACGCCCGCTTGCAGCAACTGGGTGCGACCGGCCTGCTGCCGGAGATCAAGACCAGCTGCGACAACCATGAAGGCTCGGGCAAGGTGAAGATCCAGCAGTGGGATGGCACCAAGTGGGTCGTGGTGTCGGACTGGATCGAAGGCAACAAGAACCTGATCCATCCGCTGTTCAAGGCCAGTGCCGCGCAGTTCGCGAAAGAGAAGGGAATTTCGCCCTCGTGCATGAAGTCCTGAGCGGGCTGGCGGGATCAGCTGGCGTCGCTGCATGCTGATTGTCTGCTCCGCTCTCCCCCAACCTCTCTCCCGCAAGCGGGCGAGAGGGCAAGGATGCGGCGACGCCTCAGGGCGCTCCCGCAAGCCAGGTACCACCAACCGAGCCGCATCATGAGCCTGTTGTCCGTCAACAATATCGAAGTCATCTACGACCACGTCATCCTGGTGCTCAAGGGCGTTTCGCTCGACGTGCCGGAGGGCCGGATCGTGGCGCTGCTGGGCGCCAACGGCGCGGGCAAGACCACCACGCTCAAGGCCATCTCCAATCTGCTGCATGCCGAGCGCGGCGACGTCACCAAGGGCTCGATCGAGTACCGCGGCAACCGGGTCGACCGGCTCACGCCCAACGAACTCGTCAAGCGCGGCGTGATCCAGGTGATGGAGGGGCGGCATTGCTTTGCCCACCTGACGCTGGAGGAGAACCTGCTCACCGGCGCCTATACGCGCGGCTTGTCGCGCAGCGAGACGCGCGATGCGCTGGAACGTATCTACGATTACTTCCCCCGCCTGAAGACGCGCCGCAAGTCGCAGGCAGGCTATACCTCCGGCGGCGAGCAGCAGATGTGCGCGATTGGCCGGGCCATGATGGCCAAGCCCGCCATGATCCTGCTCGACGAGCCGTCGATGGGCCTGGCGCCGCAGATCGTCGAGGAGATTTTCGAGATCGTGCGCGACCTCAACCAGCGCGAGAAGGTCAGCTTCCTGCTGGCCGAGCAGAACACCATGGTGGCGCTGCGCTATGCGGACTACGGCTACATCCTGGAGAACGGGCGCGTCGTGATGGATGGCGCGGCGCAGGCGCTGCGCACCAATGAGGACGTGAAGGAGTTTTACCTGGGCGTGGCTGCGAGCGATGGCGAGGGCGGTGGGCGAAGCTCCTTCCGCGACGTAAAAAGCTATCGCCGCCGCAAGCGCTGGCTAGCCTGACAGGCGGTTCATCACGCGACTCATCTACGCGACTCATCTACGCGACTTACCTACGCGACTTACCTACGCGAACTACGCACCATGTCTGAATACTTCGATTCGCTCGAAACGCGCACGCCGCACGTCCGCCTGCAGGCGCTGCTGGACGCCTTGTCGCGCCAGGTTGCCCATGCCAAGGCGCATGCGCCGTATTTTGCGGAGATCTTGCGCGACGTGGATCCGCGCGGGCTGGATTCGCTGGCCGCGCTGGCGGCGTTGCCCGTGACACGCAAGTCCGAACTGACCGCGCGGCAGAAGGCGATGCCGCCGCTGGGCGGGCTCAATGCGACGCCGCTGGGCGGCTTGCGGCATATCTTCCAGTCGCCGGGGCCGATCCACGAGCCGGACGGGCATGGCGCCGACTGGTGGCGCATCGCGCGCGCCATGTTCGCCGCGGGCTTCCGCGCGGGCGACCTGGTCTACAACACCTTCTCCTATCACTTCACGCCGGCCGGCATGATGATGGAAAGCGGCGCCCATCGCCTGGGTTGCTGCGTGTTTCCGGCCGGCGTGGGGCAGACCGAATCGCAGGTGCAGGCGTTGGCGAGCCTGCAGCCGGCAGCCTACGCGGGCACGCCCTCCTTTCTCAAAGTGCTGCTGGAAAAGGGCGATGAACTCGGCCTGCCGTCCCCGGCCCTGAGCAAGGCACTGGTGTCCGGCGAGGCACTCCCGCCCTCGTTGCGCGCGTGGTTTGGCGAGCGCGGCATCCGCGTGCAGCAGATGTACGGCAGCGCCGACGTGGGCCTGATCGCCTACGAGACCAAGGGCGGCGATGGCTGGGTGGTGGACGAAAACGTGCTGGTCGAGATCGTCGAGCCGGGTGGCACGCAGCCGATGCCCGAAGGCGAGACCGGCGAGGTGGTGGTGACGGTGCTCGGCAACGGCGACTATCCGCTGATCCGCTTCGGCACGGGCGACCTCTCCGCGTTCGTCGCCGGTTCGGGCGAACGTGCCAGCCCCTGCGGGCGCACCAACCTGCGGCTGAAGGGCTGGCTGGGCCGTGCCGACCAGACCACCAAGGTCAAGGGCATGTTCGTGCATCCCGGCCAGGTGGGTGAGGTGATGCGGCGCCATCCCGAAGTGCGCGCCGCGCGCCTGGTGGTGACGGGCAGCGTCGGCGCCGATGTGATGACCCTGTATTGCGACGCCACGCGCGACGACGCGGGCCTGGCCCAGGCCATCGGCGAATCGCTGCGGGAGGTGATGCGCCTGCGCGGCGAGGTGCGTTTCGTGGCGGCGGGCGCGCTGCCGCAGGATGGCAAGGTGATCGAGGACGCGCGCAGCTACGACTGAGCGCGCTCCGCGCACTCAGTGCGTTACGCGGGCAACGCGCTCAGACCGCCAGCCCCAGGCGGGCGCGGGCCTCGTTGTACTCGGCCTGCATGCGTGCCACGATTTCGCCGGCGGTGGGGATGTCGTGGATCTGGCCCACGCCCTGGCCGGCGCCCCATACATCCTTCCATGCCTTGGCCTTGGAAGCGCCGCTGGAGAAGTCCATCTTGGTCTTGTCGGCCTCGGGCAGATTGTCGGGATCCAGCCCCGACGCCTCGATGCTCTCGCGGATGTAATTGCCGTGCACACCGGTGAACAGGTTGGTGTAGACGATGTCGGCCGCGGCGGAGGTGGTGATCGACTGCTTGTAGGTCTCGCTGGCGTGGGCTTCCTGCGAGGCAATGAAGCGGGTGCCCACGTAGGCGAAGTCCGCGCCCATCGCCTGCGCGGCCAGCACGGACTCGCCGGTGGCGATCGAGCCCGACAGTGCAATCACGCCGTCGAAGAGCTTGCGCACCTCGCCCACCAGCGCGAACGGCGACAGCGTACCGGCGTGGCCGCCGGCGCCGGCGGCCACCAGGATCAGGCCATCCACGCCGGCCTCGATCGCCTTCTCGGCATGGCGGATGCTGATGACATCGTGCAGCACGATGCCGCCATAGCTGTGCACCGCATCGATCATTTCCTTGGGCGGCGCGCGCAGCGAGGTGATGAGGATGGGCACCTTATGGTCCACGCACACCTTGATGTCATGGTCCAGCCGCGCGTTGGAGACATGCACGATCTGGTTGACCGCGATCGGGCCCACCGGCTTGCCGGGATTGGCGGCGCGGAAGCTGGCGAGTTCTGCTTCCATCTGCGTGAGCCACTCGCTCAGCATCTCGGCCGGGCGCGCGTTCAGCGCGGGGAAGGAGCCGACGATGCCGGCCTTGCACTGCGCCAGCACCAGCTCGGGGTAGCTGACGATGAACATCGGCGAGGCAATCACGGGCAGCGCCAGGTTTTGCAGGACCTGGGGCAGTTGCTTGGCAGCGGGCATGGCGTCTCCTGGACCACGTAGGGGCGCCGGTGGCGCCCTGGATATGAACGATCGTTCGATTATAGGGAGTTTCGGCTTGCGGGCGCTAGAAGGAGCAATCTACGCCCGCATGGCGCTCTCTCCACCATAGACCACTGGTGAAGTTGGGTGGCAAGCCGATCACAAGGGCAAAAAAAACCCCGCTACGCCGCGGGGCAACTACCACGAAGACTGATAGGAAGAGGCGGGGGGCACCTGCCAATGCCGCATCCGCACAGCGCACTATAGGTGGCGTTTGTGACTAACCCAAGACGCTTGCGTGAAGTCGGCATGACGGCGGCGCCAATGGCATGCGCCAACGCCGCCACCATGAAAAATGGCGCCCGCGGGCGCCGTGCATGCCTGGCCGATGGCCGTGGATCCCGGCACGCTTTCAGATCTTTTCCAGCAGCAGGCCCTTGAGATACTCGCCCTCCGGGAAGGCCGCCAGCATCGGGTGGTCGGTGCCGGCCGAGAGGCGGCGCAGGATGCGCGCGTCGGCGCGGGCATCGGTGGCCGCGCCCGCCACGATCTTCTGGAACAGCTCCATGCTGATCGCGCCCGAGCAGGAATAGGTGAACAGCAGGCCGCCCGGGCGCAGCAACTGCAGGCCGACCAGGTTGATCTCCTTGTAGGCGCGCGCGGCCCGGTCGATATGCTGGGCCGAGGGCGCGAACTTGGGCGGGTCGAGCACGATCAGGTCGAACTGGCGCCCATCGGCGCGGAACTGGCGCAGCGACTTGAAGACATCGGCATCCAGCCAGGTCGCACGCTCGGGGTCGAAGCCGTTGAGGGTGACGTTGCCCGCGGCGGTCTTGAGCGCCTCGCCGGAGGAGTCGATCGAGGTCACCGAGGTGGCGCCGCCGCGCAGCGCCGCCAGCGAGAAGCCGCCGGTATAGCAGAAGCAGTTGAGCACCTCGCGGCCATTGGCGAGATCGCCCACCAGCTTGCGGTTGTCGCGCTGGTCGACATAGAAGCCCGTCTTGTGGCCGCTGCGTACGTCCACGTAGTAGCGCACGCCATGTTCTGTCACGTTGAGCGCGTGATCGGGCTCGGCACCCGCCAGCACGCCCGTCACCAGCGGCAGGCCTTCGCGCTCGCGCACGGCCGCGTCGGAGCGCTCATAGACGTTGGGGCAGCCGGTTTCCTTGACGAGCGCCCGCACCAGCGCGTCCTTCCACGCCTCGACGCCCGCCGCGTTGAACTGGCACACCAGCTGGCCGTTCGCACCGCTGCCGTAGTAGTCGACGACCAGTCCCGGCAGGCGGTCGGCCTCGCCGAACACCAGGCGCACCGCGTCGCTGTCCTTGACCCACTGCCTGCGATGGGCGACGGCGGCGCAGACGCGCCGCTTGAACATGGCGTGATCGACTGGCTCGTTCTCGTCGAAGCTCCACACCCGCACGCGAATCTGGGAGGTGGGACTGTAGGCCCCGCGCGCCAGGAAACGGCCGTCCGCGGCGCGCACGATCACGGTGCTGCCGGATTCGCAACGGCCTTCGACGGTGTCCACGCCGGTGGCATAGACCCAGGGGTGGCGGCGCAGCAAGGATTTTTCCTTGCCGGGCTTGAGGGTGATGGTGTTCATGGTTTGTTGTTTTGGGCGCCAATCGAAGCCGGGCGGATGCGCCAACCCGGTCCGAAGTGCCTGAATGTTGTTACTCCCTCAGCCCCTCGGGGGGCGAGGGGAGCCCGGCGGCGCGGAGTGGGACGATGGCGGCAAGCTCGGCGCAATGCTGGCCTGCCACATCGCTTGACCGCCTACAGCACCACCTTCACCATCGGGTGCGAAGTCAGCGCGCGGTACAGGTCGTCGAGCTGTTCGCGGCTGGTGACCCATACCGTGACGGTCAGGCCGAGGTAGTTGCCTTTGCTCGAAGGACGCATCTCCATCTTGCCGGCATGGAAGCCGGGGTCGAACTCCTGCACCAGCGTCACGATGGCTTCGGCGAAGCCATCCTGCATGCTCCCCATCACCTTGATGGGGAAATGGCTGGGATACTCGATCAGCGACTCGCGCGGCGGGACGTCGCCCGGCGTGCCCTGGCCGGAATTGTCGGTGCTCATTTCAAGGCCCTCCAGCTTACTTGCGCTTGAACCACAGTCGGATGGTATCCCACAAGCGGCCGAAGAAGCCTGCTTCGGGCACGTCTTCCAGCGCCACCACCGGGAACTCGGCCACCTTGGTGGCGCCGTCCATCAGCTTGACCGTGCCGACCTGCTGGCCGGCGGTGATCGGGGCCAGCAGCAGTTCCTGGCGCTCCAGCACCGGCTTGATGCGGCCGCCCGTGCCCTTGGGCACGGTGATGTAGGTCTCGTCCTTGACGCCGATCTTGATGGTGGCTTCCTTGCCCTTGTAGATATCGGGCGTGGCCAGCACCTGGCCGCGGTCGTACAGGCGCAGCGTGTCGAAGAACTGGAAGCCGTAGTTCAGGATCTTCAGGCTTTCCTGCGTGCGGACCGCTTCGGTGGTGGTGCCGATCACGATCGAGACCAGGCGGCGCGAACCGTTCGGCACATTGGCCAGCGGACGCTTGGCCGAAGAGATCAGGCAGTAGCCGGCCGACTTGGTGTGGCCGGTCTTGAGGCCGTCCACGGTGGGGTCGATGTAAAGCAGGCGGTTGCGGTTGGGCTGGCGGATCTTGTTGTAGGTGAATTCCCTCTGCGAATACATGCTGTAGTACTCGGGGAAGTCCTTGATCAGGCGCGTGGTCAGCGTGGCCAGATCCATGGCCGTGGTGTAGTGGTTCGGATCGGGAATGCCGTCGGTATTGCTGAAGTGGGTGTTCTTCATGCCCATCTGCTGGGCCTGGCGATTCATCATCGCCACGAAGCCCTCTTCCGAGCCGCCTACGGCTTCGGCCAGTGCCAGCGAGGCGTCGTTGCCCGACTGTACGATCAGCCCCAGCAGCAGGTCGCGCACGCTGACCKGCTTGTTGGCTTCCAGGAACATGCGCGATTCGTCGCTCTTGACCTTCTGCACGATGGTGGTCGGCACCACGGTCTGGTCCATCGTGAGGCGCTTTTCCTTGATCGCGGCGAACGCCAGGTAGGCGGTCATCAGCTTGGTCAGCGAAGCCGGCTCGATACGCAGATCGGCGTTCTGCGAAGCCAGTGCCTGGCCGCTGGTGACGTCAAACAGCATCCAGGACTTGGCCGCCACCTGCGGCATCGGCACGCCCTGGGCGCGCACGGGAGCCGGGGCAAGCACCACGGCGGCGCCGACGACGGCGGCGGTGACCAGGGCGGACGTGTTGGCGGACGCGAAAAGCGGCGTGGCTCTATTCAGCATGTTTCAGTTTCCGACAAAGAAAAGGGGACGGGGAGTGTTTCCGGCGACAGGGCGGCGCGGCGCGCCGGTTCCGTCACTGGTCCCACGCATTGACGACGAGCTGCTTGATCAGGTGCAGCTTGCGATGAAAGAAGTGGTCGGCGCCGGGGATCACGATCACCGGCAACTCCTGCGGGCGAGCCCAGTCGAACACGCTCGCCAGTGGCACGGTGTCATCCTGCTCGCCGTGGATGACGATGGTATCGGCCGGCACCGGCGCCACTTCCCAGCGGCTGGCGGCGGTACCCACCATGGCCAGGCGCTGCACCGGCGTGCCGGCCTCGGCCAGGCGCCGGGCCACATGGCTGGCCACGAAGCTGCCGAACGAGAAGCCGCCCAGCGCCAGCGGCAGTGTGGCGGCATCCGGCGACCATGCGGTCTGGGTGCGCATCCAGGCAATGACAGCCAGCAGGTCGTCCTGCTCGCCCACGCCGTTGTCATGGGTGCCGGCGCTGCCGCCGACGCCGCGGAAGTTCGGGCGCACGGTGGCGTAGCCCAACTGCACGAAACAGCGTGCCAGCGTCTGCGCCACCTTGTTGTCCTTGGTGCCACCGAACAGCGGATGCGGATGTGCCACCAGCGCAAGGCCGCGCGGGGCGCTGGCCTGGGGCAGGTCGACCGAAATGTCGATGGCGCCGGCGGGGCCGGTAACGGTAAGTACCTGGGTATGCGCGTTCATGGAAACAGGAAGCGGGTGACTGGCTAAAGCGCGGCGGCGCCCTGGGGTTCAGCGTATCTGCGTTGCCACCGGTCAGCGATCGATCATCAGGCGTTCGACCGGCTTGCCGCCCACCAGATGGCTCTCGATGATTTCGTCGATGTCCTGCTCGTCGACGAAGGTGTACCAGACGGCCTCGGGATAGACCACCAGCACTGGCCCGAGTTCACAGCGGTCCAGGCAGCCCGCCTTGTTGATGCGCACCCGGCCTTCGCCGCCGGTGATGCCGAGCGCCTTGCAGCGCTGCTTGGCGTATTCCTGCATGGCCTGCGCGTTGTGCGCGCCGCAGCAGGCGCTGCCGTCCTCGCGCTGGTTGAGGCAGAAGAAAACGTGGTGCTGGTAGTAGCTGCTCATGCGTGGTCGGCTTTCCGGCGTTCTGGCGTTCCGGCTTTTCGGCGGCAGTGCGGCACCGGAGGCAAAAGGTGCCCGGGGCGCGCGCCGGCCGCTATGGAATGGGTGGAAGGGCTGAATTATACGGTGTGATACGGGACGGTTCGACGCTTTGAACCCGGCTTTGATGCCTTGGCTGCTGCATTGCAACAACGGGGTGGCGTAGCGCGCACCCGCCGGGGCCGGGTCGTCCGGATCTCCGGACGCGCATTTTCCGGATTTCCGGAAAATCGGAGTGAATATTCGTCCGCTTCGCCAGCTTCCTTTTGAAATCAGGCACTTGGCGCCGCATGCCGCGCTGGCATGGCGGTTGCGACTGTCAAGGCAGACGCGTTCCATTTGCAGGACGCGCGATCCTGCCGCCGCTGCGGCGGCGGGCACGGTCAAAATACCGAGGACGACATCATGAGGAAACCCTTTTACAAGATCCTGTACGTACAGGTGCTGTTCGCGATCGCGGTCGGCATCGTGCTGGGGCATTTCTGGCCAAGTACCGGCGTGGCCATGAAGCCGCTGGGCGATGGTTTCATCAAGCTGATCAAAATGATCATCGGGCCGATCATCTTCTGTACCGTGGTGTCCGGCATCGCCGGCATGCGCGACATGAAGAAGGTGGGCCGCGTCGGCGGCAAGGCGCTGCTGTATTTCGAGGTGATCTCCACCTTCGCACTGCTGATCGGCCTGCTGTCGGCGCACTTGCTCAAGCCCGGCGTGGGTTTCAATATCGACCCGGCCACGCTCGATACCAAGGCGATCTCGCAATATGTGACGCAGGCGCACGGCCAGAGCACGGTCGAGTTCTTCATGCACATCATCCCGGACACGATGATCAGCGCGTTCGCCAACGGCGAGATTTTGCAGATCCTGCTGGTCTCGCTGTTCTTCGGCTCGGCGCTGGCGGCCATGGGTGACCGCTCGAAGATCGTGTTCGATTTCGTCGAGCAGGTCTCCAAGGTGTTCTTCCACATCGTGCACGTGATCACCAAGGTGGCCCCGCTCGGCGCGTTCGGCGCGATGGCCTTCACCATCGGCAAGTACGGCCTGGGTTCGCTGCTGCCGCTGCTCAAGCTGATCGGCACCTTTTACCTCACCGCGATCGTCTTCGTGCTGGTGGTGCTGGGCACGGTGGCGCGCCTGACCGGTTTCTCCATCATCCGCTTCATCTCCTATATCAAGGAAGAGCTGCTGATCGTGCTGGGCACCAGCTCGTCGGAAGCGGCGCTGCCGCATCTGATGGAAAAGCTGGAAAAGCTGGGCTGCTCCAAGTCGGTGGTCGGGCTGGTGGTGCCCACGGGCTACTCCTTCAACCTGGATGGCACCAACATCTACATGACCCTGGCGGTGCTCTTCATCGCCCAGGCTACCGGCATCGAGCTCACGATACTGCAGCAGATCACGATCCTGGGCGTGGCGATGATCACCTCCAAGGGCGCCAGCGGCGTGACCGGCTCCGGCTTTATCACACTGGCCGCCACGCTGGCGGTGGTGCCGGATATTCCGGTGGCCGGCATGGTGCTGATCCTCGGCATCGACCGCTTCATGAGCGAATGCCGCGCGCTGACCAATATCATCGGCAATGGCGTGGCGACGGTAGTGATGTCGGCGTGGGAGCATGAACTGGACCGCGCGCAGCTTGACCGCATGCTGCGCCGTGGCGGCGATGAAGAAGCCGACCTTGCCGAAGCCGGCCCCGGCATCCGCTAAGGATCCCGCTGCCGGGGCGGCGCCTGCCGGCGCCGCCCGCCAGCGGGTATCATCGGCGCGTGTTCCTTCGCCTGCGCCGATGCCACATTCCGACGACTTCCTCGCCGTGCATGATCCCGCTTCCGCCCGCCTGGTGCATGCGCCGGGCGATGGCGGCGGAAACTGGCGAGGCTTTGCCGTGGCGCTGGCCGCGGGCCTGGTGGCGCTGTGCTCGCTGACCTGGCTGGTCTCGGTGCAGCGCGGCATCGATGGCCTGCAGCAGGGCACGGCCACCCGCGCCGACCGCTATGCGGCCACGCTGGAAAGCACGCTCGACCGCTACGAATTCCTCCCCGCGCTGGTCTCGCTCCATCCCTTTGTCCACGACCTGCTGGCAGCGCCAGGCGATCCCGCGCGGGTGGCCGCGGCCAACCGCTACCTGTCCGACGTCAACCGCCGCGCGCGGGCTTCGGCCACCTATGTGATCGCCGCCAACGGCCTGGCGCTGGCTGCCAGCAACCATGACCAGCCGGGCAGCTTTGTCGGCACCGACTACCGCTTCCGCCCGTACTTCCAGGTCGCCGCGCGCGGCGAGATCGGGCGCTTCTACGCCATCGGCATCACCAGCGACGAACCCGGCTACTACATTGCCCAGCCCGTGAAGGTGGGCAGCCGCGTGGTGGGTGTGACGGTGGTCAAGCTCAACCTGGAATGGTTCCAGCGCGCGGGCGCGGGCGGCGCCGAGCCGGTGATGGTGAGCGACGACCATGGCGTGATCTTTCTCTCCTCGGTGCCCGCCTGGCAGTACCGCACCTTGCTGCCGCTGGCGCCGGAGCTGCAGTCCGAACTGGACCGCACGCGCCAGTACCATGACCAGGCGGTCAGGCCGTTGCCGCTGGAGGCGCTGCAGTCCCCGGTCACGCACTGGCTCGCCCACACCGTGCTGGGCGAAGGCGCGCGGCTGGTCCGCATCGGTACCGGCGGCAATGCCGAGCGCTACCTCGAAATCAGCCGCAAGGTGGGCCCGGCAAACTGGACCATGCAGGTGATGGCCTCGCTGGACCCGGTGCTGGCCAGCGCGCGCAATGCCACCGTGGGCGCGGCGCTAGCCTACGCGTGCATGTGCCTGCTGCTGTTCACCTGGCGCCAGCGTCGCCAGCGCGCGCGCGACATTGAATATGGCCGGCGACTGCTCGAAGCCGCTTACGACGAACTGGAGCGCCGCGTCGAGGCGCGCACCGCGGACCTGATGGCCATCAACGAGCAACTGGAAGCCGAGGTGGCCGAGCGCACGCGCGCCGAGAGCGAGCTGCGCGCGGCGCAGGACGAACTGGTGCAGGCCAGCAAGCTGGCGGCGCTGGGCCAGATGGCAGCAGGCATCACCCATGAGCTCAACCAGCCGCTGGCGGCGCTGCGCACATTCTCCGACAACACCCGCGTGTTGCTGGAGCGCGGCAAGCTCGATGCCGCCACCGACAACCTCGCCGCCATCGCGGACCTCACCACGCGCATGGGCAAGATCACCGGCCAGCTCAAGCTGTTCGCCGGCAAGGCGCGAGCGCGCCGCCACGCAGTCCATGTACGCGCCGCGCTGGATCATGTGCTGGCGTTGATGGCGCCGCGGCTTGCCCAGGTCAAGCTGGAGGTGGTGGGTTTGTCGCAGCCGCCAGGCCCCGCGGTGTGGGCCGACGAGCTCAAGCTCGAGCAGGTGCTGCTCAACCTGATCGGCAACGCGCTCGATGCGCTGGCCAGCGCCGCGCCGGACGCACCCTGCGTGGAAGTGGCGGTCAGCGAGCAGGACAATGCCGTCACCATCGCAGTGCGCGACAACGGCACCGGCGTTTCCGCCGACGACCTGCCCCGGCTGTTCGAACCGTTCTTCACCACCAAGGAAGTCGGCCATGGGCTGGGCCTGGGCCTGGCCATCTCCACCTCCATCGTGCGCGAATTCGGCGGGCAGCTGAGCGCGGCCAACCGGCAAGGCGGTGGCGCCGAATTCGTGGTGGTGCTGCGCCGCGCACCCTCGCCGGAGGGCGCCGCGCCACGTGCCGCGCGCGGATCCATCTCTCCTACCCACACTGAGTGAGCATCGCCATGCAAGACGGATTGCGTGTCCTGTTCGTCGAAGACGAACCCCTGGTCCGCCAGGCTACCGCGCAGAGCCTGGAGCTGGCTGGCTTCCCGGTGCTGGCGCTACCCTCGGCCGAAGCCGCCATGCCGCATCTCTCGCCGGAGTTTGCTGGCGTGCTGGTGACGGACGTGCGGCTCACCGGCGCCAGCGGCCTGGACCTGCTGCAGCACTGCCGCAACGCGGCGCCGGGCGTGCCGGTGATCCTGGTTACCGGCCACGGCGACATCACCATGGCCGTGCAGGCCATGCGCGAAGGTGCCTACGACTTTATCGAGAAGCCTTTCGGCGCCGACCGCCTCACCGAGACCGTGCGCCGCGCGCTGGAGCGGCGCGCGCTGGAGCTGGAAAACCTCGCCCTGCGGCGCGAACTGGCCGGCCCGGCCGCGGGCACCCGCATCATCGGGCGCTCGCCCGCCATCGAGCAGGTGCGCATGCTGGTGGCCAACGTGGCCGCCACCGACGTGCCGGTGATGATCAACGGCGAGACCGGCACCGGCAAGGAGCTGGTGGCGCGCAGCCTGCACGCCTTGTCGCCCCGGCACCACGCGCCGTTCGTCGCGCTGAACTGCGGCGCGGTGCCGGAGTCCATTTTCGAGAGCGAGATGTTCGGCCACGAGGCGGGGGCCTTCACCGGCGCCGGCAAGCGCCGCGTGGGCAAGCTCGAGCATGCCTCGGGCGGCACGCTGTTCCTCGACGAGATTGAAAGCATGCCGCTGGCGCTGCAGGTCAAGCTGCTGCGCGTGCTGCAGGAGGGCATGCTGGAGCGGCTCGGCTCCAATGCATCCATCGCAATCGATGTGCGCATCGTGGCCGCGGCCAAGGGGGATATGGAGGCGCTGGTGGCCCAGGGCACCTTCCGCCAGGACCTGTACTACCGGCTGAACGTGGTCACCATCCCGCTGCCCCCGCTGCGCGAGCGGCGCGAGGATATCGTGCCGCTGTTCGAGCACTTCATGCTGGTGGCCGCGGTGCGCTACCAGCGTCCCGCGCCCATCCTCTCCGAACTGCAGCGCCAGGCGCTGATGCAGCGCGCCTGGCCCGGCAATGTGCGTGAGCTGCGCAACGCCGCCGACCGCCTGGTGCTGGGCGTGCCCGAGGGCGGCACGCGCGCCGATGCGCTCGATGACTCCACGCCGCTCAAGGAACGCATGGAACACTACGAGCGCGCTGTCATCGCCGATACGCTGGCGCGCACCGGCGGCGCGGTCAGCCAGGCCGCGGACCTGCTGCAGGTGGGCAAGGCCACGCTGTACGACAAGATCAAGCGGTACGGGCTGTAGCGCCGCCAGTGGTCAACGGCAGCTCACCGCCACATATCCCGCATGCGCCCAGCCAGGTCCAGCCTGGGCAGCGGCGCCTTGGCCGGTGCATCCGCCAGCGGCGGGGGCGGCGGCCACGCGCGGCTGTGGAACAGCGGCATCACACGGTTGGGCAGGAAGCGCGTGCGCGAGGCGTAGACGTGGCGATCCCCGTAGGCGGTCTGCTGGTGCACATAGAAGCGTTGCGGCACCACGATGTCGAGATGGTCGCGGGCGCGGGTCATGGCCACGTAGAGCAGGCGGCGTTCTTCCTCGATTTCCTCGGTGGTGCCCGTGGCCAGGTCCGAAGGCATGCAGCCGTCCACCGCATTGAGCACGTAGACGGCCTTCCACTCCTGGCCCTTGGCCGAGTGGATGGTGGACAGGATCAGATAATCCTCGTCGCGCAGCGGCACGCCGGACTCGTCGCTCGATGCGTCCGGCGGGTCGAGCGTGAGTTCGGTCAGGAAACGCTCGCGCGAGGCATAGGTGGCCGCGATCCGCTCCAGTTGCTGCAGGTCGGCAGCGCGCGCCGGGGCATCGTCATGCAGGCGCTCAAGGTGTGGCTGGTACCACGCTACCACTTGCTCAAAGGCCGAAGGCCACGGCGCTGCCGGCGCCATCAGGGTGCGCGCCAGGGCCAGCAGGTCGGGCCAGGCCTCGGCCGCTGCCGGCGGCGCGTCGAAGGATTCCAGCGCGAACAGCGGCTCGGTGGCGATTTCCACCGCGTCCAGCACGCGTGCGGCGGTTTTCGGCCCCACGCCGGGCAGCAGCTGCAGGCTGCGAAAGCCCGCCATGCGGTCACGCGGATTTTCCAGCCAGCGCACCACCGCCAGCACATCCTTCACATGCGTGGATTCCAGGAATTTCAATCCGCCGAACTTGACGAAGGGAATGTTGCGCCGGACCAGCTCGATCTCCAGCTGCGCGCTGTGGTCGGCGGCGCGGAACAGCACTGCCTGCGACAGCAGCGCCAGCCCGGCCTCGCGCCGCGCCAGGATCTGCTCGACCACATAGCGGGCCTGGTCGGCCTCGTCGTTGACCACCACGATCTCCGGCCTTTCGGCCGAGCCGCGCTCCGACCACAGGTCCTTGGTATAGCGCTCGGCCGCCAGGCCGATCACCGCATTGGCGGCGGCCAGGATGGGCTGGGTGGAGCGGTAGTTCTGCGACAGCGTGACCATGTCCGCGACCGGCGTGAACTGCGCGGGGAAGTCCAGGATGTTGCGCACCGTGGCGCCACGGAAGGCATAGATCGACTGCGCATCGTCGCCCACCACGGTCAGGCCGCGTCCGTCGGGCCTGAGCGCGAGCAGGATGGCGGCCTGCAGCGCATTGGTGTCCTGGTACTCGTCCACCAGCACGTGATCGAAGCGCGCGCCCATGTCCTGCGCCAGCGCAGGTTCGGCCAGGGCCTGGGCCCAGTAGAGCAGCAGGTCGTCGTAGTCGAGTACCTGCTGCTTCTGCTTGGCCTGCACATAGCCGGCGAACAGGCCGCGCAGCGCATCCGTCCACATGGCGTAGCGCGGAAACCATTGCTTGAGCACGTCTTCGAGCGGGGCCTGCGTATTGACCACGCGCGAGTAGATCGACAGGCAGGTTTCCTTGCGCGGGAAACGCGAGGCCTGCGCGGACAGGCCGAGATCGTGCCGCACCACATTCATCAGGTCGGCGGCATCGCCGCGATCGCAGATCGTGAAGCTGGGCGACAGGCCCAGCGTCTCGGCGTATTCGCGCAGCAGGCGCGCACCAACGGCGTGGAAAGTGCCCGACCACGTCAGCGCGGCGCGGCCCGCGCCGGAGGTCTGCATGCCGAGCGCCTGGTCCACGATGCGCTCGACCCGCCGCCCCATCTCCGAGGCCGCGCGGCGTGAGAACGTCAGCAGCAGGATGCGGCGCGGATCGGCGCCGCCCAGCACCAGGTGCGCGACCCGGTGCGCCAGCGTGTTGGTCTTGCCCGAGCCGGCGCCAGCAATAATCAGCAGCGGCGCGGCGGGATCGTGCGTCACGGCGGCGCGCTGTTCCGGGTTCAGGGTGGACAGGTAGGCAGGCGTGGCGGTGGCCTCCGCGGCTTCGGCAACATCAGGCTGCCTGGCGGCAGGTGCATCGCAAAGCACGGCGCTGGGATCGGGATCGAGTAACACGGCAGGGGCCTTTGGGGATACCGGACGCGCAAGTGCGCTGGCCGGCATGGGCGGGGAAAACTGCCGGTAACTGTATATCCATACAGGCGAAGTGCGCAAGCCGTGCCGTTGCGAATTGGCGCTTGCCAAAAAATGTAGAAACCGAAATTAGCTGGACTACATGCGCCTTTGCTGGACCGGAAATCAGGAATTAGCTGGATTGCAGCGCAGCCGATGCGAGCGCGTTCTGCTCAAAGGTGATGATGGATGGGCGGTTTCGACCCGGAACTGCCGCTCATATACCTGATAGTCAACGGCAGGTTCGGCGCGTAGAACGGCCCCTTCAGCTAAGCATTCAAAAAGCCAGACAGCGAATGTGCAAACGCACGTGCCTGTTCATCGTATCTAGCGCACAAGTGAAGGAACATTTCCTCTTGTGACACGATCCTGTTTCGAATCAATGCGGCGTACAAATTCTTTCCATCTGGATTATCAATGCCTGGGTTTTCTTCTATAGATAAACGAAGCCAGTAATTTCCAGTCATGTATTCGATAAAAATCTGCTTTTCGATGCTCTCCCACGGTAGGAATTCGATATTCTTCCGATCTCGAGCGTAACGCAATGCACGTTGATCACCGTCGAGAACGGAGATTACATTGTCTTCGGTGGAAAAGAAGTGTTGGGCGGTATTCCTCTCCATCAATTTGACTGTATTCGTCCCGCCCCCAATAAATATAATTTTGTATTTGTAAAATGTCTTCGGGAGATATCGCTTGATCACAAACTCTATGAAGTTTTCCAGTACATCATCCTCTGTGAGGATGTACTTATCCCATCCTGAAAATCCAAATAGTAGACTCTTTGCGTAGTTGAAAGAAACGGGCTGAATATCAAGCACCCCCTGCTCCGACTCGATGTAGTGTAACTCGTTGGCGCGTAGGGTTCCCATAATCGCAAGAGAGTGCGTCGTGAATACAATGTTCACTTCGTATTTTTGGCAGTAAAGTCTCAACTGCCCAACAAGCTTTGCCTGAGCGGCAGCATCAAGGGAAATGTCAATCTCATCGATAACGAGCAGCTTTCTGCCGGAAACGATGTTGCGGTAGAGCGATATAAGGAAATACTCTCCCGAGCTGAAATAGTCTTCCCGGATATACCTGCTCTCATCAAGAATGAGACAATAGTAGGACTTCCTCTTGACGATAATGCGACGAAGATTGTCAAATTTACTGCCGTCGTAGATTGCAACGAGAAAATCGATTAGCTCGTCCGGGCGCGTGTAATTCTCAAGGACGATGTTATGTCGGATTTCCTGGTCGGCATCGCTGATACTTTGAAAAAAATTGAAGCGTTCGCCATGAGGGACTGGAAGCTCCACTTCGAGGCTGTCGCGAAGCTGCTGCGCAATGACTGCTTTGCAGTTGAGACTCTGAAGTTTAGGATCGAATGTAAAGATATACTCATACGGATCGCACAAGTAAGCGATTTTACTCGACGTCGAAAAAATGCTGTCGATGGCCGTTTTCTTGAATGTATCCGCTATACGAAGATTACGCAACGCCTTAACAAGAGTGGTCTTGCCAATCCCGTTACGCCCAACGAGACAGGTAATTCCATTCGCGTCCAGATCAAGAGTCAGCTCTGCCGAGCGGATGTGCTGTACGTTCTCAATTTTCAGGATCAGCTTCATTTTGATCCTTGGTGAATAAGCGTGTCGATTACAGTGACGCCATATTTCTTGCGAAGTTTATCCAGGTACGCTGGATCGACAGTATTCACGTAGTTCACATAGCCGGAAAGTTGTTCCATGGCTTTGGGAAGATCTGTTTCTGAAAAATCACGAAATTTCGCGCTATCCGTGATGTAGAAATGAAGCATCGTTTCAATTTGCCGCTTCAATTTGATATCGACAGAAACGGCCCCGTTCGGCAATATTACCAAGCCGAGAAGTTTTATTTTCCGACCAATACTCGTAATCTTTGTTTTTTCGGGGTTAAGTTTGAGTTGACCCAATCCGACGGACTGAAGCTTGCCCTCGATAACGGTCGCGAGATCGGTGAGTTCACCCCTGTTTTGCGACGAAACAATGATGTCATCGGAGTATCGCGTATATACCATCCCCTGCTCTGCGCAATAACTCTCAAAAAGATCATCGAAGGAACACAGAACCGCATTGCTGATGAGGGGGGAGGCTGGAAAGCCAATTGGTAAGGCGTCGCCAATTGTAACCAGTTCGATAATACGATCGACATGATCCAGCAGGTCGGAAATCGGTGCGCGCGCGGCGGCTCTTTCGATGACGGCGCGCACCATCGTCGAATCGATATTGGGGAAAAAATCCTGGATGTCGGCTTGGAAGAAATGCTTGTTATGCGCGTGCTTTCTCACAGCTCCGACAACATTTACACCTTTTCGGTACGAAAACACGACGCGCTCATTGACATCAAGGTACTCGAACAGAAACAGATTGAGAAAACTGTGATAGATCTTCATCGTCTTGTCTGGCGCGTAGACAAGACGTTCCTTCGACGCGTGGGCTGCGCCCACGTTGAGCGGTTTGTATCGGGAACCCAAGGCTTCGCCTATGAAGTCTCGATATTCGTATTTGCCGTGATACATTGCCCGAAACAGCTCTGCGAGTGGCTTCTTAGTCATGGAATCGCGTGAGATATGGTCGGCGGGCCCGTCCTGCGGCACGCGAAACGACCGAATGCAAGTATGCCGACGGCACAAGCGCATTGCTTGTACAACACCATCGTCACATAAAAGGTGAGGGAGCGGGGGCGGAGTGGGAGAGGCGAGAGGTTCGCTTTTTGACGGCGATTACAATTTGGGCGGCGGCCTCGAAGAGGCGCACCGCCCAATCGTAAAGTGGATGCAGAGCCGGGAGAGGCCAGACATAAGACTGGAGATACTCCTAGTCGCTGGCATAGCGAAAGCTTAACCCAAGTTGCTGCGCGAAGCAAACGCATGGCCTTGCTGGCGTGGCTCGGATGCGTGCGGCCGCTGGTCGAACGTAAGCGTCCGTTGCGAGAATTCCGTCCGCTGTCGGCTCTTGGCCGGAACTGTGACGGTCTTCTCAAGCAAGCAGGCAAGTAAGGCAGTCTAATGCCCATTCCAACGAATTCGCGATCCCTCCATAAAAAAGGTGCCATGGAAGGCACCTTGCTGGCAGGCGGGACTGGCTTCGCGGATCAGGCCGCCTTGGCGAGCGCGCCGTCGAGCAGCTTGTGCAGCGCATCCCACTCGGGTTCGCCGACATAGCGCTTGAGGATGCGACCGTCCTTGTCGATGACAAAGGTGGTCGGGGTCAGTTGCACCTCGCCGAACGCCTTGGCCGCCGCGCCGTCCGAATCCATCGCCACCTTGAACGGCAGCTTGCGGGTTTGCGCATAGTTCATCACGTACATCGGCGGGTCGTAGCTCATCGCCACCGCCACGAACTCCAGGCCCTTGTCCTTGAACTTGTCGTAGGTCTTGACCATCTCCGGCATTTCCTTGACGCAGGTGACGCAGCTGGTGGCCCAGAAATTGACCAGGTAGACCTTGCCCTTCAGATCGGCGGTGCTGACCTTTTCGCCGGAGAGCAGCGTGAAGGTGGCGGGCGGCGCCGCATTGGCAGGGGCAATGGCGCGATAGCCGAACCAGCCTAGCGCGGCAACCACCAGCACGGCGGCGATCATGGGCCAGAGCTTGCGCGAGGCCGGGCTTGCCGAGGGGGTTGCGGTAGGGGGTGCGGAGGTCGTCATGATGCTCGCCGACAGGTCAGACAAGCTGCCATTCTACTGCCGCTGTCGCGCCGCTGCCGGATGCATGGAGGGCTCAGGGTGCGACGATTGGCCGCAGCTCAGTTCGGCGCGGCGGCAAGTGCCGAGCGGGCCTGATCCAGCGCCTGTTCCAGGTAGGCACCGTAGAAGTCGGGCTGCATGCCGCGCAGTGGGGCCGCCAGCGAGCGGCCGCGCGCGTCCAGGAAGAGCACCGTGGGCGCCACCGTCACATTGCGGCTGCGGGCCCATTCACGCGCGGTGGTCATGCTGCCATCGGTATTGCGCAGCGGGGTGTGCGCGGTCATGTCCAGCTCCCGCGCCACGATCTCGCCCGCCGCGGCCTGCGGGCCGAGATAGTTGCGCCGCACCGTCTCGCAATATACGCAGTCGGGCAGGGTCACCAGCACCACCAGCGGTTCCCCGCGGCTGGCCGCCGCCTTGGCCTGGGCGGCCAGGTCGGTTGCTGCGCGCAGATGGCTATCAGCGGCCATGGCGCCGTGGCCCGTCATGGCCAGGAAGGCACCCAGCACCGCCGCCGCGGCGCGCAAGGCACGGCGGCCGCGCGTCCCGCGCGGTTGCGGCAGGGACCGGACTGGCTGGCTTGGCGAAGGGATTTGCATGGTCTGGCAATGGGGATGAGCGCTGTCAGGCAGGTTCCCGGATAATAGCGGCTTCCGTCCGCATCCGTGGTGCCGCGCCTGCGCGCCCTGGGCGCGGGATCGCACCATCCCGGGCGTTGACCCGGGAAATTCCGCCAACCCATTGCCGCACGCTGCCGTAGCCACTGCCGAGATGCCCCATCGCTGGTTTTCCCGCTTGTCGCCGTCCTCGCTTGCCACCGGCGTCGCCGTGGCCGCACTTGCCGCCGGACTGATTGCCTGTTCGCCGCGCTATGACTGGCGCACCATCCAGTCCAATGAAGGCGCGTACGCCGCGCTCTATCCGGGCAAGCCAAGCGGCGCCGCGCGCGAGGTGGCAATTGCCGGGCGCAAGCTGCCGATGACGATGGACGCGGCCCGGATCGACGAAACGCTGTTCGCCGTGGGCGTGGTGACCTTGCCCGGGGATGACGCCGCGTTGCGGCAGGCCGCGCTAGAGTCGATGCAGGCAGGGCTGCTCGGCAACCTTGGCCCCCATCCCGGGGAAGCGGTCAAGACCCGCAAGGTGACCGTGATGTCGGCCGCATCGCCAGCCGTGCCGCTCGATGGCGTGGAGGTGCAGGTGGCCGCGGTCTCGCCGCAGGACCAGTCCCCGCGCAGGCTCACGGCTCGGTTGGTGGCGTCGGGCGTGCACGTCTATCAGGCGGTGGTGCTGGAAGCCGGCGATGCCGCGCGCGACCAGCGCCAGGCGGAACAGGTCGAGCAGTTCCTCACGGGGTTTCATCCGTTTTGAGTTTCAATGTTGAATTTCAAGGTCCGCGATGCGCGGACCGAGCAGTCTGATGAAGGGAGTAACGTCATGCGTTGGGAAGTTTGGCTGGCCTATTTCGCGGCCTGTTGGGTGATTGCCGTGTCGCCGGGTTCGGGCGCGGTGCTGTCGATGAGCCATGGCCTGTCGTACGGGCTGCGCAAGACCACCACCACGATCTTTGGCCTGCAGACCGGCCTGGTGATCATCCTGCTGGTGGCGGGCGGTGGCCTGGGTGCGCTGCTGCTGGCGTCCGGGCAAGCCTTCGCCGTGGTCAAGACGGTCGGCGCGCTCTACCTCATCTACATCGGCGTGCAGCAGTGGCGCGCGCGCGTGGCTAGCGCCCCGGACGAGGCGGCTCCGGG
Source organism: Cupriavidus sp. 01T418 (assembly GCF_056398885.1). NCBI lineage: Bacteria > Pseudomonadati > Pseudomonadota > Betaproteobacteria > Burkholderiales > Burkholderiaceae > Cupriavidus > Cupriavidus sp. 01T418. The sequence continues at coordinate 239,060 of NZ_JBFTQG010000003.1, forward strand.
CCAGGAGGCGCCGCGCGTTGCCCCGCTGAGCCCGCGCCGCCGTTTTGCCACCGGGCTGCTGACCAATGTGACCAATCCCAAGGGCATCATCTTCATGGTCGCGGTGCTGCCGCAGTTTATCGATCCGACCCATGCGCTCGCGCCCCAACTCGCCATCCTGGCCGTGACCATGTGCGCGGTGGACCTGGTGGTGATGCATGGCTACGCGCTGCTGGCCTCGCGCATGCGTGGCCTGTTCCGCAATGCGCGCGCGGTGCGCTGGCAGAACCGGATCTTCGGTAGCGTGCTGGTGGCCGTGGGCGCCGCGCTGTTCTTTGTCAGGCGCCATCCGGCCTGAGGCGAAACGGGCCGGTAAACGGGCCGGTATTCGCCGCCGGCCCAATCTACCGCTGGCTTACCGGGGGTGCATTTGCTTAAATGGGTGCAGACGCCCCACCCGGAGGTAAGCCATGCGAAGTTTCCCAACCTTGCAGGGCTTGTCGTGCCAGCGGCCTACCCACACCGTGCCGCCACTCGACGAGCCGGTGCCACCCGGCATTCCCCCGGACCTGCCGCTGCCGCCGGAGCACGATCCGCCACCGGCGGAGCCGCCGGTAGCCGTGCCTGCACCGCTGGGCAGCGAGCGCTAAACCCTCGCCGCCCGGCGTATCGGTGCGGTGCGCCGCTTGCTGTCCCGTGCGGCGCAAGTCACTGCTCAGGGCGTACGCAGCGCGCGCCGGTACTGGATGGCTTCTCCCACATGGCTGGGTTGCAATAGCTCGGCCCCCTCCAGGTCCGCCACCGTGCGGGCGATCTTCAGCGCCCGGAAGTAGGCGCGTGCCGACCACGCCAGCTTGGCCATGGCGCCGCGCAGCAAGGCTTGCGCCTCGGGCGTGAGCGGGCAGTGCTCATCGATTTCGCGCCCGGAGAGGGCCGCGTTGGGTTTGCCCTGGCGCGCCTGCTGCAGGGCGCGGGCGGCCAGTACGCGCTGGCGCACCGCGGCGCTGGACTCGCCGGGCGGGCCATCGAGCATTTCCAGCTGGTCCTGGGCCGGCACTTCCACTTGCAGGTCGATGCGGTCGAGCAGCGGTCCCGACAGCCTCGACTGGTAGCGCTGTACCTGGTCCGGCGTGCAGCGGCAGGGGCGCGATGGGTGTCCGAGGTAGCCGCACGGGCAGGGATTCATGGCGGCGACAAACTGGAAGCGGGCGGGGAAGTCGGCCTGGCGCATGGCCCGCGAGATGGTGACGCGGCCCGATTCGAGGGGTTCGCGCAGGACTTCCAGCACCCGGCGGTCGAATTCCGGGAGTTCATCCAGAAACAACACGCCTTGGTGGGCCAGCGAGATTTCGCCGGGGCGAGGATTGCTGCCGCCGCCTACCAGCGCCGCGGCCGATGCGGTGTGGTGCGGCGAGCGGTAGGGCCGCTCGCGCCAGCGAGCCGGATGGAAGCCGGCGGCGGTGAGGCTCTGTACCGCGGCGGATTCCAGCGCTTCCTCCAGCGTCATGGGCGGCAGCAGGCCGGGAAAGCGCTGCGCCAGCATGGACTTGCCGGTGCCCGGCGGCCCGACCAGCAGGGCCGAGTGCTGGCCGGCAGCCGCGATTTCCATGGCACGGCGCGCTTGCGCCTGTCCCCGGACATCGCGCATGTCCGGGCCGGCGGGCTCGCCCGAGCCGATGTCCGCGAGCGGCTCCGCGCGCATCAGCCGGCCCTCCGGCATGGGCCCCAGGTGAGCGCAGACATCCAGTAGCGAGCTTGCCCCATACACCGTCACGCCGTCGATCAAGGCGGCCTCGGGGGCGTTTTCCGCCGCCACCACGAACGTGCGGGGTGGCCCGGCTCCCGCCATTTGCCGCGCGGTGTTATCCCGGCCAAGGCACATTGCCATGGCCAGCGCCCCCCGCACCGGGCGCAACTCCCCGGATAGCGATAATTCCCCGGCGAACTCGCTCGCATCCAGCCCGTCCAGCGGAACCTGCCCGCTCGCGGCCAGGATGCCGAGTGCGATCGGCAGGTCGAAGCGACCGGACTCCTTGGGCAGGTCGGCGGGAGCCAGGTTCACCGTTTTCTGTACTGTGGGAGGAAAAGCGTCAGTTGGGCTAAATGAAGTGCGCTCCTCGTGATACTCCCGCCTTACTTGAAAGGCACGATCTGTCCCGGCTTCCAGTCTTTGGCTAAGTCGAAATGTCCTCAGAGCGCGTGGTTTCGGGGTTTCTGTGTCTTTAGGGTTCCCCGTAAGGCAGTGGTGCTTTGACGGCTGTTCTGAGCACAGCTTGCAAGTCTGTGGCGCTCTGAGCCACCTCCAAAATTATAGCCCGCGAAGCCTTAGAGTAAGTAGAAAAGTACATAATAATCAATGGCTTAAACTTCATCTGGGGCCACTTGTCGTGATGAGGGTTCCAGACCCATCCGTATGACGCTCCGCATCGGATGCTAAGCCATAACTCAATCGCTGGTTTCACGGAAAAGATGACCAAGTGGCACTCGAAATGCGGCGGCGATGCGTTCAATGGTGTCCACGGAAATGTTATGCCGACAGCGCTCGACGTGAGCGAGAAACGAACGGTCCATGCCGCTGCGGAACGCTAGCTCCTCTTGAGTCCATCCTCTCTCAGCCCGAAGCTGGCGAATGTTTTCCGCAAGAATGTGTCGGGCGTTAGGGCGTGCTGAAGGGGGGGAAACTTCTGACATGCCGGCATAGTGCTAAGTCGCCTCTTCAATGTCAGTGGGATTTGAGCCACAATGGTGGTTTCCACGCTAGGATATTGAGAATATGAGTTCCCCTAGAAGGCGCAGACGCGCTACGACGGACGGTCGTCGTTTCGTGAAGGCCGAACTGGCGGTTCGGACCGATGACACGCGCGTGCTCTTTAAGGTCGATGAGTTCGGGTTCAGCGTTGCAATCGAGCAGGCGGATGTGGCTCAGGCCGTGTTTTTCGAGGATTCTGAGAAGCTTCAGATTGCCTTGCGGCAAGGCAGTATCGTCACGTTGAGTTGCACGTTGGATGATGCGAAGCGCTTTGCCGTCTATTTGTTGCCGGAGGAGCGAGACTGTGACTTTCTATTTCAGACGACGTATGGCGACCGGTATTGCGCTTGGGACGATATACGTTGATCGACTGCATGCGTTGCGCTTGGCCGACGAACGCCCAGACTACTAAGTCGTCAAATGGTGTCAGGTGACCTGGAAACTGGAAGCAAAAGAGCATGATCCTATTTCTTGACTACGATGGCGTTCTTCACCCGGATGACGCCTATCTGGTGAATGGACGTCCCGTGTTGCAGACGGAGGGCACCTTGTTCATGTGGGCGCCTATCCTCATGGATTTGCTCCAGCCTTATCCCGACCTGAAGATCGTTTTGTCGACTTCTTGGGTGCAGGTTCTTGGTTTTACCCGAGCCCGCGACTTCCTGCCCTCCAACTTAAGATCTCGTGTAATCGGGGGTACCTGGCACTCCGCGATGGGGCGACATAGTGAGGGCTCCCATCGCCTGCACAGTAACTGGTTCGTCCAGGCATCTCGCTACGAACAGATTGCCAGGTACGTCTCTCGAGCAGGTGCACAAGTGGTGCATTGGATAGCGCTAGACGATGATACCGATGGTTGGGATGAGAACCTTCTCAGCCGGCTCGTGGTGGCTAACGGTGACTTGGGCCTTTCGAGCATCAATACGCAAAGTGATCTGAGAGCGAAGCTTCAATTACTTTATAGTCAAACCGATTGAGAGATCCAGCCATGCTGCGCATAACGGTTGAGCTTTTGCCCGGCGGACGTGAACATAACCGACGTACGCTAGCTGTCGGGAATATCTCTCGCGTCCGCTCAGGAACGTCTGCGGATTACGAGGTATCGTTGACGGAAGAGCTACTTGGCACTCTTCATGAGGGCATATTGAAGGGGTAATGCCAGTTGGGATTGGGTAATGCCGTGCCGCGATGGCGGCTGGGACTTACATGATGTTCGGCACAGGCTTACGCTGCGCGAACAAGATTTGAACTTCTGGCTTCGTCAGGATGCCGTCGAAGACTAGTTGCAAAAGCGCAGAATGCATCTTGCTTTTCACCGTGCGGTAGTTCCTGACCTTGTAAAGCGCCTGCGTGACTGCTGTAGGCGTCCATGTCCGGCCTGCTGGGCTTAGCATGCCTCGTGAAGTCAGCAGCGCAGCGATTTCACGGTCTGCGAGCTTCTGGTTCAAACCTTCGATCAGTGTCAACAGCGTCAGGTGATAGAAGCTTGTTGAGTGCTGTGTGGCTGGGTGATAAGTTTTTTCGTGCATGGGTAGCCGCCGTACTCACGCCTTAACCAGCGTCCCTCAACGGAGTCATCGTCGAGCGTAAGATTGAATCCCTGGTACATGACCTATTCTTCTATTTCCGATACTCCGCGCCACGCCGTTTGAGTGTGGCGCGCTTTCTATGTGTCGTTAGTTTGTCTTCAAGGCGTCCAATGCCTTCGTGATACGGCTCAGCAGCTCCTGCGGCTTGCCAACGCTCTCTTGAAGGCTTGCAAATGCAGCCTTGTAGTTCGCATGCTCCGTACTGCTCTCTACTGCCGCCTTGATTTCCTGTGCGATGTCCTGCGCGACGTAGCCCGTCGCTCCAACGGGCACACAGACCAGTTCATGAGCTTGGGCGATACGGAACTCTTTCTCGACACCGTCAGCCTTGACGATATTGCCGTCAACGGTCTTATTGCCAAACAGGAAGAGCGCGATACCGGCCTGCGCAATCAAGTCCTTCCGGTATTCATGCCACAGCGCATCGCGCTTATCCTTGTCCGCGATTGCTCGGGGGAATGGACGAACAACGAGGTGGTCTTGGATGTGCCCCTCTCGCTGCGCATAGATTTGCTCGATGGCGCCAGACAGGAGGTCATTGCTAATGCCCCAACCGAACCCAGAGACCAAGCGATACCCCTTCTGGATGACAATCTTGCCCAGGTCGAACAGGAACTCGGAGACATCGTTCTTGGACCAGCCGTTGAACTCGTCCGCGCTTCCGGAGATGAAGAGCGTCTTCTCGCGATAGGCCCTATCGATGCGCTTCAGGATATTCGTTATATCCGAGTAGGCGTCAACTAGAAGCGTGCGGACGTTGAAGCGCTTCAAGTCTTCGATGAGATGGCGCTGCTTCGCCTGCTTGTACTCGAAATCTGCAGGCTGTTCGTCCGGCTCCTGCGAGACCTTTTTTAGGATGCAGTAGTGCTGACGACTGTTCTGTTTGAACGTGATGCGAATTCGCGAGAGGATGTAGTCTAGGTTCGGGTCCTTGAAGCTGAATCCAAGGAACAGGAAGGTCTTCGAGACCAACTCGCCAGTCAGTGCATTGACGAAGGCTCCTCGTTCGAACGGGTAACGCTCATAGTCGTCCTTGGTGAGGACGGCCTCGGTGGCATGGTCCACGTCCCCATGCATCTTGTAGACAACTGCATCTCGGCGCGGTTTCGTGGAAGCAAGCTGAGCCACTGCGTACTTAATATCGACAATCTTTCCAGCGTCCTCGAGGGACTTCTCTATGAGCTTGTCGTAGTTCGTTGTCCAGTACGTGGTGATAGGAAGTCTGGCGAGAATTTTGTGATTCTCAGGAGGGCTCTTGTGGCCGGGGAACTCGTCAATCAGTGCGCGGGTGAGTCCATGGCGATTCTGCCCGTTGTCATTGACGTGATATTGGGCGAGGGCCACCAGGTGGTCTGCCTCGACTTTAGCATCGAGTCCCAGTTGCTTTGCCAGCGGTTGGAGGAGCGTAACCCAGTCCACGAAGCCCGCTGGGACCGACATACCTGCACCGAGGAACACCGCTGCGGTCTCTTCGTGAAGCTCTTTTACGTACTGCGTGATAAATGCATCTACATCAGTTGCTGACATTGACCAGACCCTGCTTATATTTATGACTGGCGACAGTGCGCGGACGTGCCGCGCGCTGGGCTGCGCAAGCGCCGACCGGGAAGTGCTCACTTCCCGGCGCAGCACTAGGTGTTACTTGTGGTTCTTGCGGATTTTGATGGCTTCTTCGACCATGGCTTCCATGTTGTCGGAAATCCAGGCGTACCGCGCCTTGCTGTCGCTGCCGGACGGGTTGTAGCACTTCGCCACTTCGGAAAGCTTTTTCGACCCGAGGTTAATGAAGTCGAACGGATTCTTGCCCGAAGCGGACTCTTGTTGTTGGAAGTTTTTTAGGCCGTGAATCCGGATGGCGACAACGCCCATGCCGTCGTTCCACGCCTTGACGATTTCGTGGTTAATCCACTTCCGATTGGCGGTGTTCTCACCGACCAGAAGGACCAGGCAGGTCTTGCCATCCATCTGGCCGCTAATCCACTTCTCGATTGCCTTGTCACCGCCACCGACAACCTCTTCCCAGTCGTTGTCCTTGGCGGGCGCATTGCCTTCGATAGAGCCAATCTGCCGCACCTGGGCGGCACGAACGCAATCAGGTTTGTAGTGAAAGCTAAAAAAGCACTTACGTGCCATGTCAATCTCCATAGTTTGTTGTCGCGGCCGAGCGAGGTTGGCGCTTAAAGCTGGTGCGTGGAATGGCCTTGCGCTGCTAGGAGCTGCGCAATTCGCTGGCCCCGCGGTTTGAGGCGTTCGTCGTGCCAGTTATTCGCAAGTCGGTTCAACACGGAGTGGTCTATGTCACACATCCGTGCCAAGCCCCGCATCGTCAAGTAAGGGGTGCCGTCGCTCCGAACGCCCATCTGGACGCCATCGACCTCAAGTTCCTTGACTGGGAAGAGCTCGGCTTGAGTGTGCTGCTCGGACAGGCCGTTTTTGAACGTAACTATTTGATTTTGTGGCATTTTATGTGCTGCTCGAAACTTGGTCGCTACGTTGTCGCGACCATACATTCGGACCGGATGCGAATCTCAATTGCTACTTTCAATTGGACTTGCATGCGGCAATGGATAGAATCGAGCCCGGAATGCGAACTGACACACCGCTTGGCACATGCCAGTCGGGGTGTCGTTTGCTTTCCAAGGCCTTGTGCCGGAAGCCTCTGTAGTGTCACTTTCCTAGGGTGGGCGCTACAGAGGCTGTTTGTTTTGGCCAACCGGATTGGCACGACTTACCGGTGGGCCGCATTAAAGCGTCTTCATTTGATTCTCCTGTGCTGGCGACAGTGTAGTGAAACGAATTCGAATGACCAGTCTTGACAAGCGATGTTCACGCGCAAGCAAAAAGACGCCGGCGATGCCACCTTCCTTCAAATTCAAGGTTTTTCAAGGGTTTTCGGCGGTCCGTTAGCTGCAGAAGCTGCATTCAGAAATTTTTTTATCGGAATTTATTTTCGATAGGTGATTTTTCTATGCGGCAGTTACCCCTACTGACGAGCGTTCCAAGCGCGCTATCCTCTGGGCTCCTTCAGGTCGATTGCGACGGCGGGAATTGAACCCGCGTCCTTCCCGTTCGTATCAATCGTGCGGCTCGCCCCCTTAGTATCGTCAACCGGGGCGCTCCATCTGCTGAATTAAATCGCAAAGGTTTCAGTCTTCGTCGTCTTCAATTTCGTCGAGGTCCGTGGCCCGAATCTCCTGTGCTCGCTGAAAGAGGGCGTTGTAGGCCGCGTTCTGCACCCACCCTTTTTCGTGCAACGCCTTGGCAGCGTGATAAGGATTCAGCAGCAGGACGAACTGACAGGGTCCCGCTTGCCCGGCCGCATAGTCAATGAACCCGAGCTCTTTGAGAACACGCAAGTGCTCGCGCCAGGTAGTGACGTTGCGTTCCCCAACGTAGCCAGCCTCCATTGCTGCTGCAGCTTCGACGTCAATTTTCACCATGCCTTCATCAAACACACGGCACCAAAGTACAAGGTAAGACTTCCCTGCCGGCACTGACTTTCCGGCGGTTACGCGCTTCGACGCATCGTTAATAAGCTCCATAAACTGAGGCATCGTTCGTGGGATGGTGGTGAACCCATCGCGCTCGGCGCGCAGCCACAGGTCTCCGTCCGAGATTTTCGGCCACAGTTGGTTGCGCATGGCCAAGGTTGCCTTCTGCGCTTTCGAGATGCGCTTCCTTGCTGCCTTGTCAGAAAGCGCGGCTGAACCCGGGGTGGTCTTCACCGCGCTGCTGGCGGTCCCTGTACCTGACGCGGGTGCCTTCTTGGTTGTTCTGGGTAGCTTTGCCATGTCGGTATGGTTGTCGGTATGGTCGGAGCTGAAATGAGATGGATTTTGCCAAAAAAATATTGTAAATCAAAGGCTTGCGATAATTCCATTCGAAGCTGACTCAGCAATGTAGGTGCAACTTATCAGATGAGCCGCGTCGAAAACCTACAAGTGAGAATCTCAGTTGTAAAAAATGCCGACGTGTGTTAATCGAAAACCCAAGCTTGGCGCGCGTTACAGAAAAAAATGTGGTGCTCACCGTGCTCTGCGTACTCGCCGTACTCGCTGTGCTCTCGGTGCTCGTGGGTATTCCAAAAGGGGATTGCCCCGACGGCGGCGTAACCGGATGACCCGCTTGACCGCACCGCTCCAGGCGGACAAGGGCTCAACCTGGCTTTGTCCCACTGGAGCGGAGGGGGGCTGCCGCAGACGAGCATTTCATACGCGTGCAGTCAGCACCATCACAGATGCGGACAATGCCGGCCTGTGACTTACTTAGTTACCGCAGAAACCTGTATATTTATACAGTACCATAAGATGGTGTTGGGGAGGCTAGGTGGGTTCGTCCGTGGCGTCGTTGCCGTTGCCGGACCGGACCGGACACGGCATGCGACTCAACTCGACTACATAAGGCAAACATGGCTATCGCAGACCGGTAGGGTGAAGCCCGATAGAATCGCATGCGCGACTTGTATGGTGAGGGCCGACTGTTGAATAAAGGCGCCCCATGCTGCCCTACGCCGACAACAAGGAGCTCTCGCTGACTTGCTGTAGAGGCACGAAGCCATCTGAGAACAAAATCTCCAAACCAAGTCCCTCCTGCGGAATCCAGAAGCCTTCAGCCCAGAGCTGTTCCAGCTCGGTCCCTAGTTCGTCGCCGAGCCACGCATGTCCCAACGCCCCCGCGACGGGCTGGCTTTCCCCGCGCTCCCGCCGAACACCATGCGTCAGCAGCCAGCGGTAGAACGCCCGGGCCGGCTCAAGCATGGTACTCCCGGGTGCTACCGCAGCGTTGAACTCCAGCGGGATGCGAATACCCGTCGGGTCCAAGTCGCCTAGATATTCCGCGCCCATGCCTTCCACCTCGCGCAGTGTCTGCCCCAACGCCGCGCCACTGCTGCGAAACTCCTGGCCGGAGCCGTAGACCACCGCTGAATAGCGCCGCGCTTCGTGGTTCCACTCCCCAAACGAGTGAAAAGAGTTGTGGTTTTCCAGGACGAGAAGCGGACGTCCCGGGGCATCCGCCTGCCGATAAGCCAAGGGTAGGGGAACCTGGAACGCCCCAATGGCAGCCAGCGGTAGCCGGCCACCGAACAGCGCCCCGCGGCTCTGCATCGCATCCAGCCTTTTCTCGTCGCCGAAGATTTCCAGCGAACGCTCCTTGATGGGCACCATGCGAAATCTGCCGCGCCGGCGCAGCAGGAAAGTGTTGATGGCTTTCGCTGCACTGCGTGCCGTTGCCGTCAGCTCTGGCCAGAATCCCATCTCCGGTACCCAAGGAACGGCGGTAAAATCCTCGCGCACACCGACGGGCGCCTCGCGCACCAACTGAATCCAGTTAGGAAGCGGCGGGCTGCCGCGCTTCTCCCAGCTACCCGCTGCTGGCAACTCGATTTGGCCAGCGTTTGTCAACGCCTTCAGCGTGGCCAATAACTCAGAGTTCCGCAACGGGTTTGAAGCCAGTTCTGGCCGAGCCTCGAAAAATATGCGGCGGACTTCGTCAAGCATCACGCGCTTGCGCGGGCCCTGGTTGAGCCGGTCAAGAAAGTCTGTGCTCATGCTGCATCCCGCGGAGGCTCAGGCTGGTCGCGCAGATTGACCTGGGCGACTTCCAGGTGCCAACGGCCAGTCTTTGTGTTCCGGCCTTGTTTGCGCAGGCGAATGATTCGGTTGAATTCCCCGACGCTGTTGTAGTCAACCGCGGCGGTTGCGAAGATGAGCTGCGCATCCATGGATTTCGCCAGAATGCGCTGTGCCTTCCAAAGCGCCGGGGTGGTGGCCTTGGCGAACGGATTGTCCAGGATGAGCGGGCCACCGCCCAGCTTCTTGAGCTTGGCCTGCGTCTCGGAGCGCAATTGATTGATAAGGAGGTAGAGGAACATGGCCATCACCACCCCCTCACCGCCGGAGTTCGCAATTTTGTCGACCGGCACATACTGGAGCGCCTCGTCGGGCACCATTTTTAGAATCTGCAGTCCGAGCGGCTTCCCGTGGACGCGCAGCAGTGCCTCGGCGACAAGCTCAGGGCCCTTTGCCGGAACAATGCTTGTCTCGATGAGATGGTCCACGTAGAGATGCAGCGCCTGTCGGCGGGTGTCCACCGATAGCTCAGAGAACCTCGCGCGCATCTTCAGTATCGCCTTTCCGCCGACGTAAGGGGCACCAACTGGCACCTTCTTGCTGGTTACGGCAGAGTTGAGCAGGCCGATGGCGTTGTTAGTCAGGTTCAGCAGTTCCCCGACGCCGGCGTCGAAGTCGCCCTGCATCCCGTCCAGGTTTGACTTTGTGGTGCCGATGCGGTCTTGAATCCCGTCCAGCAGGCGCTGGCTGTCAGCGCATGCGGCAACGAAGGAATTCTCCTGCAACTGCGTCGCGATGTCTGGTTCCACCTCCTGCAAGGACTTTTGGCCCGCGGCAGTCTTCAACTCGTCAAAGGCCTTGTACGCGGCGTCGCGCGCCTTCCTGATGGCCTCGCCCTTGCTGTTGTAAGTCTCGATGATGCCTTTCACCTGCTCTTGCGCATTGCCGATGAGTTCTACCGGCTCGACAATAATCATCTCAGGCAGGGACAGCGACAGCGCCGAGCGGAGCATGGTGGCGAGATGGAGGGCGGCTTCGGCTTCCCCGCGAGCTTTGCTGGATTGGTGCGTGGCATGTTCAGCCGTCTGCTTGGCCGTATGTGCGACTTGACCATACGTCACGATGAGCGATTTGACTTCGATGAGTCGGACAGCCAAGTCGGCATCGCTGAGCGCGTGCATCTCACCGGTCGCAACCCGCGCGGGTTTGTTTGACTTGCTATACTCTGCGGCTTGGCTGTCCGCGACGGCCTTGCCGCTGATTGCGGCTTTCTCTTCCCGCGCTGCGCTGGCGACGTCGACCTGGGCGACACGAAGCAACTCAGTGAAATTCCCGCCCTGGTAGGGTGCCATGTCCTTCGCAAGGACGCCATTGAATTGCTGTTGGAAGTTTGCCTTCGTCTCGTTGAGCTTCTCGCGGGCATGCTTCAACTGCGTGTGCAATACCCCGATACGGTTTTCCTCCTGCGATTCGAATGTCTGTGCGGCGTCCGCGTAAAGGCTGCGCAGTAACGTCAACTCTTGCGGATTCTTCGCGAGATTCTCTGCAGCCGGGAACGCTTTGTCGTAGTACTTCAGCGCGGCGCGCTCGTTGCCGAGGTCTTTGGCCAATCCCAACAACTCGAGCTTTTCCTGCAAGGCAGCATCTTTTGCCTCGGAATGTTCGGCCAGTTCGTAGTCGATGGCTGCGCGTCGCTCGATGATGATTTTCTGTTCCTGCTCCAACTCTCCCAACTGTTGCAGTCGTGCGTTGTGCCCGCTCTCGTGGTGCTTGGCAAAACTCCAGAGAGTCTGCACTTGGTTAGCCGCCTCCTTGGCTGCCTGGGTAAAGCCGTAGTTGGCTTGCAGCAGCGCCTCGGCTTTGGTTCGACACTCGTCTGCCTTGGACTCCGCATCGGAGGCTCGCACGTCTGCCGCTTCCGCCTCGGCCGTGAACCGGTCGAGCGTGTCTTTGGCCGCGGCGAGAGCACCGTTGCCATATCGCTGGACATAAGCTTGGAGCCGCGTCTTGTCTTTCACGGCCTCCTGCTGCCGGTCTGCATAGAGCCTGCGAGTCTCGGATTCCTTCTGGAGACGGGTTTCGAGCGTAGCCAGCAGGGCCTTCGCCGCCGGGACGTTGAACGCTGCATCATCGGAGGCGTCCAACACCAACTTGTCGTTGCCGCCAGCCTCAGGGTCCAGCGACGTCACAGAGACCATCACTGGCGTGCGAAGTTGCGGCCGCGGCGTCTTCAGGCTCGCGGCCAATGCAAATTCCGACGAAGCGACGGACACTCCAAGAAACCGCGCGGGATGGCTGGCCACCAGCCGGCGCGCCTCGTCAGCATCGTGAAGGGCTTGTGACAGGAAGGTGTTGTACGGTCGGGCCGACTGGACGCCGCCTGCCTTCAGCCATTCGATGACGCTATCGACGTCACGCGAGCTGCCTGCGACGCCAGTCTCCTCGATGGATGCCTTGCTGGCAGTGAGCTCAGCGAGCACGACGTCCGACTGGGTCACCATTCGCTCACAGCTTTGCGCCAGGCGGTCCAGTGCCAAGGGCAGCGCGGTCGAATCCGGGTCGGCGACGTCAGCCTCCGCTGCCGACCTCAGGATTGCCAGCTGAGAGAGCGCCTCGCGTTCGGCCTGGCCGTCGGCGATGAACTTCCGCTTTTGGGTAATCTCACCCTTCAGTCGGACGGATTCGGCTTTCTGAGCATCGGCCCGCTGGTGCCAATCCTTCTCGTTGGCTTGCTCGGTGCGCGCCTCTTCGGCGCATCGTTGCGCTTCCCCTCGGTTGGTGACGGCAGCGCTTTCCCATCGCTCGATGGCGTCTGCCGAGGTCTCAGCCGCTTCCAGCGTCCCCTCCTGTACGAGCCGTGCTCTTTCAGTCTCGTAGGATACCTCTGCAGCCTGAAGGCCTGCCACTCTCGTGACAAGCGCCTTTTCCGTGATGTCCAACTCTCTGCGCTCTTTCGACAGGGCGTCGCTGGCGACGTTAGCACTCTGCCGTCTCGTTTCGGCGGACTTCGCGGAGCCAGACACTCGCTGCTCTTCGTCATGTAGGGCACGTCGAAGGAGGGCACCTTGGAGCTCAACGCGCTTCCGCCAGGGCTCGAGCTCTTCGTTGGCCTCGCGCGCTTGCTGTTCAAGCGCATCCGTATGGGACTGCGCCGCATGGAGACCGACCATTGCCTGCGCCGCCCGGATGTGCCGATGCTTCTGCTGTGCTGTACGCAGAGCGGTTTCGGCGTCTTCCAACCGCTTCTTGGCTGCAGCGACGCTGCGCTGGTACTGAAGGGTACGCAGCACGACCTCGTCTTCGACGTGTTGCTTTTCCATCTTCAGATTGTTCCGGTGCGCCTCTTGCTGCTCTGTTGCGGCTTGGGCTTCGCGATTGGCGGCGTCTTCCCGCTCGCGTTGGCGCACCTCCAAGCCGCGCACTACGCCGCCGGCGCGTTCCGTGGTGGCGCGTTGCGCCTCTTGTTCCCTGTGGAAGTCCTGTGCCAGGCTGCCGAAATTGCTTAGACTGGTCTGGAGCTTCTCCAGCTCCTTAAGACGAAGCTGGATGAACGGCCGCTTGCGCAGCTTGTCGCAGGTGTTGACGACAGCAAGGCGAACCGATGCCGAACGCTCCGCGTCCATGGTTAGCGCCAGGAATTTCTTGACGAATTCCGGCTCGGACTGGAATGTAAGGAAGCCAGCGTCGATGCCACCTTCCTGCGTCGAGAAATTGACCTGCATCTGCAGCATCTCGATGTCGATGAGCCGCTCATCGCGCAGATGCCGCTGCCAGTCCTGCTGGACACGCGTATGGAAGAAATCGGGGGACACCTTTTGGGCTTCCTGCATCCACCGCGAGAATTCGGACATGGTATGGACGGGCGCCATCGACAGGTTGGGCGCCGGCACGGACCGCAGATGCAGGTCAGACGTTGCCTCGAAGCTGAAGAAGACGCGGTCGACCTCCTCCTTGTCCCCCTGACGTACAGCCAAGATTTGACCGACGACCAGCAGATAGGGGGCACCGCCTGCAACCCGCGCCGGCATCTCCCACTCAATCAGGATGATGCTTGGCAGCCCATCCTTAGAGAAGAAATCAGAAAATGCGATAGCCTTATTCTGAATGCGCTTGAGAAATCGCTCTTGCGCGGTCTCAAAACAAGAGAAAATCAAGCTGAGTACAGACGTCTTACCCCCACCATTCTCCAGACTGATAATGCTATCAGTCGGTCTTCCCGTGGCAGGGTCTGTCAAGTCGAACACAATTCCGTTGTACCAAGCCGCTTGGTACCCGTAATTGCCAACATAGATTCTCGTGATTTTTTGCATGTCAGTGGCTCATCCCCACTTTGCCAATGTTCGCTTGTGCCAGCTCGAAGAGCCGGCGAAGGGTCAGTTCCCGCAGTTGCACACGCAGTCGATGGGTGGGGGTATAGGTGACCAGCGACTCATCGCTGGCTTCGCGGTCCACTCGCGCGAGGCCTGCTGATACCATCTGCGACAGCGCCAGGCCGACCAGTCCGGTGACCGAACTGGGCGTTGCCCGTTGTGCGTTCGGGATGGTGCTCGGCAGGGCGCAGATGGTCTCCCAGCCTGGAACGAGCTCTGCAGGCACATCCAGCGGCAGCTCTTCCATATCCTTCAGTCGCCGCGCAATGGCGTGCAGGGCGTCACGGAACTGCGCCGTGTTGGCCGGCGGTGCAACGTAATTGTCGTCTTCCAGCCCATCGGTGGTCGGATAGAAGACCGAGGCAATGGCCACGTGCGCTAGCACCAGGGCAGCCTTCTGGTCCGGCTTCAGGTTCACGCGGATGTCTGCAAGCCGGACCGCGAACCGGCTTTCCCGAGACGCCGGGGCAAGTACCAGACCTCGCTCACTGTAGTCCAGCACAGTAAGTTCTAATCCGGCGGCGATGTCCGCCACCTGTGCAGCGAATTTCGGGTCGGCGCGATAGACGTCCAGAAGCTCTCGGTACTGTGTGTCATTCACGGGCGACAGGCCGGTATGCAAGCCCTTGTAAATCAGCCGGGCAGCGTTCTTGACCGTGGACAGGTCCTCTAGCATTTATTCTTCTCCTGTGGGCAGGAACCTCAGGTTGTCGCCCTCGGCAACGTCAAAATTGAAGCGTCCGCTTAATTCCGCGTGCATGTTGGAAAAGAGGGTCTCGGTTTGCGGGAAGGAGCGATAGAGCATCAGGACGATGCAGCGACGCATGTCGGCATTCATCCCTTCCTGGACAGCCTGCTGCAGCAACTCGTCGACGCGATAGCTCGCGCCGGTACTGAACCGCAGCTTCAGCCAGGACTCGACGAGCTCGATGAGTTCCGGCGGGAAGCGGTCCGGCGGAGGCTCAAACGGCGTAATTTCCCCATTGTCTTCCTCGGGCTCCGCGCCTTCGGCACGTCGCTCGAGAAGCAGCGTAAAAACAGTATTCAAGTCGAATAGCTTCGGCCAGTCGGGCGGGTAGAAGYTCGAGATGCAGTGGTCCGCGTTCTCGACCAGCATCCCCGCTGGCAGCCCCAGGAATTGCGGGAATAGGGTGGCCTCGAGGTCAGGCAGGCCGGATGGGCGCCGCGCACGGAAGACGGCACGCTGCGCCTCCAGGAATTTGTCCGGTGCGGTGGTGATGTCGCTCACGAGCTGTGCACGCACGTTGCCGGCGCTATGCAACGTCTTCAGCAGCTGGGACAGGTCTTGGCGCGTCTTAAGCTCTTCGGCCTGCACCAGCGCCTCGCGCACGGCCTCTTCCATGCGCTGGTCCTCGGCTTGCCGGGCGCGGACGTGTTCCCTTGCGGTGTCGAGTTTGCCTGCCATCTCCTTGGACCAGTTGACCGAGCCCGGCGCGCGGTACGCCTGAAACAGCCTGTCCCCAATGAGTTGCCGGTATTCGATGGAGAGCTTGCGCGCACGTTTGGCAATTTCCAACGCCGCCTCGAAGCGACCGCGCTTGACCAGAAGGTCCAGCATCTTCTCCATCAGCTCCTGCGAATCCTCTGGTGACAGGTCAAGCATCCCGAGGTAGACGAGGTAGCCTTCAGGGGTGGGGCGATAGCGGTAGACGTCTTCCGGGTCAGGTTCGTAGGTCACCAGCCGAAACCGCACGGACTTGATGGACCTCGTCTTGGCATCGAAGTAGTCATACAGGAATTCCCGATACCCGTCGGCTTTGTTATTCAGGGTGTCGAGCACCACCTCCGCCACGCGGCCGCACTGGGCAGCGGTCAGCACGGGTTTCATCTCGCGCGCTACGGAGGCGAGATGGTCCATGACCTCCTTTTGGGTGGAGCCCATGTTCATCGTGGTGCCTTCCATCATGAAGTCCAGCGCCGAAAGTACCAGGTAGTGGGTGTCGACACCGATAAACAGGCCCTGGTCGCCGTTGGCCTCCCCGCGATACTGGCTCTTGTTCAGCTCAAGCTGAAACACCGGGCGCAGCAGAAGAAGGTTCCTTTGCTGCTTGGAAAGGTCGAGCAGCCCGCCCAAGCTGATGCGGTCAAGCACGACGCCGACGTCAAGGTCGACCACCTTGGTGACGCCAGTCTCAGAAGCGACCGACTCTGGAACGACCGTGTCCAGCGCGTCATTCGGCATCGTGACGTCGCTGCCCTCCAATAATGCCGGAGGCGCGACCCGGAATAGGGGCTCTTGATAGTCGCTCATTGGACTATTGTAAGGGCTGGTGATTAAGGGGTAAAGCCTCCAAAGGTATTGGGCCAAATATGCATATTCTTTCGCATGGATTATAAGTTAAACTTAAACTTTGCAACAAACAAGATTATTATTGCGCCAAACTCGGCGAACCGAGCTTCCCCCTGAAATTTCACTTCCAGTAGGCGGCATCCGGGTGCGCCACAAGAATCGTTACCGCGTCACGACCGATTCCAAGCACAAGCTGCCAGTCGCGCCGAGCCTACTGAACCGTGAATTCACGCCGGCTGCGCCGAATCAGGTTTTCAGCTCGGACATCACGTACAGCTAGAACGACGAGGGATGGCTGTATCCGGATGTTGTGCTGGACCTGTTCAGTCGGGACGTCGTGGGGTTGTGGAAGTCGCCCCGGGTAGGAAAGGAATCGTCTTTAAAGATTCCGATATGGGACAAGGCAACTATTTCGCCTGGCTGAATCTCTTCAATATCGAACGTAGTGGGTTTCGGCATCTGCTGACGCTGGACACGGAGGCATCGAACACCGGAACAGGGAACTGTGACAAGACGACACCCGGTTCGTGCGTCGACCTCCACGTAAAAATCAGGTTTGACAAGTCATCGACGGCAGGCGGCTTCTAAGCGTTCGACTGGTCTGGTTGTGATGCAGTAGTTCGACGGCCAGTGGCGCTGTCTCGCCCTGCGCGCATATCGGAACCGGGACTTCCCGAAAGGGCAACCCGAGTCTGGCGAAGAACTGTTGCAGGCGGCCACTGGGCAAGACCACGGAAGAAACGTGGCTGTCTGACTTGGAACTGCGTTGGGGCGAGGACTATCGCGAGACCGACCGGTCACAGATGCCGGGTGTGAAGTAAGGTGTCCGGAGTATGATGCGGAGAAAATCTAATCTAAGGAGAGAGAGCATGGCGACCTACAAGCAATTGATGGCCCAAAAGGAAGCACTGGAAGCGCAGCTTGCTGAAGCACGCTCCACCGAGGTTACTGCCGTCATCGAGCAAATTCGTGCTTTGATGGAAGAGTATGGTCTGTCCGTGGATGACCTCGTCGTCAGGCGCCGTCGCGGTCGACCGGCGGGCAGTGGAGCGCAGAAGGCAGCCAAGGAGCCCCTGCCGCCGAAGTATCGTGACCCCAAGACTGGTAAGACTTGGTCGGGCCGTGGTCGTACTCCTGCATGGCTGGGTAAGAATCCGAATCGATTCCTCATTGCTGAAGAATAGGCCGTCAATAGCTCGAGACGTCGTGTCTAAAACGACCTCATACACGTTAGGCTCAAGGTAGAACGCTGATGGGCTCACCTAAGCGAGCAGATGCATGGCGTCAGATTGCAGAGACCGACTTCGAGAGCGCGTTTCATCTATTGCTCGGCCGGCTGGTCCATGCCGTTGCCAGGCTGGACTTCACTGTAGGGCTGCAATTGCGCTACTGGGGCTATGAGGAAGACCCGGAAATTCAAACACTCCTCGAACCTGAAAAAGCGAAGCTAAAGGGCCGCCTGAAAGCTTTGGAGCGTTTGATTCGGGCTGCGTGGACGAGGCCGAACCCTGAGGGCGAGCGGGAGTTCGCTCTTTGGTTCAAGCGCACGAATAAAGCACGCGGGTTTCGCAACGACTATGCCCACGGTCGCTGGGGTGTTCCAGGGAAGCATTTGCACACAGAATCTGGAAGGCTCTGTGACGCGACACCGTTGCTTGTTTTTGTGCCGCTCGATTGGGATATGTCGCCCGGCCATGTGGATAAATCAATCGACCTGACTTTGGAAGATTTTGCCGCTCAGGTCGAAGAGGCCGAGCTACTATCAAGTCAGTACATGAACTTGGTGACGAAGTATGGTGCGCACCTATACATCGGGCAACGGTTGGGCGAAAAGGGCAGCATGTAAAGCCGGGGCAATGAATGCCTTCGGCTCCATTACGGAGTCTTCAGCCTGCGAGTACCGGAGAACGCGAGCTGAGCGTTCTGCGTGGCTGCCGCAGTTGAAGGGCAAACAATGGGGGCCGCAATAGCCAATGAATGCACAAGTCCTGTTTAGTTACCCCTTTGATGGCCATCCGGCTCCTATTCCGCGGGTTGGGCTGTTTGCCTACATGCCGGACATCTACCTCAAGCTGTTCGGCATGTCCGTGCAGGCAGCCTTTGCCGAAACGGGCGCCGGGAACGCGTACAGGCGGCTGACGAGGCTGGCGGCCCAAGGCAATCCCAGGGAAAAGCTGGTATTGAAAGCCCTGAACGAAATGCTGGAAAAGCTCGGGTCGCAAGACGCCACACCAGCCTTCATCGATGACCTGAAGCGGGCAATCGGAGGATGCGCAGACGCCAGACAGTACGTTGAATCCCTGACGTTTATAGAAACTCTGTTTTTTGGGTTGGGTATTGAGGTGAGCGAATGGCAGCGCCAACATTGCTATCTGGCCGTGCTGGAACGCTCGGGCCGGCAGACTCAGCAGCTGCTTGAGGCCGGTGATGCGGCCGGGGCGGCCGACTTCATGACCAACCATCCTCTTCTGAGCACCCTACTTTGGCCAGAGGCGCTGGAGGTTCTACGCAAAGCTCCAAACTTGCAAGCCATTTCTGCCCTTACGGCCGCCATGTCCATGGACGCACACCTGGGGTGGTTGGCTGGCTGGGACCTTGATGAGGCAGAGAACAAGGGGCTGGAGTCACCGCAGTTTGCCTGCTTGATACCCTCTCAGAGCAGACGTCTTCGCAATCCAGCAAGCCTGTTCTTTGATGAACTGAAACGTCGCCTGAGGGTTTCGTCGGTTTCCGCGATGCTGGACAAAGCCAGCGTCGTGCCCGAAGTGGAAATTGGCACGCTGTATCGTTGGAGTTCGGGAAAGCACTTCCCGGACCTTGAGAGAATGACGAAACTGATAGCGGCCCACGGCATACGGAACCCGAAGGACATGCTGTATCGACAGCACTCTGCCGCGAAACTTATCAACTTGCTGGGGTACATTGGACAATCACTGTCCGTCATCTCGCGCGAGAACGGCGAGCCCCCAGCAATGTGGCCGTGGCCCGCCTATCCCTTTGGCCACCCCGACTTCGAATCGTGGGCGGCCGCGCGCTATCCCTACTGGCTGGACTATCACCGTGAAAAAGGCGCTGACCTAGCGGAACTCGCCAAGGCAGCATAAACGAGCAACCAGTAGCCGAACGTATTACTTGCCCTTCGCCGGCGGGTTGTTGCCGCGGCCGGGGCCGGACGGGTTGCCGGTGCGGCTCGGAAAGTTCGGATTGCTCGGGTCAACATTGTAGCTGTGCATGATGTTCTCCTGTAGGTGACGTCGGTGAGTTCCGACGCCCCCAATATCGTTCTTCCGCGGACAGCAAGCTATGGCAGTGTTTTACCAAAAGTGATGCGCGCGGCAACGGGCAACATGGAGAACGCTCCTTCAGTCGGCGGCTTGTTCCTGGCCCGCCCTACTGGCACCGCCAGCTATGCGCGGGTGCGCGGTCAGCTATCAAACCTTGAAGACCCCCGGCCGGAAACGACAGAAGACTACCCAAGACGGTCCAATCAGTCCTTCAAGTCGTTGACCAAGTAGTCGGCTACCCACGCCTAGCGCTCGCGCATGCTAGTCATCATAGTCGTCATGCCAGCGCCGCCATTCCCGCCGGCGCTCCCGCCATTCGTGCTCCCTCCATCGCTGTTCGCGCCATTGGCGCTCTCTCCATGCACGGCCTTGCCAGTCGTCGTAATAGTAGGCCGGAGCCGCTACCACTGGCGGCGGCTGAACCACCACGGGAGCTGGCTCGTAGTAGACGGGCGGCGGGGCGACAACAGCTGGCACAGGGATGCCAATACCAATGCCGACGTCCACCCGCGCCTGAGCCAGGTTGGAGCCAAGCGCGGTAACGCCGACTAGGAGCAAGAGCGCTGCGGTCTTTCGCATGATTTTCTCCCTTTTCTCTTGCAGAGATTCTAGGTCAGCATGGTTCCAAGGTGTATTAGCGGATTTGCACAGCAGTGACTTTCTGTAACGGCGACGTTGATGCGCTGGATGTCCAGCCGGACTTTGGGGCTACAACACAACCGAGCATCTTCTGCGTGGACCGAGGTCGGAGTACTTCCGAATTGACGAAGACCCGTGCTGAGGGTGAAGGCGCATCCGTCCGGGCTCATGACCTCAGCTTGCCTGTTTCAGAACTTACGGATTGTCACGAGTTCTGAGTCAACTCGGCTCAGGACAGTACCGTTATCGCAGGTAAGCACGGCGCATTGCCGAGCTGCCGAAAATCCATCAGGAGTTCACGTCATGAAGAAGCTGTTCGCTGCTCTCGCCTCTGCAGCCCTCGTCGGTACCGTCTTCGCGCAGACTGGTGTGCCAGCTTCCGCGACTCAGCCGCAATCAGGGGTGACGAAAGACCAGGTAAAGGTCGCCAAGGAAAAGAGCCCCACGCAGGCAAAAGCCGACAAGGACAAGAAGAGTGTCAGCGTGCAGGGCGACGAAGCAAAGGTTGAAGCCAGCGCCAATAAGGAGAAGACTGACGTAAAGGCGGATGCCAATAAGTCCGCCGCCAAGGGCACCCACCACAAGGCGAGCAAGACGAAGGCCGTCCATACAGAGGCTGGTATGGCGAAGTCTGAAGCAAAGAATGATTCCGACAAGATGAAGGCCAAGGCAGATATGGCGAAGCCCGAGGCTCAGCCCGAAGCCGCGAAGGCCGCAGCCAGCGTGGATAAGACGAAGAAGCAATAAGCTGCTCCCATCGAGCTAACCGAGGGGGCGTTGCCGGGGCGACGGCCGCTGCAACGTAGCCTGAGTGCAGGAGCTTTGCGGAGAGCGCGGGTTGGCTGAAAAGCCAGCCTGGCCTCTCCGCGTTTGTCACCTTTGCCGAATCGCCATGAAACCATTCTCAGCATTGCTGATTGTTCGGCGGCTGTGTCGTGGTGCCGTACGATAGCAACGACGCAAGGTTTGCGAAAGCGTTGGACCGCTTTCAGCCGCTGCTTCACAACGCCGCAACAGGAGGCGGCAGCTGGGTGGAGTGTCAGGTCACTGAAGGACAGGCCCTTGCACGTTACCGGCCACCTATCGAGCGCGGTGCACCAGCACTCTGGGAGGAGTCGGCCAAGCTCATCCAAGAATATTTCCACAAGTCAAAGGCTGAATGAGGTGGCGTTGAGGGGTGACGCTCACGCGAGTCGCTTCCGTCACTTACAAAAAATGCGAAAGGTGCGGGCCGAACTGACGTTAACAACCTCAGGAACGCCAGTTCCTTGTCAACATTTGGGGCAGGCTTCCACCCGCGAAGCCTGCCCATCTTTCACGGGCTGGTTCTGGTCGCCGGCGCAACATTGCCGTCCAAGGTCCAAACGGCTGCGTGTCGCGAGAAGGATGTCCGCCAAGGTACTTTCCTCTTGGTTGTGCTCGTAGATAAAGGCGAAAGAGCGGCCAACACCTACCCCTATAGCAGGATGGCTCGGCAACGCGGCAGATTCGAGAATAGGGCCTTCTCGGTAAGGCGGACGGCGAGCTGCTTCCGAGCACAAGAATAACAACCACGGGAGAGGGTCGTATGAGCGCACCAATTGCCGCACATGTCCGCAGTCTTCAGGCCGTCGCCAACGGCGTCGTTGCTGTCCTTCTATGTTCTATCTCGTTTTCCACTTCTGTGTACGCCCATGGCGGAGGCCTGGATGCCGCTGGGTGCCATACCAATCGAAAGACGGGTGACTACCATTGTCACCGCGGAGGTGGAAGCGCCAATCTTATCGCTCCTGATGCTTCTCGTACACCTCCAAGCCGAGCGACGAATGCCTTTGCAGCACCTCGCACGACGGTGTCCGGGCAAACGTGCTACACGGGGCCTCGTGGGGGTACGTACACGATTACTGCGAGCGGCCGTAAAAACTATAGTGGCTGCTAGCCAGATTGCCGTGCTCACGAAACCCAGAAATGTTCAGGCGATTGGCCTGCATTTACCGCGCGCTGAAGCCATTCGGGCAGGTCGCCGTGGCCATCCCAGCTATGGCCGGCAGCGCGCTGTCCTAGTAGTTGCGTATCCGAGAGGCGCTCAACCAGGTGCGAGCCGGGGGCGTCGACGATATGCGCTCGGCGAGGGCTATGGTCTACCCCTTGGACTTGAAGTCGGGGACTTTGAGCTCACCTCCGGCGAGGGGGCAGAGTTAGAATACGCATCGACTAAGCTGAATATACTAGGAAAAGCCAGATGAGAGGACTTGTCCTTAAGACCGGCGGTCGCCTGGAATTTTTGACGTGGAGCGACGATAGCGAAGCGGGAGGCGAAGAATTTGTTTGCTCCGATGTGACCGCAGACGCTCTCGCGTATCTCATTGATGCGGTGCGATTTGAAGGACAAATCTACCTTCGGGACGTCTTTTCGCTCCTCGAGTGCAATCCAACGTTGCTGCCGGTGTTTGCGCGGACTCACGCGGCTGAATACCTGGCAGAGTCAAAGAAGGCGGGAGCTGTTCCTTACACTGGCGAGTACGAATTCATCGACTGACACGCCTTTGCGCGTACGCACTATTCCACCGCGGGGTAGTCGTTTGTGAAGGTGACCCAGACAGAGCCGTCTACCAGACTGTGCTGCACCGATTTTTTCGCGATGCCGGTGACGAAGAGGTGTTGCTTATACACAGTAACGGCAAAGATGCGATGAAGACGCCCGTTGAAACTCTCCGGCGGGCAGGAACACCGGTCTGTGTAATTGCTGACATTGACATACTGAACTCTCAAGCGACGCTCGAGGCGACTTTGGAGGCGCTCACAGGTAGTGCACCGAGCGCACGGATTCTCGAGCTGAGAAGCCTGATAGCCACCTCCGTCGGGAAGGCGAGCGAAACGGACATCCTGGAATCGATGGAAACCTCGGTTCGGCAATGGCTGGAAACGAAACACACCGACCTGCGGACTGCGAGGAAGACGCTCGTTTCGAGCGTACGTATCAAATCCAAGTGGGACGATGTTAAACGCAAAGGGGTGGATTATTTCGAAAGCAACGACCGGATACAGATTGACGAACTACTTTCGCTCTTAGGCGAAAGTGGTCTATTCGTAGTTCCTTGTGGCGAATTGGAGGGGTGGCTTTGTTCAGACATCGCAAAAGGAGCGCGTTGGAACCGTGCTGCTTTGGAAAGGTTGCATGCAGACTCTTGCCCCACCGGTCTACAGTCCTTCATGCAAGCCGTTCTCAATTTCGTTTCGCCTTCCCTTGATACGTGTAAGCAGTCGTAACCTACAAACGGCGCTGCTGTGGGATCCAAACCCAACGATGATATGCAATACGGGCTCGACGGCGAAGGGTAACCAAGGAGATGTGTGATCAACGGATCGTTTGTATGTGAAATATCTTCGTGCTGCGGCCTCACCGGCGTAGGTTTCTGGCGGCATGCAGAATCCGCGCGTGCCCCCTGCGACGCCGATGTGAAAGGGCCGCTTCACCTTGAAAGCGGTCGTGGCACAAAGCAAAGCTGAGAGACTGGAACGGGTCGACTCCAGCCGTCGACCATCTCGAAACTGATGCGCCGACAAACGAATTCCGGCATCCGAGCAACGAGGCCCCCAAAGATGCGCTACCGACCCGCTCCTATACTGGAACGCTGGCCAAAGGGATCGCGCTATCATGTCTGCACATACGGTGCCGACGGGCAGGGCCAAGCTGCAGTAGATGTGGGGCCGTCTGCCCGACCATTAGCAGCCGTGAAGGTCTTCTTCACCGATGCAAGACTATCGGTACCTGCCACGTGCACCACGATATGAGACGGATTGAGAGATGCAGGTTTCCTAGCATTTCGGTTCGGAGAATAGAAACGATTGGCGCTGGGCACGAGGCTGTTCCATTCGGTAGAGGGAAGCATTGCGGATCCTTTCGTCCGGTTAAAGCGCTACGGTCTACCTCGACCCAAGGGCCGGCTCCATTACGAGACCGTGGCCTTCTCGTTACCAGAGTCAAAAGTCTGGCCCACGATAAATCACTTGCGGCTGCTCACCGCACGATTCACGGGACGCCGCAATACTTAAAAATGTGAATGTTATCTCCAGAGGGCTGACCATAGCTCTTGAAAGGTCCATATCGCTCCACAATTTTCGAAGCATAGTCATAAGGCCAAGTATCAGGAATCGCCGGCGCCTTGGCGGGTGCCTTACCGTCTTGATCGATTGGCCAAATGACGAAATGGCGACAGTTTCCGATATCCGGACTGCGTCCCGCCTTGGCTGCATCGTTGCACAGGTCCCAGTGCTTTTTTATGGACGGGTCCTGGAGTTCCTTTGCTGTCGGATGCTTTCTGGGGGCGAATCGTGTCGGGTCATCAAGATACCGATCGAAAGCAACAGCCGCAATGAATGTTCGACCGCTGACCAGTTGCGCCTCTGCATTGGGTGCACGCAGCGTCGCTGTCTCGCCAAAGACAACCTCCGCACAGACGGCGTCACTCAACTCCTCGTCGAGATTGATGCTCTGATCGAAGAGCCCCTCCCTCGCCGCTGCTGTCTTGGCGACACCTTCAAGTTTCAACAGGGCTAGACAAGTCTCGTCCTCGGGCGAGCGCACAAACAGCCGCCTTATGTCGTTGGCCGCGTAACTGGCGCGGCCCGAGGCATCAATGGGGATCTGATGCAAAAGTTGCCCTCCGCTGTCGAATACCTCCACGACGCCCGGCGTTGCGCCACACCCGAGGACCAGTTCAAAACTCGTAACGGAGCTCTTAAAGTCGATTTGGGCCCCCCACCCCACGGACAGACCAACAATCCCTGCGCCACTGGTGATCCGCAGTGGTTGCATGATCTGGTTCGTAGAGTCGCGAACGAGGATAGAAACGAATCCTACATGATGACTTGGATTGGGCACCGGAGTGCCCACAGTGTGTCCCTGAAAGCTAAGAACTAGCATCATCACGAGCCTCTGTTTTGCAATTGTTCAACAAAGCACACGCAGTGCCCCTCAGTCAGCGGGTATGTTACTGGGACACACTGACCGCCATTTGTGCAGATCTCGAACTTACTGCCTTTTCCGTATCCAACCTTCACTTCTTGCTCCTGTCGGTCTTGCGCTTGACAGCATGGTTGGCGGGCGATTCTGGACGCCCTCTGGTGCGTTTGCCGACAGGGTGAGCGGCACGGCTCGCAATGCCCCAGAGGTAAAGATTCCCGAGGTCCTGACCGTCCTGCGACACGCCGGCCATCGGCCCCGCGACACGCACCACAAGCGACGGGTCCAGGGCCATGGCCCAGTGCCGTACGCGCGGTTCCGGCGCGTTGCCCGTTGCATCGGCGGGGCCTAGCACCAGCACTGCATACGGCGATGTGCTGCGGGACGACAGCGCATCGACTGCCGCAGCCGCACTGTTCACCCATGCTTCGCGCCCCATGGCGGTCGACAGTTCCGCTGGCGACGGCAGAGCCTCGCTCTTCAGTTCGTTCGGGCCCCGTGACAACGCGAATGACGCCAGCTCGCTTCTAGCCTGCTTGACAACTGCTTCTGGAGCCAACAGCGTGCGGCTTCTCGCATAGATGTAGGCCGCGATCTGGCGCAGCGGCGGCGCGGCATCCGTTGGCAGGCGCCTGACCATTTGCAGGTCGTCAAACGCCGCCTTCGGGGAAAGCATCGACAAGGGAATCTGGAGGTTCTCAAGGGACAGGGCGGGACGCTTCGACTCCGAACCCGATAGGGAAAATACCTGTACCTTGAGTTCGAGGAAACCGTTCTTCGCGGCATCGGGTCCCACGCGCCTGATGTAAGTCAGTAGGTGGCCGGCAAGTGTCTTGTACCAGTCCGGAGAACTGTTCTGAGGATCCTTCATCGCAGGAGCGCCCTTGATGGATGGCAACGGCGCCTTAAAGTAGATCCTCGACTGGGGCGAGCCATCTTGCACTAGCTGAAGCTTCAGCCGCGCCGAGACGTCGATTGCAAAGCCTGCGCGCTCGGCGCCGTCGAAGAGCGTCTTCTCCAGGAGTTCCAGCCAATATTCGACCGAGCGTGTCGCCTGATCGCCCGTCGACATATCGTAAGTGTCGGTGTGGGCCAAGTGCGGCACCAGAGCATTTGGCGTGCTGACACTCGCGGTCTCGAAAATGAAGCTTTCGGAGATGGCGGCGCCGTCGAGCAGGCGCGCATTACGCTTTGCCACGAGGGTGGGCATGGCGCAGCTTTCTATCATTACGTCGAGACCGGAAAACGTCAATCTGCGCGGCGAAAGGTTGGCGATACCAGAAAAGGCGGCCATCACGTCGGTAGAAGGCTGGTACCGGACTGTCGCATCTGTTTCGTCATAGGGCGCGACAACTCTTTCCTCGCTGTCCACCTGGTCGATATGGAGAAGCGCGGCACGAACGGGTTTGTTCGGAACCTTGGGGGTGCGCCAATGAATTTCCCCCAACTGCTTGCCAACCGGCAAGACCGTGTCCAGGTCGACGAGCCTGGCGCTGCTCGCAGCCTCTAGGCTGTCAAGACGTTCGTCCTTAGAACCCAGATTGGCGGCGATCCTTTCGAAAATCTGCACCGCCAGTTCGACGCTCTTGGCGTCCGGTTCGACGCCCGCCGCTAGTTGTCCCGTCAGTTCAGCAACACGTTCTTCGTATTTCGCAAAGGTTGCCAGCGCGACGAAGAGCGGGTTAGCGCCCATCGACCTGACAGTTCTGTCCTCGTCGAACCTCACCGTAATGAAGGCTGTGTCGTGGTTCTCTTTCGGCGTCATGAACGCGAGCAGGTATTCCCACTCGCGCGCGTTGGCAATGTAGTTCGCCAAGGGTGCTTTCAAATCTGGCGTAGCCGACTCAATCTGATGCCGCAAGATGGCAGGCGTCGGTGGAACAAGGCGCAATGGGAGGGGAATCGTCCATTCGGAGCCTGATGCCGGAAGGATGCTCATTGTGTTGGCGCCGCCGATCTCTCCTGTCCAGAGAATTTCATACCAGTCGCTGGGTTGATAACCCACGATGTCCTCACCGGATCTGACTTCCACGTACTGTGGCGTGAACGACATCGCACCCGCTACCCTGGCGAGCGGGTCCGTGCCGGGGTCAGCCCAGCGGACCACGACATCAAAGCTCCCCGCAACACCCGCATCCAAGAGTGGTATTCGGATCGGCGAGAACGCGATGGTAGCATTTTGGTCCGGTGTCCTCGACACGCTCACGGTGCCCCAAAGGAACGTCGTGTGGCCTTGAGCCACCGCGCCAGGAAGGTTAACGTTAACGACCGCAGTCGCTGCGAAAGCCGTTTTTGTATCGGCGCGCGAAGCATCGCGGAACTTGAGGAGCGTGCTGTCCGGCAACGTGGCTTTGTCATCGAGAATGGTTTCGAGCCGTTGCGCCATGGCGTCGGCGACACCCTTCTTGGCCTTGGCAAGTCGCGAATATAGGCCAGCGGGCTGGACAATGCGGCAAAGGCTTTCGCCAGCGGGAGCCGCCATCATCGTTTCCAGGGCGGAAGAGGCGCGGCCGGCAACCGCATTGAGGTCGACATCTTTAACCTCGATGTCCTCTCGTTGCCCATCTGGCATCGTCACGTTGGCGACGCCCGAGAGCAAAGTTTTGGCGAGCGGCGTGGGGGCGAAGTATGAGGCCGACGTTGCCTTTGGACTGCGCACGGACAACATGCTTCGGCGCAACAGCCAGACTGTGGCCCCCTCGGCACGATTGCGACTCGGCTCTATACGCCCCTCGACCTTCCTCAGCAGCGTGAATGTTCCTCCGAAAGCGACGCGTATGCGCTCCGACCAGTCGACCCAGTCTTGTGAAGTCTGCAGGCTTTTCGGCCCGATGGGAGAAGACGCGAACCACAGATCGTCACTGGTCTTCGTCACGCGGGGGTCGCAAAGGTCCTGCCGACGGCTGAATACCATCTCAGCGGAAATTTGCGCTGGCTTCGCCGTTGTGGCGGGGAATAATGCCTGCGGTAATCTGACCGTGGGCAGTTTGCAGTCTTGCGCCTTGGGCGCACCCGGCGCTTCGAGCTCGGCGTGGACCGCCTCCAGCCAGGCCAGAACGGCTGGCTTGACCCCCACAGGCTGACCTAGCGCCGTCCCATCGAGCGTCATCCGAATATTTGCGTCGAAATCAGCCATGCGGACCATGGTGACATACCGCCTGAATTGTTCGACAAGAGCCTGCCTGCGCTCGGGCGGCAGTGGTGCTTTCGGATCATCCTTGTACAACAGGTCCGCGTTCCACGTTAGGTTGAACTCGATCGCGGCGGCATTGGCGCCGCCTTTTGCGGGCATCCATGTCGCGCTCATACCTGGCAATTCCTGCAGCTTGAATAGGGCGTCGCGATAGCGGATCGTTGTGTCGCCTTTCCATGTCACGTCGAGCTTCCCGTCCTCCAAGAAGTGTCCCGCCCCATCGCGCACGCCGACGTTAATCAGCGTGGCAAGGTCGGTGCCGACAAACTCATAAGGGCTGGCGTCAGGCGCAGACTTGACACTGGCCATTGCGTTTCGCATGGCCGTGCGCTGGCCTATCTTTGCAAGTGGCACCAAAATACGGTGCGGCCAGGTGGGCGGCTGTCCGCCGGGTGGCAGTGCCGCCTGCTCGCTTTCGTCCATGTGAACGCGCACCGGCATGACGCTGTCCCGGCTAAGTTCGAGGCTTGCTGTGCCTTGAATATTGGCTGCCTTCTCCTGCGTCCAGTAGTCGACCAACTCGTACCTTGCGGCAAGGTACAGCGCGTCCTCCTGGGTTGACGTGATCCGGGCGGGCAAGCCATAGAGTGGGTTTTCCCTGGTAACGAGGATAGCGGCTTGTCCGTCAGGGGTGTCCGAGGTAAGTTCGGTTACTTGCGGTGTGGTTAAACTGACGACCCATCCGGAGGCGGCTTCCGCCGCATCAAGGAGTAGCCCATCAATTATCGGCAGGAAATGTGGCAACGGGGATAGTTCAAATATCACCGAAACCGACGCAATTGCGCCTCCCTTGAAGAGGTGCGCAATCGGGTCGTTCTTGTCGAACCCTAGATGGAACCCGGGTGAATTCACCGTATTGGACATCCATAGCATCTGAGCGACGGCCATGCTGTCGCCCAAGCGACTGAAGGTTGGCGCATCTGGCGTGCCGCCGGCGGCAACGGCGGCGCGCTGCACCGGCGGATTGGGCTCAACCGACATGTTCGAGGTGAAGAAGAAGGCTTCTTCATCTTCCAGAAAATGGAATGGGACTGCAGGTTGTTCCCCATCGACCTTGAAGCCGAGTCGCGCCTTTGTCACGAAGGACGGACCCATCGCGCTGTTCATGTTGACCATCAGCTCGCGGATGCGCGGGTCGACGCTCAGTACGGAATAAACAGCGCGTCCTGCCGTTCCCTCCTTTCCCAGCTTTCCCGCGGCAGACGTCGCCGCAGCCTCGAGCCGGATTTCCAGTTTGACGTACCAACGCGGCGTAATCGGGCGCGGCTTCACGCTGCCGCTGGGATCTTCCAAGGCGGCGTCGATAGTGAGCGGCAGTGCCCGGCCTTGCGACAGGGCGAATAAGGCTTCAGGCACTGCAGCCATGCGCAGGTTGGCGGCCATCGCGCCGGGCTTGCCCAGCGGAATGAAGGTGCGGGCCACAAAGCGCCGCGCCTGCATTGTCTTTTGCTCAAGGCTGTCTTCCAACTCGAGCGTGAGTTTGATCTTGCGGGAATCCAGCGCCTTGCTTGCCTCCTGCATCGCCTTCAGTGCGTCGGCAGTCTTGAATGAGTTGTGCGTGGTTGCACCCTTGATCCAGCGGCCCGAAAAGCCTGGCCGTGGACTGAAGGACAGCACGCATTCCTGGCCTTGCGCATTCAGCTGGGCCATGCCGATCTCGGTCTTGAGCAGTTCTGGCAGCGCCAGGCTGGAGGCCGCGCTTACCGCGGGTACGCGCAGACCGTGGTGGAGGAAAGTGCTTGCGTGTTGCGCAACCTGGATGCAGACGCTGCCACCGGTGTCCGGGGCCTTCAATAGACTCAGCAGCTTGGCGAGCTCCACGTCAGGCTCGGTGTCCGATGCTCCCGCCTGCTCGGTCATCTTCCGTGCGATGCGCAGGGCCTGATGAACAATGCCCTGAACAAGGGCCGCGGCCCAGTCCTCCGTAATGGCATCCAGCGCCTCTTTGGTACCCGCTGATAATGCATGCAAGCCATTTTGGATATAGGCCAACTTCAGCAGAGTCGCCTTATCCTTGGGATAGTCAGGCATCGATTCGGACAGCAGGGCATGCAGTCTATCTTCCCACTCGTCGTCGATCGGGGTCGAGTGGGTGCTGCGAAAGTCCCTGATCAATGCGGCACTGGCGTCATCGAAAGCGGCGCTCACAGCAATGTCGGCCAACCACGGCAACATGATGCCTTGCGCGGTCTTTGGCGCGGCGTTGCCGGCCATAGCAAGCAGCGATGTCTGCGCTCGTAGCAAAGCATCAATGTTCACGAGTTCAAGCTGCAAATGCAGGTCGATGAACCCCACCACGGCTGCAAAGTCGAGCGGCTCGGCTCCCCACCGGGACAACCCGCCTTTTGGTGGTGTGACGCGGCCGGCCAAGGTCTGGAGCGCAGACAGTTTGACTCGAGCCGGCGTCTGCCCCGCCGGATCCACGCCGAGAGACAGGCGCAGCGCCCACTCAAAAAGCTGGGCACAGAAGTCGTCCAGGCCGCCCGAGCCCGGGGTGACGGCGGAGGCCAGCAGCATTGGCTGCATGACGGGCGTCGAGGCCGACATCATCGGTTCGACGCTGACGGCGCAGAGCAATACCTTGGGCGCAGCGGCCAGTTTGTGCGGGACCCACAGGAGAGGCTGCGCCTCCTGATAGGCAAGCTCTGCCAACATGGCAGCAGACAAGGCCGCGCGGGCAGGCAATCCTATCTCGGGAGGCAGCGGTCCGTCGAACGAGTCTACGATCTTCTGGCTGAACCGGACGCGGGTCGCAAAACTAAATTCAATGGCGATTTCCCAGCTACGGCCGAATACCGAAAACCGCGCAATGACAAACCGGACAAACACGCTGACGCCGGCTTCGGCATGGAACAGCACCGGTGCGTAAGACTCAAAGGTCACTCCAGCCTCGACCCACACCCGGATGCTTACGACCGCGCTGATGAGCGAGAAACTCGCCACACCGAAAATCTCCAGCAGCAAGCCGACAGTTCCGTCGATCCTGATGTAGCGTCGTGCGCGGTTTGACGGGAACTTGGGATGGTTGGGCGTGCCGACCGCGCCCTCGAAGATGCCATATACGGAGAGCGTGATGCCAGCGGCGAAGACGCCCTCCCGGAACTCCTTACCCAGCCCGATGCGCGCTGCCAGCGACATTTCGATGACAGGATCGAGTTTCAATGCCATGACGACAGGCAAATTGGGTGAGTCTGGTGAATTCAGCACGTAGGACGACTGCCAGTCGAGCTTTCCAAAACGCATGCCGCCCGAACCGAGAAACGGCAGGACTTGCACTGTCGTTCCGCGGCTGAAATCATTGCCATGGTAGCCAATATTGATGGACCAGTCCCCGTTCGTTACCGCATCGAATCCCAGGACGGGCAGGGTGACAGTGGCGGCCCCCATTTCCAAGGTTCGGAACCCTGGCTCAATCTCAGCGGAGAACACACCCTGCCCGTCGGACAGCTTGCGGTAGATGACGTCGATCTTGGCCAGCTTTGGAATGTCCAGCCCCAAGCCGTACCGGTCAAGCCCATCCAGAAAGACGAACTGGAACTTGAAGGAATAGAGGTTGCCGCTGGCCACCACCCCCCAGCCGGCCTCCGGAATATAGAGCTCACCAATCTTGGGAAGCTTGGCCTTACCGGCTGTGTCGGCCGGTTTCAGGAGGTCCTTCGATTTGCCGACAATATATTCAAGATTCTTGTCGAGTCCGAACGCACCATCGGGCACCAAGCGCATCCGCTGCCCGATGGCGAAGTAGTCGAACACCAGCGGGCCGACTTCCGTCTTGCTACGCGCCCATCCCCAGGCAACGTTGTCCTTGCCGGAAGGAATGAACGCGACAAGTGTGTCAGACGGCATTTGAGGCACCTTATATCCCATGACTTCCAGCTGCGGATTGAGCAGCCCGATGCCGATGCCGTTGGGCTCATCGTAACTTTGGACATTGACGGAGTCCGCGGTCAACCGCAGCACGCCGTTAATGCCGATGTCGAGGGGACCGTTGCCGCCGTCAAAACGGAAGCCGACGCTAAAGCCCTTAAGGGGGTTCTTCACGTCGTACCAGCCAATGATGATTCTCGCCTTCAGGAAGTTGGCTGCTTCGAAGAGCTTGCCCATGGATCCTAGATTGAGGTCCAGCTCCAGACCGAAGTCAAACGACGGCGCGTCAAATCCGACCAGACCTGGAAGCGACAGGCCTGTATAACCCACGCTTGGCAGCGATAGGGAACCGCCCAGCGAAGCCCAACGCATTGCGGAAAGCTGGAGAGGGAAATTGGCCAATAGGCCGCCCCCGTCCGAATTGGCACCCTCTTTTTTGAAGTCGACACGTATATTGCCAATGTCAATGTCGAACTTGCCCTGGCCCATGATGAGGGCTGCATTTTCGAACTCGATCTTTTTCATTCCGGAAACGCCGGAGAATTTCGATCCGAACTCAAGCTCACCCCACAAGCCGAATCTGGATTCAACGTACCTGTGTGGCTCATCACCCTTCCGCTTGCAAGTGACGTCAATTCGCGTCGCCGCCATGCCGGACAGGAAATCGCTGCTCTTGAACTTCATGCTTCGCCGTCCGAGTGCGCGGAACACGTACTCTCCAGTGCCGCCGACTGCCGACTTGCTTTCATACCGTGCCAGGATGTCCAGCACGCGGCTGTCGCCGACTGACTCATCTTCCGAAGATTCAGCTCCGAAAAAGCGGCTGAGGCGTAGTTGCATTGATGCGAGAAAAGTTCGCAGTTCTGAGTTGCTGAACACCGCATTCAGGGTACGCAACTCGAACTTGAAATCGCCCTTCGACTCCATTGGTGCGGGTGCGTGGAAATGAATCGCGCCAAAGGCGGATGTTTTTTCAAGCACCAGTACGCCATCCTTGTCCGGCACCACGCGGCTGACGTCGATGCCCAAGACCGGTACCGCAAATGCCTCGACGTTGGCCCCCCCCTGGGTGACGACCGATACGTCGTCGGGCACCTTATCGAAGGGTGTTTGGGCATTGAAGATCAGAATGCCGGTCCAATTGTCGTCCTTGATCTTGTCATAGATCTCCTGATAGTGGGAAACCAGCTCGGGGGCGATTTTCCTGTAGCGCTCGGGCGCGTCTGGCGCGGCCAGTGGTGAATAACCCTGGCTAAGTAACTGCAGGTTCTTAAACGACTGGACAGCCGCCACGCTGGACTTTGTCGGATCGGCATTGAAGATCCGTGCAAGCGACCAGCGTCCCACGTCCGCCAGCAGGTCCTCAATAGGCCCCTTGCTGAGCTTCATCACCATCACCGGCTCGAAAGTGGATGGCGCCGCCGCGGTCGGCGTGACTGGCGCCGCTCCCGAAGTGTCCGCGAAGCCGATGACCATGGGCCAGCCGGCGATCTTGACGGCCAGATCGATCTTGCCGAACGGCGGATCGCTGACGTTGGGTATGTCGGCGTGACCCTTGCGCGTGACGACGACAAACACATCTGGTCGGCTGAGCGCCTCCTGCAGGGCCCAGCGTTCCACTGGCTTGCCATTGATGTCCTTTGGCCGATCGATGGAAAGCATCCAGCCATCCGAAGCTTTCCTCAAGACGTCTGCGGTTTCCCCTAGCTTGATCGTATGCCATACGTTGGCCGCATCAATCTGCACGAGCAGGCCTTGCGGCGTCGTGATCCACGTTTTGTCGTCGCCGTCCAAGATGCCCATGCGCTTGCGCGTCTGCCGCGACCACTCCGCGGCGAGGCGGCTGCGTATCGGACCTAGCGCTTCGCTATCGAGCTGCTGCGTTCCGTCCAGCGTTTTCCGCCGGATGCCCCTGAACGGAAAGAACGGAAGACCTGCCAACGGAAGGCCTGGCGGCGTCTCTACGGTCAACGGCGCCGGATCAAACAGTACGGAGTATGCATCCACGTTCTGAGTCGCCTTCACAACGTCCCTACGGCCAAACAGGGGCTGGTCTTGCGGTTGTGTGACGAAGCTGTAGGGCTGATTGTTGAAAGCTGTGGCCGTACCGGTGCGACAGGGGGCCATCCAGGCCGTGGTAGCGGCGTTACAGACCGTGGGTTCTTCCGAGCCGGCTCCAAATGCGACGAATGCCGGTTGGGCGGGAAAAAACTCGACACCGTTGTAGCCGTCTTTCTCCAACTGGAAGAACTCTGTGCCAGAGCTGCCCGGCATCACTTCGCGATACACCGGCACCACGCCCGCGAATGCCGCGGACGGCGCCGGCTTGACGGCGAACTTGCCCATCAGGGAAGCGTGAGAGATGCCTTGCGGCGAAACGTCGAAATAGATTGCCGCATCGACATCCGGGCGGAAGGCGAGCAGCTGCCCGCTGGTGTCCGGCAGCTCGGACACCAGTTCGGCACTGGTGCTGGTGCTGATGAGGTTGATGCGGGTATATTCCCGGCGCGAAGTGTATCGGTGAAGCTGGAACGCGGCTGCCACACCGACATGATCGCCGCTTCGGTCGGACAGGATGCGTGCAGCACGCATAGTGGGGAAAGTGCTCCCGCGCGGAATCCACGCGTACCTCACCTGAGGCGTGATGGCCGAGATCAGCTCCCCCGTGTCAGGAGTCGAGAGGCGGCCCTCGAAGGTCGCGCAGCGCGGGCCCGAGCCGATGTTGATACGCATCGAGCCGGCGTCCGGGGCGAACTTGATTGTCTTTTTGTAGACGGTGACTTCGAGCTGGATGCCGGGGTCTTTCAGCAAAATACCCCCGGCGTCGAATACAACTGCGGTTCCCTTTGGAAGGGTGACGGTCATCGTGCCGCTGCCCGTCCCAGTGTCGGGCAATGCTTCGAACGCCCACTGGGTGATAGACAGGCGTTGGGCTGTGGATGCATTTATGATACGCAATTGCGCTGGCGCGTTGGCCCACTTCTCATTCATCCAGAAATAGTACGTGCCGTCGCCTTGTGCTGCTCGTTGCAGGAACGGTATGAGCACCGAAAATGGGTTGGCCGCATTCGGCGGGATGAAGGCATACGCCCCCTTCACCATCAGCGATTCGGTAAAGGTAATGTCTTGCCTCGCCGTGGCGGGAGCGTGGAAGAAACAGAAAGACGCCTCAGCAATCGTGCCGGCACTTTTCGGCGGATTGCAGTTGACGAAGAGTTGCGTGCCCGGAATTCGGAACAGAATTACTTCGTCCATTTGATTTCATCCCCAGGCATAAGTTGAAGACGCAAAAGCCTCGCGACGTCGGTGGATTTCGCCAAGCTTTGGGAGACGACCGCATGGGGACCATCCCGATAAAGTCTGACCACGCTGACGGACGAGGCGATCGTGCGTGCGAGGTCGCTGGCTGTGCCTGGCATGTCGTCCGCGAGATCGTCATGGCCCTCTACGGTCGCGGAGAAGTGGCTGGACCGCCCCGCGAATCCGTCATGGAGCCGTTCCGCGACAACATCCAGCAGCGTTGTGCCAATGGCGACCCACTGCCGCCTACCGTTCACCCAAATGACGATCTCCGGGACGGGTACAACCCGGTAGTGGAGGCTATAGCAGGTCCACCTTACGTGGGCAGAGGTAGCCACCGTGCAGGGCTCGGTACTTGTGTTAGGGGCAGCCAGTTCGCTGTATGGCAATTCGTCCATCCTGTCGGCGGAAAACAGGAGCGGCGTACTGTCCGGGGGTTCCGTAGATCCGCCGCCGGCGGCGATGGAGGTGGCGGTGTACGTAATACGATGCGCGGGAAGCCATAGCCGCCAATAGCGGCGTGCGCCTTCACCGACGCTGCTCGATTCCAACAAGTCGATGAGCCCGGATGCGYCCAAGGAGAGGTCGTCAAAGTTCTCGCCCTGAATAACGACTGCCGGCTTGTGGGCGGCCTTGGCGGAACTATGCCCGGGTGCCATCGCAGCCGGATCGACCATGTCGTTATACTGCGTGAGCCCAAGCCTAGCCAAGCCGCCGTTCGGTGAGAGATAAGTCTTATTTTCCCACTCTTGGGGTGGTGAAACACACTCATAGCCGGGGCTGCGGTTGTCGTGTGGCTTGGCGCCCGGGTCGCATAGTTCGGCACCCGTCAAGGCGTGGAAGTACAGATAGGTCGGAGCAGCAAACGATGATGGGTGTCCGCCGTGATTTCCAACGCCAGCGGGGGCGATGGGCACACTGTTTTCAATGCGCAGGCGCATCCCAGGAAACAGGTCAACGCTGATGCCCACCGTGTCCACGCCAGCATCTTGCGGCCAGACGCGGTGGTTGTATGCGCTGCGCAACATCGCGCTGTACCTCCGTGGCAGGCCGACCTGAATGATGTTTGCGGCCCTCGCCGCAGTCTTGGCAGAGGTAGTCGCTGATTCGTCGCGCAGAGCGAGTACGCAACCCTCGCGGCCCACCACCTTTTTCAAGCCCGCTTCAAGCTCGTCGAACGAGCCAGACAGTGCGTCGCTCACTACGTCTGCTGTCGCCTCAGGCTCCAGGACGGCCACGACTGTTTCCCCAAAAGGCTTGGAGCCAGACCACAACTTGTTGGCCAACACGAAGGACATGACACCTGCCTTGGTGTTCACCATAACCTGCGTATTGCTGCAGGAAAGCGTGAACCCTTCAAGGGGTATCAACAACGGCTTGTCGGGTGCGCTGCCTGGTGGATAGATCGTGGGATCAGGTGACCTAGTGTCCACGATGAACTCTTGGCCGACGGTGGAGCAGCCGCTGCCGGCAAGGCACCCCGCAAAAGCGGCAACCAGGCCGGCGCTGCGCGCAAGCCATCCCCCGCGAAACCATAATCCAGTAGCCATGTTACGGTCTTCCTCACTCAATCGTTAGCGGTGACCTTTAGGGCGGCGCTAGTCATTCGACGTCAAGATTCGCCGATGGAGGGCCCGTGACAAACAAGATAAGCGCGATCAATGCCTTGATGCTGATGAAGCGCCGCCTAGTCCCCCTTGTAGATGAGAGGCACCAGAAACGTCCAACCGAGCATAACTAGGGAGGCTAACCGCGAATCCCAAACGGCCCAGTACGTGAAGACATCCCCCATCGAGTAGACCCAGACGAGATACGAGAAGGCGGCAAGCAGGACCGCAGTCCACTGTGTTGGCTTGTCAGGCGTTCGGGTTGCATAAGCCCGTACAAGGATGATCGCGACTAGACAGAACGCCGTCCACGCGAGCCAGAGTGGCTTGTCCTCAGGGTGTAGGGGACCAGTGCGGGACGGTGGAACCGATCCAAGAATCACCTGCTTCCCGGCCATGTAGAGTGCTACTACCTCGCCGGGAATCAGCTTCACCAGCCTTTCGAGATAGTCCTTGGTCGGATCAGGTTGCGGATCACTCCGCTTATGAATTCTCAGGCTCATGAATCCTCTTTGCGCGCTGATCGTAGATGTCAAATACATGGGTCGCGTAGACCTTGGCTAGCCCCGAGTGCCCTCACAATAACGAAGCTTTCGTCGTTATTGAATGACGTCTTGTGCCCGAGACTGTGGCATCACGTCTTTGAACTCATAGATAAACCGTTCGGCAGATGGACTCGCGCACAATGCCCAAGGCCAACAATCCAAGCAGCGATACCGCAAAATGGCAAGACCTACCGGAAGCGAGATGGCATGACTCTATCCCGGTAGAGTAAAAGATCCGCGTGGACAAATCCGGCGCACCGAGAAATTTTTTTAGCGGTCAAAGCATTCGGTATGCGAGTTCGAATCTAGGTAACTGTTCCTCAAACCGGTATCATCCAGAGGGATTACACCCACAGTTTCAGTGCTGCAACATTATTAAATCAGATTTAAGAAACATTTAAATGCTACTGAGGCGGCGACGGCGTCAGCAAAGGCCTCGGCGAGCGGCTCACCCAGTTTTTGACTAGGCACGGGGACCGGGTGCTCTTTCGTAAGCGCGAGAATTCCGATCTCAAACAATTGACGGCTACTAAAGACCAGATTTTGCACCTGCCCGACAATGACCTACACTCACTCAGCCCGGCTCTAATGCGTAGCTTCTGCAGCGCAAAACTCGGCAAATCACTTACTAAGCGCGTACGCGGACGGTGTATCGGCTGATTTGTCCGGTAGCGCGATGCTCTTGCAGGTGGCTTTTGGTTCGCAACACAGGTTGGCGCGCCCATGGCCGCTCTCGACAAGGAACATGCGTGTGCCTTTCAGCGGGAACTGCAGACTAGGCTTCCGGACTGGATGAAAATTTCCTCCCGGTGTACCGAGGCGACAGTCGTGACCTGACCTTTAATCGCGCACTTACCACTTGGAGGTAAGAATGCCACTCACTCCCAGCCAACCGATTCGGTGCGTTCCCCCTGGCGTGCTAGCTGGTGGTCCAGATATTCCCCCCGTCGCCACCGCGCCAGGGAGGCACTGGCTTTAAAAAAAATGGATGGACCTCGCCGACGCTCCCGGGAAACAGATCGGCGATACCGAAGCCCCTGGCTTTAGCCGGTGGAGTGTTCACTTTCAAAATGGAGCGCAAGTCATGAGGAAGCCAGCGGCTGCACCATCATCGAGGAAAACTTCGCCTTCGACAGAGCCTCGGCTGTCCGGCACGCTCTTCAATGCGCGCTCCCGCGATCCGCGATCCGATTGCGGGGCTTTCCGTCAACGTCTACTATCTTGACCAGCCGTCAAAGCCCGCAGGCGAAGCCTCGTGTACGCTCCTTGGATCTGCGACGTCCGACGACGGCGGCGCCTTCACGGCCGCCTGGCTTCCGGGTCTTGCCGTTGCGGAGCGGCTTTGCCTTCTCACGAACTTCGCCGGAGTCAAGTGGGCGATCGCCGTCACCGACAAGCAGGGCAAACGCCCGCTCATCGAAAGGGCCTTCGAAGGGCCACCTGCGAACCAGACGGCGCTGGAACTCCTCGTTCCGATCCCGGAAAAGCGGATTAGCGCCGCAAAATGGGCGGAGATCGGCGCGCGCGCGAAGTCGGCGGGACTCACTCAAGTGAACGCGCTCGTCCGGGAACTGTCAGGGTCTGCCGGCAGGGCCTCTCTGTTCAAGGGCTGGCCGGTCGAGGAGCGGCAGAACGCCATTGCCGAGCTCGAGGCGGCTTTTCTCAATCCGGAAAAGGCCTTGCGGAGAATCAAGCCCTTGCCGGCCTGGCGCGAACTCGCCGCGCCGGGCGGACTGGACGCCTATCGGCACGAACTCGGCCGCGCAGGCCGGACAGGGGCCGCGCAAGCCGCCCTCGATAACGTCTCCCGCAAGCTCGCCRCCTTTCCGGCTCTCTCCGCAGTCGACTGGCAAATCGACCCGAGCCGCTTCCGCCAGGATCCCGCCTCCGGGATAGTCGAATACGCTGGCGGCGCTTGGCGACGGCCGATCTTCCGGCGCAACAACGACATCGGCTACCGCGACTACCTTCGCAGCCAATGGACAAACACGATCACGACGGTCGTCTACGTTCAGCCGGACATGCTCACCGAGGCGCAGGCCGAACAGCAGTTGCGCAACCGCTTTCACCAGGATTTCACGACGACCGACATCAGCCAGGCGCCGCCCAACGAACTGCTGATCCCTATTTTGACCGAGATTCTGACCACAGCGTCGGGCTCAACCTTCGGCTTCGGCGTGCCGGCCACCAAAATCCCGCCGCGCGGGACGGCAACCGCGCGCGCCTATCTCGACACGCTGATCGGCCTCACCGGCGTCTCGGCGGGCGAACTTTCGCTTCGCTACCGGACGGACTTCGAGCGGCCCGACGGCCCGGCCATGTCGAGCGCCGTGTGGGAGAACATCCATACGCTCCAGGGCTTCTTCCGCGACAGTTTCCAGAGCGGTCCCGACCCGGCGCACACCGACCCGGACGTCCTCGGCCAGCCGATCGTCCCTGACGTCCTCGCCGGCAAGGCGCCGTTCTTTCTGGAATATGATGAATGGGTGCTGCAGCAGCAGCCGGTCCCGTACGAGAATTACGTCCAGATCCAGAACGTCTTCGACATGACGTTCGACGACGAGGGGCGGACGCGTCTGAAGGGATTGGCGGGCTCGGCCGGCGCAGTCCAGGCGCAAGCCCAGTTCTTCCTCGACGCGTTGACGCTGCACGACGGCTATGTGCATGCCCTGACCCTTATAGAGCAGAACGAGTTTCGCGCCGCGCTCGATGCCTTGAACGCGCTTTGGCCCGCGCTAGGCTCGCTACTCTTCAACAAGGTCTTGGATCAGAACACAGTGGTGGCCGCGTTCAACGCACGACGCGGCAAGGCGGTCGCGTCAATGGACGACTTGTATCGCCCGGTGAATTCGATCAAGGGCGACCCGGGCATTCTGACCATGTGGCAGATCGGAAACCTCGAGTACGACGCGAATCCGAACGACTACCAGATCCAGGACTTCTTCGGCTTTTACACGATCAAGCTGTCCTGCGCGCTTGTGTACCTCTATTATTTCGCGCTGCCGACGCTGATCGCCCAGACGATGCTGGCGCTCGGGCAATACGTGCAGGCTGTCCGCTACCTCGGTCGCTCGGCGTGGACGCTGATTGGCGCGGGCGCCCCGCCCGACAGCGGGTGGAAGGGCGTTTCATCCTTCAATGCGCGATACCTCCTCTATGCCGGGGGGAACTTGCCCTACACGGTCGAGAGCTCTCCGCTTGACTACTACCCGAACTTCGGCGACGACGATTCTCCGGATTTCACCGGTTACGACCCCTATCCGACGCTGTACGCGCTCGTTCCGTCCGGTCTGCATCCGGTCGAGCGGGCCTATTATAGGCTGCAGATGGGCGCGGCGATGCTGGCCTGGGCGGATTCCGTCTACAGAGCCAACGATCCCTCCGACGTCGCGCGGGCGCGCGAACTCTACAAGGGCGTCACTTTTCTCCATGGAGACACCCCGCCGATCAATCCGACATGGGGCAAATTGCCTTTCAACCCTGCGAAAGCTTCCCAACTGGGCCGGGCGGCGTTGGGGTTCGCCCAGATCGAGGCGGGCCTCAATTTCTTCGGCTATCCCGACGACATTGTACCGAGCCAGCGCTACGCGACGCTCATCGCAGGCGCCAACGCTTTCGCCGCCGACGCCAAGTCGGCCGAAACGGATTTCCTCAACGCGATGGCGCAGATCGAGCAGGCGACCATCGACACCATGAAGAACGCCGCGATGCTGAAGCGCGCTCAGCTTCAATCGCAGATCGCCTCGGCGCAGCTCGCCATCGCCAACGACCAGATCAAGCAGGCCAACGTGCTCATCGCCCAGGTCAACGACCAGATCAAGAAAGCGCAGAAGGACATCGACGACCACGACAGCTTTTTCGGACAGGTCGGCGATTTCGTGAAAGGGATCGGCGACCTCGCCAAGGGCGCGAAGGACGCTGCAGAGCTCGGCTCAAGCGCGTCGAGCACCTCCTCGACCCTCAACCTGTCCGGCGCGCTAGGACTGGACAGCGTGAGCGTCGACATGTCGCCCGCGGTCGCCGGCGGCCTTTCCGTGCTCGGCGTTTACGGCGCAGCCTTCACCGCAAGCTACATCACGCTCTCGAGCATGGCAGACGCCGCCAATCAACGGCAACAGCAGCTTCAGACGCTGCAACACCAGAATCTCGTCGCAGCGAACGCGCAACTGGACATCGCCAACCAACAGGTGACGATCGCAGGGCTTCAGCAACAAATCGCGGAGGCAGACGCGAGCCTCGCGCAAAGCCTGCTCGCCTACGCGGAGGAGCGGTACCTCAACATCGAGTTCTGGTCGTACATGGCGGCCCTGTTTGAGCGCGCCATGCGCCGCTACCTCGATTTCGGCGCCCGAGCAGGCTGGCTCGCCGAGCGAGCGCTCGCTTACGAACAGGGCGCGCCGGTCAACATCATCGGCTTCGACTATTACCGCGCCCGGTATGAAGGCGCAGGCGGAGCGGATGAATTGCAGCTCGATCTCGCGAGTCTTGAGGCGCAGCATCTCGCCGGACTGCAGGAGATGGTGCCCCTGAAGGTGACTTTCTCGCTGGTGCGAGACTTTCCGATTGCGCTCGCCGCTCTTAAGCAAACTGGCGCCTGCCAGTTCAAGACCAGCGATCTCGTTCTGCAGACGTCCTACCCGGGAATGTACGGATTCCGGATTCGGGCGGTGACGCCGCGCGTCGTGCGCATGGCGGCCGGGGCTCCGATCCGTGGAGTGCTCGYCAATCCCGGAGTTTCGCAGATCAGCGGCCCTGACGGCGCGCTCGCGCCGTCCCTCAGGCCCGCCGACGCGCTGCCGATCAGCGAGTTCGATATCTCCACGCTCGACATGAACCTCTTCGGGCTGCCCGGCGCTACGCTCATGCAGTTTGAAGGGGGCGGGTTCGATTCGGTGTGGTCGATCGAGCTTCCCCCCGCGGCTAATCCGACCGGCGTCAACGGCGTTGCCGACGTGCAACTGACCTTCAGCCTGACGGCGCGTTTCTCGGCGCCCCTGTACCAGCAGGCGACCGGATCGCCTCTGACTACGGCCGAAAAGACGCTGATGCTCTCCGCCAGTCGACTCCAGCCCTCGGCGCTAAGCGACCTCCAGAAGAAAAGCAGTGCGGATTTTGTGTTCGACGTCTCGAAGCTAGATCTGCCGATGCTCGAGAAGACGCGCAAGCTCACCAACATCTTCGTTGTGCTCGCGGGCGCCCCGGACGGTGCGGCGGTAAACGCGGTCGTCAAGACGACCAGTCCGGCGAAGTCGATCAAGGTCACGCTCGCCAACGGTGCGACCTACTCGAATGCGCCGCCGATCACCGATGCGCTGTCGACGTCGCCCCCCTCGCCGCTAAATGCGCTTTCGGGGATCGACCTCTCACAGGCGTTCACTGTCCAAATCCGCAAGGCAGCGAACCCGGGAGTGGACTTCACGAACGCCGCCGACGTGATTGTCGGGCTGGACTACGCCGCGACATTCTGAGTCGGTTGCGGTCGTCCAAACCAGGGCAATGGCTCGTTGCTATGGAGGGGCTGTTGCGCGGCGTCTACCGCGGAGCGGGTCGCGAGATCACAGGGTTGCGTTGGGCGCTTGCCTGGGAAGCCGCGGTTGCAAGGCACGAGCCGCCTCCCTGACGCACTTCAACCTGACTTTAAGGCGCTTGGAGAGCCCCTTCTTCCTTACTCCGAAGCTCGGAAGACCATCTGTCTGTTGATGTCCACGCAGAATTGACCCGGGAGGTCAGCAATGGTTGATCTGCGGATCCTGCAGTTTTGTTTGGCGACCGCTCTGCACCAGATATCTGCCGTTGAACCAGCGTCCCAGTGAAAGACCGAAATGGGTCGGGAAGAGCCGATGACGACCTGGCTCACGCAGGGCGACTGCCGGCCATCTACGGACCTTCGACCTCGCTCTCCAGTGGACATTCGAACGTCAGCTCCGCTTAGGTACCGGACATTCGGGCAAGGACTCGATTCGGCGGGTCATCGGCCGACGCGGACGTTCGCGCGATCCCCGTTATGGCCCTCTGAGATGTCCGGTTCCGAGCGGTGCTACGAGCCCCAATCGGACCACATGAGTGGTCCAGAGCGGCCGTCCAATCGTCGTCACCAGACTGGAAAACGCTGCTACCACAAAGCTGCGCTTCAGTCTGGAACGGTTGGTTAAAGAGCGGCGAATTACCCCGCTCAACCGTCGATCAACTAGTGGCCACCTGCCAGTGCTAGTATTAGGTACCGATTTGCATAACAGGCAGGAAGCTGGCAGGAGAGGCCTTCACTGCTTCGTTTAAGTCCGCCTACAACGAATGACCAAAATGCGACCTCGTCAGGTATTCCTCGACGCTAATATAGTGATTCAAACGGGCAAGCCTCCAGGCGGCCCGACAATCAAACGGCTGATTGATCTCGTCGATGTGGGCATCATCGCGGTCGTTACGACGGATTTAACCGTGACCGAGGTGGTGAAGAAGCACACCGAGACCGATTAGGAGGTCGTGAAGGATTACGCACGCCATCACTATCGCGACATCCTTGGCGACGCCTTAGGAACGAAACTGCCGCACATTGACAAGGCTACC
Source organism: Cupriavidus sp. 01T418 (assembly GCF_056398885.1). NCBI lineage: Bacteria > Pseudomonadati > Pseudomonadota > Betaproteobacteria > Burkholderiales > Burkholderiaceae > Cupriavidus > Cupriavidus sp. 01T418. The sequence goes on from NZ_JBFTQG010000003.1 coordinate 283,572, forward strand.
CTTAAAAGGAAGATCGCCGAGAAGTTCGATACCGGCACGAAACGCGTGTTCGCCAGACTGGGCGCAACGACACTGTCGATCGACGAAGTCCGACCATCTACTGTATTTGAAGCGTATTCAGGAGGCACTGGATTCTTTGCCGGGGAAGGCAAGAAACACCAATTCCCGGATGCATTTATCTTCGAACGGTTGCGTGTCTTGGCAACGAAAGACGTGCCTCTGATTATCGTGTCGGCCGACGGCGACTTCGCCGGCCCAGTCAAGGACGAACCGCAGATCACATTGGTAAAGTCCTTGCCGGAACTGTTTAAGTTACTTGGACTGGAAGTCGAAGCCCCTGAGATTCAGCAGTTTCTGGACGACCACGAGGAAGAAGTCGTCGGCCTTTTTGACGCGGAACTATCTAATTGGGGTCTTGAAGTTGCCGATGTTCCCGAGGCGGAGATCGACGAGGCGTCTGTGACGCAGGTTCAACTTGCGGACTTGATAACTTTCCGTTGGACGAAAGACAGCGGAAGTATCCTCGCGGTCGACACCGCTACTGTGACCGCAAAGGTGTCATATACACATCCCGACTGGGACACGGCGAGTTGGGACTCGGACGACAAGGTCGCAATACCGTGGCGAGAGGTCAGCGGAGAGACCGACGTGAACTTCGACGTACGATTCTCGATGCTCGTATCCGTCGACAAAAGCGCGAACCCCGTTGCAGTCGAGGAACTGCAGTTTCTTGACGACGACTTCGTCTATGTGGATATCCAGCAGTATGAAACGTACAAGTAGTCCAGCAGAACCCTTGGACAGCACACGCTCCTAGCGGCAAGGACGTCGCCGTGCAATATTTGATTCACTCATCTGCGCTGATCTGTTCTCTCAGGACTCGCGATCTGACCGTTTGGACGGGTATTGTCGCCGGTGTATCATCGGCGGACCAAACACAGCACATACGGGGGCGGCATGCATGTGGTTAGCAATCGGGGGGAGCTCAGGCTCTCGATTACCACGTCAGAAGGCAATTTTGATATCACCGTCAACAACCATTTCCAGTTGATAAGAGCGCTGCTTCAAAGGTTTGACTACACATATCTGGTTTCACCCTTCCTCTTCATGGAGTTCAATGCCCTTTTTTCTGGCATCGACTTGTCGAAAAAGCGTGTAGACCTAGTGACGTGTTGCACACCGCGCGGGAACGATCTGCTGACCAAACCATTCTCCATGCAGAGCTTCGGCAGACTCGTGCAGGAACAGACAGGTCGGTGGCCTGTCATCCACATCGACCAATCACTGCACTCTAAAGTCTATATCTTCGGAGATAAGGAAAATCCCGTAGTAGGCGTCGTGACGTCTGGCAATCTGACCCATGGTGGCCTTCAGAACAATTCTGAAACGGGCATAGTTATAACGGATAAGGCGATCCTACGTGATCTCCGCCTCGCCGTCGATCGCAACATCGATTTCGTGCACATCACCGAGCAACAGGTCAGTATCCTTTGCTCCGTTGTGGGCGCTGCTGCGCCCACCCGAACGAAAGATGACGACATCGACATGGGGTTGCCTGATATCCTCGCAAAAAACTGCGCACCGAGCACTCATAATACCGACATCGTGCTCAAACCAGATGCGCGATATTTCGTGAAAGTATCRGGCTACAAGGATGAGCCGATTCTCCCCGAAAACCGGGAGCCACGGGACGACCCGCATCCCGAACTAAGCTTCGCGAGAGAGCCCAAAGGCATATACCCGGGCGATATGCTGGTCGAAGTGGCGGTAGGTGGCAAGTGCTTTCTTACCTACTACACCTGCTCCAGCGGCGCGTCCATGCGTACCGCTCGGGAGCAAGCACAGAACTCGCATCACAAGCGCTGGAAATACTACATGACAGCGAATAATCTGGCGCCAATGTTCGGCGCAACGTGGTTCGAGGATCCAATCTTCTATGGAGATGTGACCGAACACTTCAAGAAGTGTTATCCAGGCGTACCGATCACCACGAACGGCGGCGATAATCTTCAGGACGCGATCAACTTTGGGAATAGCTATTTCCAAATAACAAAAGACTTCGCGCTTTTCGTAAAGGATTTGATTGACACAAGGATTAGAAATCTATTACAGGTAAATCAGGATTCGGACGGAACAGTTGCACAAGGATCGTCAATGGCGCGCCGAAATCCAGTAGATTGAGGAGAGTCCGTTTTGAATTTTACTGTAATCCCACATTCTCGCTCATCGGATACCGGAAATATGGCCGGTGCAGATGAATGCTTTTTAATCACAAACAATTGGGACGATTACTCGTACAAGACCACATTCGCACTTGTCTATTTTGACGGAGCGGGCACCAGGCATGATGTGGGCAGTTTGAAGATCATGCGAAGGGGTATGTCCCGCAGCTACACAGGAATCGATAGTGCATTCGAAATCCTCGGCGAAGACTATGCGTCGCTAGGCCAAGACCAAGAATATTACGAGAACCTCGTCAGCTTCAAAGAGACTGTGCGGATAGAGATACTGACGGCTCTTAGAGACGCAATTTGGGATGAAGAGCGATTTTCTGCATTCAGCGACGAGGGCGCATTCGAGACATCGCTTCGACGGTCGGTAACCGATCGGGAACTGAAGAAATTTCGCGCTGTTATACACGAACAGGCCACCTTGACGCCATTCCACTTCGAATATTGTTTTCCGAACAGTGAGAATGCGCGTATCGAAGTTGAGGTAACGCCGAATGCCGTTCCGCCGACCAATATTCACGTTATCATCGGGCGCAATGGGGTAGGCAAAACGCGACTCCTCCGTAACATCAGCACACTTCTGCGAGATGGAAAACGGCGCCAGCTCGGGCTACTCACCTTCTTCTCGGAAGATAATGAAACCAGCGGTGAAGATGGCTTTGCAAATCTTATAGCGGTGGCTTTCAGTGCCTTCGACGATTTTGAATCACCGCGGCTAAATGAAGGCACTAAAACGGGAATTCAGTATACGTACATTGGTCTACGAAAGAACATTCGTTTGAAGAGCGGCAGCGTCGAGTCCCGTAACAAAACTCCCGCCGATCTCCGCAAGGATTTCGTTTCAAGTACGCTGAAGTGCCTCCGTAGTTCCCGCAAGCCGCGCTGGCGTGCCGCCATGCGTGTCCTCGAAAATGATCCCGGCTTCGCCGCATTGCAGCTTGAGAGACTAGCAGACCTTCCGCAAGAGGATTTTGAGCCCGAAGCTACCGCGCTTTTTGATGCCGCTAGCTCTGGTCACAAGATTGTGCTGTTGACAATGACGCGACTGGTAGAGCTCGTCAGTGAAAGAACGCTCGTTCTTATCGATGAGCCAGAAGCTCACCTTCATCCGCCTCTTGCGGCCTCGTTTATTCGTGCTTTGTCCGATTTACTTGTTCATCGCAACGGTGTCGCGATCCTAGCCACCCACTCTCCGGTGATCGTCCAAGAAGTGCCGCACACCTGTGTGTCGTTGTTATTCCGGTCAGGTGACAACGTCGAGGTTGAGCGCCCCGAGATTGAAACCTTCGCAGAGAATGTTGGGCTACTTACGCGGGCAATATTTCGGGTTGAACTCACAGAGAGCGGCTATCACGCGCTAATAGCACAAGCTGTCAGGCGATCGGATACGGTGAATCAGGCGCTCGAAAAGTTTGGCGGAAACCTTGGGGCCGAAGGGCGTGCGCTCGTCCGAGCGCTTTGGCGGGAGAGTGACGCGTGATCAGCATTCCCTGCCCAGATGATGACGCTGAAGCCGTATTCCGCAGGGCTGCGTCGCGAACTCGAGACATTCTTCTTCGAAGGGCGTTGCTTGGCGTAAGCGTACGCGTCGGTGAGAGAGCCGCGGAGTATCTCGAACTAGCTGACTCCGGCGAGCTATTTCAAATGGAGGCCGAAGTTCCAGTTGGGATAACCAGCGAGCAGCTCTCCGGCGTTTATGATCGCGCGCTTGTGAAAGGGAATGAGCGAGATCTATACGATCGCATTAAGGCTAGCTCAAAGTTTAAGCGCTGCCCTCTGTGTGCCGAACGGGACGTAAAGACCCTCGATCATTATCTTCCCCGTTCTGACTATCCAGAACTAGCGGTATTCCCAGCGAATCTCGTCCCGAGCTGCTCTGACTGCAACAAGTCCAAACTGGCTCACGCGGCCACGGCACACGCTGAGCAGACGTTTCATCCTTATTTCGATAATTGGGGCTCGCGTCGGATCCTCCATGCCACAGTAGACGTCGACCAGTCTGTTTCCGTAGCCTTCGCAATCGTGGGTGTGCCGGGTTTCCCGGCCGAGAAGGTACAGCGCGCTCAGCACCATTTCGACTTGCTTCAACTTGGCCAGTTGTACAGTTCCCACACGGCAGTGGAACTGGTTGAGAGCAAAGACACGTTCCGTCGGAACTTTGCCGGCGGAGTAGAGGTTCTCCGCGACGAGCTGCGCCTCATTGCTCGCAGTCGCCAGCGCGACAATCTCAATTCATGGCGGGCGGCATTGTACTGGGGACTCGCTGAAAGCGATGACTTTTGCAATGGAGGATTTGAGTGCATCGAAGAGTAGCTCTCGGAGTAGCCGCCAACGATGGGCTTTGATGCGAATAGACCGCAGGGAATTGTTGCCTTTGGGTCATGAACGCCCTTTGATCGGTCACTAGCCGAAGATCCGTGAGGCGTCGGAACGGATCCCTCAGCAATCTTGGAAACAGACGCCCAAGATACGCTGCTGGTCGACCGCTGCCAGCGATCCGCGAGCGTCTTCAATGGCCGATCACGCGCCGTCCGACGCGGGTCAGCGAATGGCCGTTGTCCCTCGGAAGCTGCCGTCGGCTTAACGCCCGTCGAAGGGCCGAAGTGGGTCGGGAAGGGACCTCGGCCCGCAGTTGTCCCGTCGTCTCTTCCCCGCCAAAGCGACATTCAGCAAGAATTGTTTGAGGCCGCCCGCTGAACCGCCATACCAGGAATTTGCGCGCCATCCTTGCGTAGGTCTCGACGGTCACAACGGCCAACCCATGATCGCGCTGTAAGGACTGCGCGAACTCCTCGGCAACGTCGTCAGCGGCAATAGCGCGCGCTTGAGCGGCAGGACACCCTCCTCGATCACGCAAGAAGCGCATCAACAGTTCCAACGCGTGCAATTCCCTGCGTCGCGTCTCGAAGCATCGCGATCGACGTCGCGAACGAAGGCGCTGGTATCGCCCGATGTCGTTGTCCTTCAAGGCGTGGAAGGAAATACGGCTAACTGTTAGAACTGCAACCCGTGCTGACCTGTTGCCTCACGTAGTTTGCTACCAGTCGGATTGTCCGGCAGAGCGCATCGCTTATCGCGACGCCTCTGCAGCAATGTGTGCGGCGAAAGACCGCACGAACGTCTTGAGACCAGTCATTTCCGACAGCTCCGAATAAGCGCCAGTATTCGCTCCATCCCGCGACGATGTGATTACAGAAGCAGCCGTGTATAGCTGCTCCAGAGCAAGTTTTTGGCAGAGAATATCGTAGCGCTGCAGATAGGAAGCGCCTCGAAATTCCGGGAAAATGGGGAAGTGCGGTGACGAGTCTCGAACGGGGGAGCGTGAGCCTGGAGCATCCTCAACGACCATAAGCCAGCCAACAAAAGGCCTGGATTGCTCGCCAAATGCCTTTTCACGATAGGCGGTCCAAAGATCGTGGGCGGTACCGATCGCCTCTTCTGTCCGGTTGTTGAAGTTGTTGCCAAAGGAGGGACCTACTTGACTCTTGAGCTCGATGGCTGCTACCAAATGCCCCCTGTGAATTACGAGCAAATCCCATAGCTTGGTGGGGCGGAAGAATCCCGGTAGCGTGACAAGTGCGCGACTCTGATGGATATCAGCATGACTTAGGCCGTTGGCCTCAACCAGATCGAGGATCAATGAGATAAAGCCGTCGAGATTCTTCCCACCCGTTACGCCCGACCGCTCACCCTGATCGATCTTCCCCGCCTCGATCTGTTTTTGTCTTGCTTTATCTCGGTTGCCCCAAAACGCCTTAACCGCGTCTCGTGCCTTTATTTCGTAGCCGACCAAATCCAGAGCCATGATTCCCTTTGATTATTCTATTTCCCTGCAAGCACTGCCCGCTCTTCCTTCGTGAGTGAGTAGAGCTCCCCAACTGCTTCGTTGCAGGCGTTGATATCAAGCCCAATGGCCGCTCGGGCAAGCTTCTCACGGAGAGGCACTGACACGCTCTCCCAGCGAGGCAGACGGATTCGACGCAAATACTGCGCCTGAAACCGGAGGAAGCCCCCGCGCATCTTAGTCGAATATGCAGCGACGAAGAACCGCGTAAGGTTGGACAGCAACACCGCTTGCAAGGCCCTGAGCTCCCATGCATCCGATACAACGTAGTAAAGGTTGTGGTGAGGGTAGAGCTTGCCCTCTTCGAAGACCACTTGGGCTTCGCCCTTGATGTCGGGGATAAGAAGTTTTTGTCGCTTCGCAATGGAAGGCGTGATGCGATCGATCGTGCGATACCATTTCCCCGGAGCCTTTCTCGCGACATGTCGCCCTTCGATTTCTTGTCTGCGGGCTTCGAGGTATCGCCTAAGCTTGGGGTATTCTGCGAGATCAACCAGCGGGCCTTCATCGGTGAATGGATTAATGACACCATATCCTCGCCACGCGACATGACCGGAAAGGATGTCACGAGTCATTGCCAGCGGAATTTTTCGGTCTGGCTCGACGTCAAGCTGATCAAGCTGTCCGATATAAGCCTTATCAGCCCCTGTCGCGACCCCAATGCCCACCTTACACCCCGCTTCCTCAAGTGTCGGGAAGGCGGCTTCGATGCGGCGGATTAAGTCCGTCTGTTCGACGCCATGCAAAACCCACGGTTCGTCGCCTAAAGCAACATTAATAAGTTCGCGAACCAAGGGCGATGATCTGGAGTCAGTCAGCGCCTTCGCCAGCTCCGTTAATGCCTTTGCCTCAATCTTTGGCCGTTCGGCCACGCGCGTGGCTCCATGTGAACCCCTGGCGATCAAGGTGATTGCGGGATAGGCGATCACCTCTGAAAGGAACGCAGGCGTGTCCACCATATCCACATAGGCTTTCAGATGAAACTCTTTGGAAACTAAGCGACGGAGTGGCCCGCCATAGCGATTCTTCATCCAACGATCCGCACAAATAAAACTCAACTGTCCGTTTTTGCCGAGCAAATTTAGCGAGCGCTCGATAAAGGGTATGTAGAGATCCGCACGATCGTAGAGCGTGGAGAAGCGCCTGCGATACTCCTGAAGGAGTGCAGCGGGGATTAGCTCCTGACGGACATAGGGTGGATTTCCGACAACAAAATCAAAATCCCCAGGCAACTCAGCAAGGAGAAAATCACCGTGAATGAGCCAAGCGTTTGCCAGTTCAGTTGCTTCGCTCTCCGAGAATGCATCTCGCCTGAGGCGCTCAATTACTCGGTTCCAAACGTTATTGAAGGTGTTTTGGTGAACCTCTATAGCCCGTATGCAGTTTGCTAGGCTTCCAACTTGCTTGCCTGCGGCCAAAGCCTTCTTTCGTGCGAAGAGCAGCCGATCAATCGCCGGCATTAGAAAATCACCCTCACCAAACGAAGGCTCAAGCAACTTTAGTTTGTAGAGAGCTCTCGTCGGAGTGTAGCCAGCCAGATCAAGGATAAAGTCAACAACCTCTCGCCGTGTGAAGACCGCGCCGCGCTGCTCCGTGCCGGCACCATGCGCCAAACCGTAGACGGCTTCTGTAATCGGGCAGAAGCCAGGCAGGGCAGCCTGTTTAAGGTCGTGAATTTCTTGCGGCACGGTATGGGTAAGATCCAAGTGAGACTGCGCATTTTACCGTGGTGAAGGCGACGCTAGCGGCACGCTTCGTGCGCCCTGCTGCCTACGATAGGCAAAGCGCCTCGATTTGCCACGGGCACGGCCGGCCCGCGGACGATTATGCCGACGCAACGAAAAAGGGCGTCCATTTCTGGAAGCCCTTTTAATTGGTGGTGCGGCTGGCAGGATTCGAACCCACGACCCCTTGGTTCGTAGCCAAGTACTCTATCCAACTGAGCTACAGCCGCACGCGAGGTCGTGATTCTAGCGCAGTCGCGTGAAAATGCAAGCATTGCTTTCGCAGGCAGCCTTATTGAGGTGGCCGTATAGTGACTCATGATGCACTCACATTGTTCCTTCGGTATCCGCACCTCGGTTTGTTCCTGTGACGTCACAATGCTACGATCTAGCCTCGTCTGAGCGCAGAGCGGAGTCGCGAAGTGAAGGGCGGTTTCACTAAGCCCCGTAGGGGCGGATTGCACCGGTGGGTCGACCGGTTTTTATTGTGTGGCCAACAAAATATACGAATAATGATACAGGCAATATGGGATTTTTTTGCGGGGCAATCCGCTCTCGCAAACGCTTTTGGAATAATCACAGGATTTTTGACTTTATTCGGCATTCCCATAAGCATATATTCATATTTCTCCGGAAAAATGAAGTGGTCAGGTCTGACCGCGTGGTCCGAAGAACGATATGGCCCCGGTGGGAAAAAGCTCAATCCCGCATCAAAAGCATCAATTTCAATTGCAATAGTTGACGATCAACCTGAGCACTTCCCTATACAGTTTTCGAGAAACCTTGGTTATAACATTGATGTGCTTACGAGCGTCTCGCTCGCTGATGCCGCGAAATTACAACGTCTTGATTTAGTGGTGCTTGATATTTCCGGGGTCGTTGCGGAAGACAAGGTTGCGGGTGGGCTGGAATTGCTGAAGATTATAAAATCTCATTCGCCATCCCCACTAATTATTGCAGCCTCCGCAAAGAAATGGGATCCGACGGTAATTGATTTTTTCCGACTGGCCGACAAAAATATAAAAAAACCAATCAAGGAAGCGGATTTCTCGCAATGCTTGGAGTCTCTTCTTGTCATGCGGGCTACTCCAGTTGGGGTTGCTTCGTTGATCGAATCAGAGGTTAACAATCTTCCGGAGGATGGGGCCAAGAAGGCAAAAACTTCCAAAAAAATAATCAAGACCCTTCTTGCAGGGGGGCGGAATCTTCCGGCTGGTTATATTTCTGACAGCGCGCGACAAGCAAGAATTGAACAATTGATGCAGACCTTTCAGCGCTTTGCGAGGTACTACGATGTTCGATGAGATTCTTGCAACGGGCGCTCTCCACCTTCCCTGGCCGACGGCTAGCCACTCTAAAGTCTATGACGCGTTGGTAGCCGAACCACTCGCATGTACAAATGATTGCGAGCAACGGGTCTGCATGCAAGGTCACGGAACGATCTTGGGGAAAAAATGTCCATATGGGTTTACGTTTTACGAGTCAAAGATTGATAAATTCTCAATAGTCGTATATGGCGTATTGGGTAGAGATGGCAAAGAGGCACTCTCAAAATACATTCAATATAAATACAAAGATGACTTAAAGGGCAGGACATGCACTACACAACAATTTTCTGAGTGGATGGAGAAGCTGAGAGCGTTGTTTAACTTCTTATCCAAAAAAGAGGCGAAGAAAATAAGTGAGGCGTTGCACCCACTCCATGAGACCCCAAAGCTAGCGCAGGAGATTCGCAATGCTGCTGAATCCCTTATAATTGGAAAGCCAGGGGCGTCATTTGATTTAAAATTTGATGCTGCAAGCCCGGCTGAAAGGACGATTTTCAAAGCAGCAGATCTACTGGTCGATAGTTTCGACATGCTGGCTATATTTTTTAACCCAGCAAGCGCTAGCCTGGGGGACTTGCATACAATCGAGCCTTACAAGTTAGTAGACAAACTAACGCGATTACTGGCGATCAGCAAGAATGGCGGATTTAGAAAGAAGATAGCCATGGAGGGCGGATCATTCAGAAAATTTAATGTTTTCGAATCATTTAAAATAATACCGCTTGTTTTGATAAACAATGCTGTCAAGTATTCAATAGATGATTCGATTACAATTCGATTTGTTGATAAAGCAGATCACACTTTTATTGAGGTTGTTTCGGTCGGCCCTGCCATCCGTGATGGAGAGCGCGAAATCATTTTTGAGCGCGGGGTGCGCGGTGTTTATGGTCAAGCAATTGATGGTGATGGAATGGGGGTGGGCTTATTTGTAGCGCAAGAGGCTGCGAAGGCAAACCGCACTCGCATTAATGTCTCGTGTGGTCCGGCCAAATACGAGCGGAATGGAATTCCAATATCCGAGAATAGGTTTTCATTTGAGGTTCGGGATGTTCGGATTTAAGGCGCGCGAGCAGGGCCTCGCGCATTAGCGGGTGGAGCTTGAACAAGGTCTCGTGCTCGCTGTCGTTGATCTGCGTGATGAACAGATCGCCGGCATCCAGCCGGCCGAGCCGCGCCAGAGTTTTCGCTACGGCGTGCGGATCGCCGAGCAGTGCGGCGCAGAGCGGCCCGCTGACGGGATTACAGATCGACATGCGGGTCAGCAGATCGAGAACGTCCGGGAACATATGGGCCAGGACTTCGGTCTCGAAATAGCTCACGGATGCTTCTGAGCATCCCAAGCCCATGCATGCGCCCGGCGTTCGCGAAGAAACGGTTCTGCCCTACTAGGAAACGCTGTCACGAAGTGCCTCTTGGTCCCCGCCGTTTCATCCATCGGGGTCTGGCGCGCCCGATGGACAACTACTAAGAAGCGTTAGACAGCATGAGCGATGGGATCGACGTGGCACCCGAGGTCCGCGAGGCGTTTGAGCAGGTGGCGGATGGCATCGCCAGTAGCCCTCGTCGTCGAAATCTACTAGGCGCGCTCCGGGGTGTCACCACCCATGGTCGCAATTCGGGGTGCTCGCAGGGCTGCGGGTCCAACTATAAAACGGGCTCGGGGTACCAATCAGAAGCCGACCTTGTTACCGACACCGACTACCATCTTATTACCGTCCAAACGCAATTCGGTGGCCCAAAGCCCGCTTCATCCTTCGGGGTCGGGCGTGCCCGATGGGCAACTATAAAGGGAACGGCAGCGCCGCGATGACCGACAAGCCATTGGTGCGAGCTCGCGGCGATCGGCCTCGCTGCTGGGTGAGCCCGCTAACGAGCCTGGTCCGGGAATCGTCGGCGACAGTGGAGAGCGGCGTGAGCCGCATCCCGTTTGAGAGATCGACTCGAATTCGACGCTTCCCATGGCGCTGCCGTTCACTTAACTCGACCTTTAGGCATCCAGCAAGCGAGAGCACGCTCCGCCCCGAAGCGGAAGTTGGCAAGGATCCTGAGGGTGGGGCTTTGCCCCCGATTCTTGATCGTCGTGAAGTCCGCAACCGAGACAGGGGCCGTTGACGTTCGCCATCAAGCCGCCGCTGAACGAGCGATCGTCTTGAGCTAGACTTCTCTGAACACCGCCCAGTTCGCACGTGCGAGATTTATTGGTACTAGTCTCGCATGGCGATGGCCTGACCGAAGAAATCAGCGATGCCGAAAAAATTAGACGGAAGGAAGCGAGCACCCGCGACCCTACGGTCAACGAGTGGTGCTGGGTTCGAGTTTGAGGACCAGATTAGCGCCTGGCTTCTGGTGAAGATGCTGGTAGGTGAGCAGGCCCCCGCAATTGGCGGAACCGGCACCCAACTCCAGGCGCAGGTTTCCTCTCTCAGCTGGCACATTGACGACCTGCTGCTGACGATGCAGGGGGGCGCAGACACCGCTGGACGGCTAGCCATCTCCGCGAAGGGAAACTTGCAAGTCAGTGCGTCAGGCCTACCAGCGGACTTCGTGAACCGTGCGTGGGAGCAGTGGCGCAACCCACAGAGCCCGATGAACCGATCGCGCGACGGTCTAGCGCTCGTGACACGCGGGATACATCACGTCTTTGACGGAAGCAGAAAAGCTTTGGGTGAGGCTCATCAACGTGGCAAAGGAGGTTCGCCTTCGCTGCGGCACCATCACCATTCAGGGCCTCTGGTCGGCGCTCCGCAAGGAGCTCGGCCTTCGTCACCATCCTGATTTTGCCCGCGATTGGGAGACGCTCTCCAACATCACGTCCGATTACAAGGCGCGGGTAGAGACGGAGCTACCTTCAGGCTACAGTGTCCCGCGGAATGAAGAGAAGTCGAAGCTGGAAACTGCGATTTCCGCGAATGCGATCACAGTGGTATTCGGAGCGTCGGGCTCAGGCAAATCAGCACTCGTAAAAAATGTACTTGGCGCGCAGTTCGGGACGTGGACGCAGGTTTGGTTCGGCCCCGAGGATTTGAAGACTGCGCTCAGCGCAGCGCGTCGCGGCACGCTTCCCCTCAGGCATGAGCTGGCGCAGGTTCTCAACTCGACGGTCAACCCGAACAATGTTCTCGTCGTCGACTCCGCCGAACGTATCGACCCAGTGGAGTTCGGTGTTATCCGGCAGTTCCTTCAAGCTATCCTCGGCCCGACGGGTCAGGTCGATGGCAGCGTATGGCGCATTCTCGTAATTACCCAGACCCAGAGCTGGATTGAAGGTGCCGAGGCCATGCTCGGCGGTCGTCGGCCAGAGCTGGTGGAACTCGAACTCCTCAAGAACCAGGATGTAATGTTAGCGTTGCTCCTTATCCGTTCGCAGTGGCACCACCTTGTGCTTGGTGAGGTCAGCTACACGCCGTCGCAGTTCTTCGTTCTCGCGCAAGGCTTGAATCCGCTTGAGCGCTTCCAGACATGGAAAACGCCAGAGGAGCGCTAAGTGCAGGAACGGTGGTTTCCTTGAGCATTTTTTGAATACATCACTCCTCTGCAGTCCCCTTGACACCAATGATCGTGAGCTCCTGCGGCACATGCCGAAACCCGCGTCGACCAACTAGGACCTACAAGATAGTTTGTTGCTTTTGCGCAACACATTTGTTAGGGTAGCGAGATAATTAATATTATTTTCCTCCACGGAAACGGGTGGAACGCAGAAAAAATGGTTATGTAGCGGAGATATCCTCTGGAATATCGGCGGCGCGCCACGAAAATCAAAAATATCCGTGAAGACTCCCTTCATTTTTGCTATGTGCTATTCAGAGCACCAAAGAAAGCGCCGCGTCCTTGGTGGTTGCGCACAGCGTCCGGGAAGAGTTAGGCTTCCTCGATGTGCGCGTTGCTAAGACCATCGGTCCGTAGGCTTCTCGGAGAGTGCCCATGCCCAGTGCGAGGAAGAAGCTAGCTCCCATTGCACTCGAGTATCCGAGCCGCTACGGCAAGACATATCGGGCCGATATTAGTAAGCTGAACCTTACATGCGCCGACGGAAGGAACCTTGCAGACCTTGCGCAAGGATTTCTCGCATGCGCCAACTTCTATACCATCCGTAATCGCATTCGAGCGCTGCAGCTACTTGGCAATGCTTTACACGCCCTCGCCATAAAAAAGTTGCCTGCAAATGACGAACAGTGGACTTTGCTTATAGAGAAATGTCTCGAGTGGACTATTACAAATAGCACGTCGACAGCAAATCTGAAGAGCAGGGTTCACTACTGGAATAAAGGTGTCGAACCATTGCTACGGTATCTGCGTGACGAGCATGGTTTATTGCCAGTTGGGATTTTTCTCCCGCGGGTACCATACGCAGTTGTGCAGGGTGAAGACGTTCACGGGCGCACGCTAGCCGACAAAGAGGAGCACACCCATTATCCCGCAACATGCAAACTGCTTCTCGACATCGATTTGAGTATTGGGGGAGCTGATTTTTTACAGATCTATGCGGACCGACTTTTGATGCGGAGAAGTATAGTCCGGGAATGCTTGCTTCGTCACTGGACCTTCGTTAAAGAATGCTTTCTTTTTGGGCGAGAAGTGGCAAGGGAGGAAAACATAAAATCACTTTTAAATTTATATCTACGCGGTATGCGGCGGGTCCCTTGGATAAAGGGTGGGCCACATATTCTGAATGGCGGAACTGAAGAATCATTAGGTCTTTTGCTATATCTATTGCGAACCCGTCACGGGTCGATGTTTGAGAAAAAGCTAGTGGAAAATTCAGAGGGGCTGCCTAGCCTATCTGTCATCAGGTTTCCTTCTTCAGCACCAACTCCATTCTCTCCCCACTTGCGAAAAACACAGATTGTGAACTACATGCTGGGGAATCTTGGTGCTTCTGAAGTGGCTAGTTTTTGTGCCTTGCTCTTAATGGAAAACCCAGTATTCACGCCGCAAGCAATAGTGGATGCTCAAATTGAGAATGAGAGAGGTCACTCAATGCTTAAGGTGGGCGAATGCGGCTATTCATTTACAGTGCTCAAGGCAAGGGCAACTAGCTATAAGACGTCAAATTTGAGCGAGATATCCCGTGAGATCATCTCCGGGGTTCTTGAGATGACAAGATTTCATAGGGAGGAGCTGAGGCGAACGGCAAGTCCAGTATCAAAGACTCTTTTTATACAGGCGCAATCCGGGCGACCGCGTGAACCCGCATATCGAACTTGTGCCGCAGCGCTTACCAATAGCGGTGAGAGAGAGATTTCTCTCGTTGACCACTTCCCTGAGCTTCAACAAATGGGTTTTGGGCCGTCTCTACCGATCAGCTTTTCACGTATCAGAAACACAGAAGGTGTACTCGAATACTTCAAAACTGGATCGATAAAGGCTGTCGCAAGGCGGCTCGGCAACACGACCGGCACCGTGCTGATTCACTATATACCGCCGTGGTTAATCGAGTTATGGAATGCAAGGCAGATTAGACGATATCAGAATCTAGAAATATGCGTAGCCTGGGGTACGCCAGAAGGCCTTTTGGAGAAGACGGACTTCAAAGATGCGGTGGGTTTACACAAATTCCTATGTGAGATTCTTGCCGAGCACCGAGCTTGCGACTCGCCGCTTGGAAAGGAGTTACATAAGAGGTTCGGTGAACTTCTAGATGAAAACCAAGAAGCTGATCTCAACGGGAAGACACTCATGATATCCGTCTCACCGGACTCCCTAAGACTGCTATATGCATATGAGAGGCAGCTCGTTCTATCAAATCCTGGACAAGCTAATCTTCGCAAGAAATTCGCCGGCATAAGCCCGGAAGCGTTCCTCAATCTTGCTAGATTTCTCCGCGGAACACTTCCGACGCATCGAGAAAACAATCTGCGACGGGCGCATGATTTAGCTACTACAGGAATAGGGCTTTCGCTGGAAAATAACCTAAAGATCGTCATTGATAATAGCAGTCGTTTCACGAAGATCGATGATGCCTCTGCCATCTAATTTCACAAAGGTGGAGATTCGCCAGGTGGAATTTATACTCGCTCATGCAAGAGCTGGGTTGAAGCACGAGCACCCAGAATGGCTGATATCCGATTTGGACGAAGACGTTTGGGTGATACGCTCGCGACAGTCAAAGCTGATCGATGGAAAATGGGTCGACGTGGTAAGGGTGCGCTGGTCAGTACAGCTGGCAGATGGCACAAAGCTTAACGATCCACAGCATAGAGATCTGCTTTCTTTCGTAAAAATATCGATAGTGAAGGCCCGGACGCTCTCCACTCTCAGGAGAGTTTCAACGAAGACATTTGTTCAGTGGATTCGCGATGTAATAGCGATTGTGAAATGGGTGTGCAAATATTCAGATGAATTCAATCCTGATAATTACTTTCTCCGGTATTTGGATGGCCCATCGATAGATAGAATGATAGAGGATCTCGGGAGTGGATGTCACATCCAAATGATGGAGTGGGTTAAATCTTGCTTGGATTGTCTTCTCGTAAAGACAGAATATAATCTGGGTCGAGGAGGATTTAATTTTGATCCATTTAATCTTCCAAAAAATGTCTGCCGGAGAATTTCAAGATGGATTGAAATGAACTCGCTTTACGGTAGATCAAGAGGGCTGAGGCGAGTAAAGCGAAAAGAATTGAGCAGGCTATTGGGGCTGCCGAACTTAGAATCAAATAGTCGCTTGACGTTATTCTTTCGGCAGTTCGAGCCGGAATTGCAAGCTTGGCGAGGCGGTTATATGGGGCGGGCTACTAATCTATGGCAAGAACAGCCCCCTAATGCCACAAATATAGCCTCCCCGAGGCGATCGCGAAGTCACTTAAATCGCTTCGTTCGGTCCTTGCAGATTTGGTGCAGTCTTCAGCCGCATTTCCCCCAGGCTTTTCCATTATTAGGCGATTGGAAATCAGGGATGCCGGCAACTAAGCTAGCCTCGAACGTTGCAGGTCACACGCCATGGCTACCTATGCCAGTTGCACTTGTTTACCTACGGGAGGCTATGGCTTACGTCTGTAAATATGGTAACGCTTTGGTCGACATGTGTATCAGTACATTAAAGAAATTTGCCGAGCAGCACCTGCTTCCAAGCTCGCACGATGCTCAAAGATATAAAGTTGGAAAGCGGAATCGCCGTGACGAAATCGTTATGCTCATGTTGTCAGTTCCACTGAGAGAGCTGAATATTAATGGGTGGTGCAGTGTCTATGGCGGCCCAGGTAATTTTCGTAGCTTTGCGCAATTAAGAGAGCGCCCATCTCTTTGCGAATCATTGGCCATGCTGGTGGCTGCAGTGAGTATATTAATAGCTACGCTTAAACCTATAAGGTTAATGGAATTATTGACATTGGAGCGTGATTGCCTCCATGTTGGTCCGGACGGCGGTGCGTGGCTTGAGCATACACAATTGAAACGTGTCGTGCAGGATCGGCGGGAGGCAATTAGTAGGCCGATTCCAAATATTGTTGCTCAAGCGATCTCCCTTCTTATCAGACTTGGTGACGCCTGTAGTGAGGAGATTTGGGGGCTAGGGCGTAGACGGCGCGGAGGCTTATTTTATCTTCCGGCTTTTACACGGGATGGTGGCGAGCACGGCATACAGCTTACGAGAAATACCTTCTACCGATATGTTGATAATTTTGCTGATTATATAGCCCCGTCAAATGAAAGTGATGGCGTGCGCTGGTATATCCGTATTCACCAGCTAAGAAAGAGCTTTCTAATTGCATATTTCTGGTGCTACAGATTCGGAGGATTAGATGCGGCTAGGTGGATTGCGGGACACACGGATGCCGAGCACGTGTTCGCCTATATCGAAGCAAATTTTCCTGGCGATGAGTTGCCGGGCATAGAGGCGKATTACGCGCGGCAGCAGTTATTGGCATATGAAGGCGGTGGAGAGGAAGCGGAGTTGGGAAAAGTGGACGAGTTGTACCGATCTGTGTGCAATCACTTCTGCGTATCCAGCGCGATGGCTATTGACACGGAGGAGTTGCGGGAATGGCTGAAGATTGCCTTTTCTCAAAAATTGTACAGAATCGAGGTGGTTAATCTGCAGCAGGGTACCGCTGCGAGTGTCTCTATTGTTGTTAGGTTGGATGAGGGGGGTAAGCGTGCTAAAAAAAGGGGAAAAGGCAGTTTCGACGGCGATAAAGGAAGATCGCTGCGATAGTAGTGTTCGAAAACTATATGAGTTGATGGCGAAATGTCTCAAAGGTAGAGATGTTCCAGTGGAATTAAAGGAGGCAGTCAAGACACAGAAGGGGCTCGCAATGTATAGCTATGAAAGCTATGGTGTTATTTCAATGAGTCTGAATACCCTGAAATGCGCGGCAACGCGAGTTTTTGGGCAGAAAGGTTGGCGTGATCTGGAGAAAAGGCGCAGAGAGTTGCACGATTATTTGCAGGGAAAAGAAGGGATCTGGTCTATTACTACTACTGATACGTCTTGGAAGAGGAAGTGCTTGGATGCGCAGGAGAGCCTTCGGAACGAGGTTACCGGGCGAATGGGCTTGGAGATGGCTTATCTCGACGTCCTGTCAATAGCCCGAACGGCAGCGAAACAAGATCCGTTGATCGATCGAAGACTACAGCGGCACCTGATTGCATTCGGGGACCTGATGAGGCTGCGCGTCGTTAGTAGTTGACGCCTGCGACGTGCAATCCATCTCCAGGCTTTACAGAAATCTGCCCGTTGCGGCATCTGCGCGGTGGAGTTCATCGATGGGAGATTACGGCCCCAATTTAGTGACTCGGCCCGCTGTGTTCGCACTTTTGAAGCCTGATGGGCATCCATGCGTGCTAGCGGAGATGTACGTGCTCGAAATTCAAGGGCGATTTACCGTCCGACCCCACGACGGCGGTTCGCTAAAAATGATTTCGTCGAGCCTGTTGCGGATAATCGACTTCTGTTGGGCGCGACGCGTAGAGTTTTGGGAGCTTGATGAGCAAGATTTAGTTGAATTTTCTGAATACCTCGGGTCAGCACGGCGAGAAGATGGAAGAAAGGTGCGGAACGTAAATACGATAAGAAATATAATTTCAGTGTGCGTAGATTTTGTTCTGTGGTGTCGAAAATTATTTGGTGTATTTGACGATGACGACCTGGGGGCGTGGCGGCTAAAGTCGGGGGAAGGGCATAAAGTGTTGGGTGTGCGAATGCCGCGATTCTATCCAAGGCGTGTTGCGACTGAGAGAAAGCAGCCGATTTCAAGTCCTTTGCGTAATGCACTATGGGATGCGGTTCTGGCGAAGAGTCAAGGATCCCGTTTTTGGAATAAGCGGCGGCAGAGCTTTCTCAAGGCGCGCCGTGAACTTATGCTTATTTTGCTTGAGGGAACGGGTTGCCGCCCTGCAGAGTTGATTAGATTAAAGACGGCAGATTGCGTTGGCCCGCTGTCGCAGAGAACGATAATTCTGCCAACGTTGAAAACAAGGAAGGTCGAGGATCCATTTAGGCGGATTCCCATACCCGAAGCAATTGCGATCAGGTTGGATTTGTTTATAGCGGGCCCCAGAAGGACTCTCCTTCTGGAGCTTGGTTCCACCGGAGGCGTCGCTGAAGTCGACCAACTTGTTTTTTTGGACGCCTTTAGCGGAGCCCCGCTGACGATAGATTCACTTCAGAAGGATTTTCGGCGCCTTGCGGTAATTGCAGCACCGTTTCAGCATGTCTGTATGAGTATGTTTCGGCACAGATTCATTACTAATATGATTCGGATTCACCTGCAGGCGTTTATGAGCGCGCAAGGCAGAGGGGAGCGCTTGTTGTTGTCCGATGCAGATTACCGCAGTGTGCTCGCTCGTGTAAGAGCTTTCACCGGGCATGGGAGCGAGGCGAGCCTAATGCCCTACGTTCATCTGGCGATCGAAGAACTGAGGGCTTTTGGAAATGCGGATGAGCTTAATCAGTTGCGGATCGACCTGGAGATCGCGCATCAGACGTTGCGCTGGATGCAGCAGGAGGAAGTTGACTGCCAGGGACCGCTCCATACCGAGTTCTCACGGCGATTGCTGGAACTCGCCGATAGCCTTCAGCGGTCAGTGAGCCGGGCATTGAAGACTTGAGGGGTTCCTTACGTGAGGTGACCTGCAAAATAGTCAGTTGGTGGATGTCAGTTGAACTGCTGCTTGGCGGCGCTCCAGGCGCAGGAGCTCCTTTTGATTGTAAGGGTGTGTCCAGAAAATCTGCGTGATCCGCCGGCTGGGAAACTCCAGGCCGCTGTTGAGAATGGCCGCGCGCACCCGCTCGCGGCTTTCACGCACCTCGGTATCGGCCAGCCCCACGATATTGAAAACGGGCAGGCCGTTGGCCAGGTGCACTTCGACCGACACCAGGGGTGCCTCGAGGCCGGTCAGGGCGCGGCTGCGCAGAAGGGCAAGGCTCATCGGATTCCGTGCAACATCAAGGAATGTGTTAACGAAAATGGCCGCCGGAATACGGCGGCCATCCTGGCAGTCGGGAGCCCGGGCCCGGGGGTCATCGGACCCATCGGGCGAGCGCGGCGCGTGACAAGGACAAGGGTTTCAGCCCGAAACCGGCGTATCGGACCCGCCAGCGGCGCGGCTTTCCAGGGCCTGCATGCGGGCTTCCAGTTCTTCCAGGCGGGCACGCGTGCGCGCCAGCACCTGCGATTGCACGTCGAATTCCTCGCGGGTGACCAGGTCGAGCTTGGAAAACCCCTGCGTCATCATGCTTCGCACGTTCTTTTCAATGTCCTTGGCGGGCGAGTTGCGCAGGGCTTCGCTGATCTTGGTCTGGAAATCGTTGAACAGGTCGGTGGGTTTCATTTTATGACTCTCCTTTGCACCGCCTTGGTGCGAGTAACCTGGGAGGCGGATTTGGTGCGCCGCATTCCGGTGCGCCTCTGTGGGGCGCGGACGAACGCGGTGCGTGCACGGCACTTGCCGCCAGCATGGGCCGATTATCGCGCTTCAAGCCTCGCCGGGAAAGCGCCGGTGCGGTCTGGCAACACCTTTTAACGTCTGCGCGCCCGTCCGGAGGCGGTCCGCGCGGTCTTTCAGAGGGGCGCTTTCGTCATAAAGCGAGATTTCGCGAGTGTGCCATCCAACCTGGCACGGCAGTTGCAGTAATGCTGACGGGAGCCTCGCTTCACAAAGAATTCTTGAACACGCGAGTACCGAGCCAAAGGAAAAGGAGAACAAATTCATGAAGAAGTTGGCCCTTACAGCTAGCGCCAGTGTCGTCCTGCTTTGCGGGCTTGCGCCTCCCGCTTTTGCCCAGAGCACCGCGCAGGAAGGTGGAGCACCCGCCGACGCCGCGCCGGCCGCCGAAGTCTCGCCCCATACGTTCACCGCCAACGTGACGCTGGCCAGCGAGTATCGCTACCGCGGGTTGATGCAGACCAACCGCCGCCCGGCCATCCAGGGCGGGTTCGACTATGCGCATTCGAGCGGCTTCTACCTGGGGAACTGGAATTCGAACATCAGCTGGCTGGGCGACAGCAACTCGAAAGTTTCCGCGCCGATCGAAATGGACTTCTACGGCGGCTTCAAGAACACGGTGACGGTGGCCGGCCTGGAGTGGAACTATGACGTAGGCGTGCTGCAGTACTACTACCCGGGCGACTATCCGAACGGCTTCACGCGCCCGTACACCACGGAAGTGTATGTCGGCGCCGGCTATGGTCCCGTGTTCTTCAAGTGGTCGCAGGCGGTGACCAACCTGTTTGGCTTCACCGACAGCAAGTACAGTTACTACGCCGACCTGTCGGCCAATGTGCCGCTGAACTTCTGGGACCTGACGCTGAATGCCCACGTGGGCTACCAGAACGTGAAGCACGTGAACAGCGCCTCGTACACGGACTGGAAGCTGGGGCTGACCAAGGACCTGGGCAAGGGCTTCTCGCTGGCGGTCGCCTATATCGACACCAACGCCCACAAGTCGGTCTATACCAATACGTATGGCCGCTATGTCGGCAAGGCCACCGCCTGGGCTTCGATCACCAAGACTTTCTAAACACGTATCAGGTAGAGCGGGCGCCGGACGCACGCCGGGCCGTCCCGCTCACAGGAGAAATCGGATGAAACTGATCATCGCCGTCATCAAGCCGTTCAAGCTCGACGAGGTGCGCGAAGCGCTCTCGGATGTGGGCGTGTCCGGCATCACCGTGACCGAAGTCAAGGGCTTCGGCCGCCAGAAGGGCCATACCGAACTGTATCGGGGCGCGGAATACATCGTGGATTTCCTGCCCAAGGTGAAGATCGAAGTGGCCGTCCCGGACGATGTGGTCGAGCGAGCCGTCGAGGCGATCGAGAAATCGGCGCGAACCGGCAAAATTGGCGACGGCAAGATCTTTGTCGCGCCCATCGAGCAGGTCATCCGTATTCGTACCGGCGAGACCGGCGGCGATGCACTGTGACGCACGGCCCAACGACAAAAGGTTAATCACAATGAAATCCTGGATCAAGCGCATCCTGATAACCGGCGCCATGGCGCTGGCCCTGGGCACGGCCGGCATCGGCATGTCCACCCATGCCGTGGCGCAGGACAAGCCCGCAGCCGAAGCCTCGGCACCGGCCGCTCCCGCCGCCGCCGCGCCCGCCGCCGCTCCCGCCGCAGCGGTGCCTGCTGCGGCCGCTGCTGCTGTTGCTGCTCCCGCCGCCGCGCCGGCACCCGTGCCCAACAAGGGCGATACCGCCTGGCTGCTGGTCTCCACGGCCTTCGTGATCCTGATGACGCTGCCGGGCCTGGCGCTGTTCTACGGCGGCCTGGTCCGTTCCAAGAACATGCTCTCGGTGCTGATGCAGTGCCTGGTGATCTTCTCGCTGGTGTCGCTGCTGTGGGCCATCTACGGCTACAGCTTCGCCTTCACCGAGGGTAACGCCTTCTTTGGCGGCACCGACCGGCTCTTCATGAAGGGCCTCAACGTGGATGCCGTGGCTGCCACCTTCTCCAAGGGCGTGGTGGTACCGGAACTGGCTTACTTCGCCTTCCAGTGCGCCTTCGCGGCCATTACCTGCGGCCTGATCATCGGCGCCTTCGCCGAACGCGCCAAGTTCTCGGCCGTGCTGGTCTTCGTGGTGCTGTGGTTCACTTTCTCATACATCCCGATGGCCCACATGGTCTGGTTCTGGCCTGGTCCTGACCTGTACACCGACGCGGCAGCCGGCGCGGCAGCCACGGCCAAGGGCGGCTGGCTGTTCCAGAAGGGCGCGCTCGACTTCGCCGGCGGCACGGTGGTGCACATCAACGCAGCCGTGGCTGGCCTGGTGGGTGCCTTCATGTTCGGCAAGCGCATCGGGTTTGGCCGCGAGGCCCTGCGTCCGCACAGCCTGACCTTCACCATGGTGGGTGYCTCGCTGCTGTGGTTCGGCTGGTTCGGCTTCAACGCCGGCTCGGCGCTGGAAGCCAATGGTTCGGCGGCCCTGGCCTTCGTCAACACCCTGCTGGCCACCTGCGCGGCGGTGCTGTCCTGGACCTTCGGCGAGTGGATCAGCAAAGGCAAGCCCTCGATGCTGGGCGGCGCCTCGGGCGCAGTGGCTGGCCTGGTGGCCATCACCCCGGCTGCCGGCTTCGTCGGCCCGATGGGCTCGATCGTGATCGGTATCGCCGCCGGCCTGCTGTGCCTGTGGGGCGTGACCGGCCTGAAGAAACTGCTGGGCATGGACGACTCCCTGGACGTGTTCGGCGTGCACGGCGTGGGCGGCATCCTGGGTGCGCTGCTGACCGGCGTGTTTGCCGCGCCGAGCCTGGGCGGCACCGGCATCTATGACTACGTGGCCAACAAGGTGGCGGACGATTATTCGATCGTTGGCCAGGTGTGGATCCAGCTCCAGGGCGTGCTCACCACGATCGTGTGGTCGGGCGTGGTGGCCTTCGTGGCCTTCAAGCTGGTGGATATGCTGATCGGCCTGCGGGTGCCGGAAGAAGAAGAACGCGAGGGTCTGGACATCACCTCGCACGGCGAAACCGCGTATGAAGCCTGATGTATGAAGCCTGATCGTAAAGGTGTTGTGCTGGAGAGCTGATTGGGAATCTCTCTCAGGAGTTTCGCCCGGCCTTGTGCCGGGCTTTTTTCCATGTGCGCCGGGGGTCTGAAGGACGCGCGGAGCAATGCGGATGTGGCGTGTGATCCCGATTCTGGCGCCCGGATCGGGGCGACTGCCTCGCAAAGTGCTTAAATCCGATCTTAAAAAGCTTCAATTGTTTTCGGGGGGTGGCGCACATACAGTGCCAATGAGGCAGTTTCCTCCGCCTGCAGAGCGCTCCCCGTTTCTGTCAGGTCATTTGAAAGCGCGGCTCCGGTCGCGTTTTTTTTTTTGCCTCCCGGCCGCGATAACTGTTCCCGATGGGTGGCGGGGCAGGCTGGCCCTGGCGAGGCCGTCCGTAAGTGCGCCCGATTGCGCTTGGGTCCGCCCCCCCTTTTATTCCGGGACCGTACCCCCATATCCGTATCCCTTATCCCTTATGCCGGCGCTCGCATATGCTTAATTTGGCAGCGCCAGCAGCCAATTGGCCGTTCCTCTACAATCTGGGCGAACGATAAAGACGATCAATAGGATGTATATGGTCCCGCATCTCATCACCGCGCTGAACGGTCCTCTGCTCGAGCTGGAAAAGAAGATCCTGGATGCGACGCCGTCCATTGAGCGCTGGTTCAGGCTGGAATGGCAGGAACATACGCCTCCGTTCTACTGTTCGGTCGACCTGCGCAACGCCGGCTTCAAGCTGGCCCCGGTCGATACCAACCTGTTCCCGGGCGGCTTCAACAACCTGGCGCCGGAAATGCTGCCGCTGGCGGTCCAGGCGGCCATGGCCGCGATCGAGAAGATCTGCCCGGACGCCAAGAACCTGCTGCTGATTCCCGAGCGCCACACCCGCAACATGTTCTACCTGCAGAACGTGGCGCGGCTGTCGCTGATCATGCGCCAGGCCGGTCTCAACGTCCGCCTGGGCTCGCTGTCCGAAGACATCACCGAGCCCACCCCGATCGAACTGCCCGACGGCCAGACGCTGGTGGTGGAGCCGCTGGCCCGCCTGGGCGCGCGCGGCCGCCGCCTGGGGCTGAAGGATTTCGATCCCTGCTCGATCCTGCTCAACAACGATCTCTCCGCCGGCATCCCGCCGATCCTGGAGAACATCAACGAGCAATACCTGCTGCCGCCGTTGCACGCGGGCTGGTCGACGCGCCGCAAGACGAGCCATTTTGCCGCCTACAGCGAGGTCGCCAAGAAGTTTGCCAAGCTGATCGACGTCGATCCGTGGATGGTCGACCCGTATTTCGCCAAATGCTCGGGAATTGATTTCCATGAGCGCGTGGGCGAAGAGGCGCTGGCCGACTCGGTCGAGGGCGTGCTCAAGAAGATCGCCAAGAAGTACCGCGAATACGGCATCAAGGAAACGCCCTACGTGGTGGTCAAGGCGGATGCCGGCACCTATGGCATGGGCATCATGACGATCAAGGATCCGTCCGAGATCAAGGGGCTGAACCGCAAGGAACGCAACAAGATGAGCGTCGTCAAGGAAGGCCTCGAGGTCAACGACGTCATCATCCAGGAAGGCGTGCACACCTTCGAGAAGGTCAACGAAGCGGTGGCCGAGCCGGTGGTGTACATGATCGACCGCTATGTGGTCGGCGGCTTCTACCGTGTCCATACCGGCCGCGGCCACGACGAGAACCTGAATGCGCCGGGCATGCATTTCGTGCCGCTGGCGTTCGCGCCCAACGGCATTCCCGACAGCCATGCCAAGCCCGGCGCGGCGGTGCCGAACCGCTTCTATATGTACGGTGTGGTGGCGCGGCTGGCTTTGCTGGCGGCGTCGCTGGAACTCGAGAAGACCGACCCCAATCCGATTCTCTGACATGCCTGAAACGGCGCTGCCCTGGCGGCAGCGCCCTGACTTGCCGCGCAAGCCGCGCGGCAACCCTGCGACCGGGACGAGCCATCATGCGTATTCTGTTTATTACCGACCCGCTGCACACCTTCAAGACCTACAAGGATTCGACCTACGCCATGATGGTCGAGGCGGTCGAGCGCGGGCACGAGCTGTTTTATTGCCTGCAGTCGCAGATGTCGCTGTCGGGGCACCAGGTCGAGGCGCCCGTGCATCCGCTGCAACTCACCGGTGATCCGCATGACTGGTACCGCGCCGGCGAGGCCAGCCTGCGGCCGCTGACGGGCTTCGACGCCGTGCTGATGCGCAAGGATCCGCCGTTCGACCTGGAGTACGTGACCAGCACCTGGCTGCTGGAACTGGCCGAATCGCAGGGCGCCAATGTGTTCAACAAGCCCCAGGCGGTCCGCGACCATTCCGAGAAGCTGGCAATTGCCCAGTACCCCGAGTTCATCACGCCGACCCTGGTCACGCGGGACGCCGATCGCATCCGCGCGTTCCATGCCGAGTACCGCGACGTCATCCTCAAGCCGCTCGACGGCATGGGCGGGATGGGGATTTTCCGGATCGGGCCGGACGGCATGAATCTCGGCGCCATCATCGAGACCCTTGGCGAGAACGGCGCGCGCACGCTGATGGCGCAGCGCTATATTCCCGCCATCAAGGACGGTGACAAGCGCATCCTGCTGATCGGCGGCCTGCCCGTGCCGTATTCGCTGGCGCGTATTCCCAAGGACGGCGAGGTGCGCGGCAACCTGGCCGCGGGCGGCACCGGCCGGGCCCAGGAGCTTTCCGCGCGCGATCGCGAAATCGCCGAGTCGCTGGCGCCGGGCCTGTGGGCGCGCGGCTTGCTGCTGGTCGGGCTGGATGTGATCGGCGATTACCTGACCGAGGTCAATGTGACGAGTCCGACGTGTTTCCAGGAAATCACCCAGCAAACGGGCTTCCGGGTCGCCGCCATGTTCATCGATGCACTGGAGCAAGCCGTGCAGGCCCGCGCCCGCTGAGGTGCCGGCGCCGGGCCAAACCGGCGCGGCGCACTGAATTACCGGCCAGTGTGCCTGCTACAATCGCGTCAATCCAACGGATTCACCACCATGGCAGGCATCCTGATCATCGCGCACGCCCCGCTGGCTTCGGCATTGCGCGAGTGCGCCGCCCACGTTTACTGCGGCCAGCCCCAACGGCTCGAGGCCATCGACGTCATGCCCGACACCGACCCCGCCGCCGTGCTGGCCGAAGCCCGGCGCCGCCTGGCCGAGGTCAGCGAAGAGAATGGCGCACTGGTGTTGACCGATATCTTTGGTGCCACGCCGGCCAACATTGCCGCCCGTCTCGCCGAGCCGGGCCGCGTCAAGGTGCTCGCCGGCGTCAATCTTCCCATGCTGGTGCGCGCCATTTGCTACCGCAGCGAGAAACTCGACCAGCTTGTCCTCAAGGCGCTGGCCGGCGGCTCGCAAGGCGTGCTGCAGATAGGCTCCACCACCGTCCAGAACCAGATCGCAAATCATCCCGACAAATATGCTGCAGAGGGACACGAACATAATCAATAAGCTTGGGCTGCATGCCCGTGCTTCCGCCAAACTGACGCAACTGGCGGGCAACTTCGTCAGTCAGGTCAGGATGTCGCGCAATGGTCGGCAGGTCGACGCCAAGAGCATCATGGGCGTGATGATGCTGGCGGCCGGCATTGGCTCCACCGTGACCATCGAGACCGACGGACCCGATGAGCAAGAGGCGATGGACGCGTTGCTGGCGCTCATTGCCAACCGCTTCGGCGAAGGAGAGTAGGAGGCAGGAGGTAGGAGGTAGGAGGTAGAGGTCGATGCGGGATGAAGGCGGTGGCACTGCACCGCGGCGCGCCTGGCCGGGGCCGCTTCGCTGCATCCCGACACCGCTTCCAAGGTTGCTGGCCCTGGCCAGACTTTTTAAACGTTCCTGACGGAGCGGTACATGCCATTTGCCCTGCACGGCATCCCGGTCTCGCGCGGCGTCGCCATCGGGCGCGCGCACTTGCTGGCGCCTGCTGCGCTCGATGTCTCCCACTACCTGGTCGACGAAGACCGGCTCGACGCGGAGGTCGAGCGCCTGCGCTCGGCACGCGCGGCGGTGCGGGCCGAACTGGCCACGCTCAAGCGCGATCTCCCGCGCGAAGCCCCGGAAGAGCTGGGCGCCTTTCTCGATGTGCACGCGATGATCCTCGACGACGAGGCGCTGGCCCGCGAGCCCGAGGCGCTGATCCGCAACCGGCGCTATAACGCCGAATGGGCGCTGACCACGCGGCTCGAAGAGCTGATGCGGCAATTCGACGAAATCGAGGACGAATACCTGCGCGAGCGCAAGGCGGATATCCGCCAGGTGGTCGAGCGCATTCTCAAGGTGCTGGCCGGCGCGGCCATGCTGGCGCCGGCCCCGGCGCCGCCTTCCTCGCTGGCGCCCGACGGCGAGCCGGCGCCCGGCGTGATCGTGGTGGCCCACGACATCTCGCCGGCCGACATGCTGCAGTTCCGCCACACCGTGTTCCACGGCTTCGTGACCGATCTCGGCGGGCGCACTTCCCATACCGCCATCGTCGCGCGCAGTCTCGACATCCCGGCCGCGGTGGGCGTGCAGAGCGCCAGCGAACTCATCCGCCAGGACGACTGGGTCATCATCGACGGCGATGCCGGCCTGGTCATCGTCGACCCATCGGCCATCATTCTCGAGGAATACCGGCATCGGCAGAGCGAGCGGGCACTGGAGAAAAAGCGCCTGCAGCGCCTGCGCCATACGCCTGCGGTGACCCTGGACGGGCTTGAGATCGACCTGCTGGCCAATATCGAGATGGCGGAGGACGCGACCGCGGCGCTGACCGCCGGCGCGGTCGGCGTCGGCCTGTTCCGCTCGGAATTCCTGTTCATGAACCGCCGCGGCGAGTTGCCAGACGAGGAGGAGCAATTCCAGGCGTATCGCGGCGCGGTGGATGCCATGCACGGGCTGCCGGTCACCATCCGCACCATCGATATCGGCGCCGACAAGCCGCTCGACGGCCGGGACGGGCGTGACGGGCGCGATGGGCGCGGCGACGATTTCGAGACCGCGCTCAACCCGGCGCTGGGCTTGCGCGCGATCCGCTGGTCGCTGTCCGAGCCGGCCATGTTCCTGACCCAGCTGCGCGCATTGCTGCGGGCCTCGGCCTTCGGGCCGGTGCGGCTGCTGATTCCGATGCTGGCCCACGCGCGGGAGATCGACCAGACACTGGACCTGATCGCGCAGGCCAAGCGCCAGCTCGACGTCCGTGGCCAGGCCTTCGACCCGTATCTCAAGGTCGGGGCGATGATCGAGATCCCGGCCGCCGTGCTGATGCTGCCGCTGTTCCTGCGGCGCATGGATTTTCTCTCCATCGGCACCAACGACCTGATCCAGTACACGCTGGCCATCGACCGCGCCGACAACGCCGTGGCGCATCTGTACGACCCGCTGCATCCGGCGGTGCTGCAACTGATCGCGCGCACCATCCGCGAGGCCAACCGCGCCGGCGTGCCGGTGGCGGTGTGCGGCGAAATGGCCGGCGACCCCGCCATGACCCGGCTGCTGCTCGGCATGGGGCTGCGCGAGTTCTCCATGCATCCTTCGCAGCTGCTGCGGGTCAAGCAGGAAGTGCTGCATGCCGACTGCGAGCGGCTGGAGCGGCTGGTCGAGCAGGTCCTGGGCGCATACGAGCCGGAGGAACTGGCCAGCGCGCTGAAGCAGCTCTGACAACCCTGGCCACACTAAGGTTTTTTCCGAAATCCAACATCGACAATGCCTTTTCAGGCACTTCATTGGCCGGGTGTGACGTAGTCGATATGCATTTTGCCGGTCATAAGTGTCGTGTTCCTGGCTTGTTCACCAAGTGCCTTAATGGGAATTGTTATCATTTTCGATCTCTGATATTCTGACGTACATCGCGGGTGACATGCCGGTGTCACCCCTCTCCCAAGGAGGGATTTGTGTACGTTTGCATTTGCAATCAGATTACCGACCGAGAAATTCATGGCGCCGCGCATCTTGGCGTGGAGACGCTGGACGAACTGGCTGAAACGCTGGGCGTCGGCACCTGTTGTGGCCGCTGCCGCGAATGCGCCCAGCAGGTGCTTTGCGAAGGCGTGGCGGCGGTGCGCAATGTGAAGGTCTCCGCCATCCAGGTCGTGGACATTTCCTCCTGTTCGTCATCGGGCCCACGTGCCATAATGGACACTCGGGACCCGGCAGTCGCGAACGATCAGCGTACCGCGCTGGTTGCCTGAGTTCGCCCGTAACCATCAGGTTACGGCGTCATTGCACTGACAGACTGCCTGCGGCGCGCCTTGCGCCGCTTCGCGTTTTTGCGGGGGCCCGTTGTAACAGGAGCCGCCAATGAAAGGTGACAAGAAGGTCATCCAGCATCTGAACGCGCAGCTGAAGAACGAGCTGACCGCGATCAACCAATATTTCCTGCACGCTCGCATGTACCGCCACTGGGGCCTGAAAAAGCTCGGCGAGGTCGAGTACAAGGAATCCATTGGCGAAATGAAGCATGCCGATCGCCTGATCGAGCGCATCCTGATGCTCGATGGACTGCCCAACCTGCAGGATCTCAACAAGCTGCTGCTGGGCGAAAACACCCCGGAAATGCTCAAGTGCGATCTGAAGCTGGAGCAGGGCGCGCATGCCACCGTCAAGGAAGGCATCGCTTACTGCGAATCGGTGGGAGACTACGTCAGCCGCGAGATCCTGGTCGACATCCTGACCGATACCGAAGAGCACATCGAATACCTCGAGACGCAGATCGACCTGATCGACAAGGTTGGCCTGCCCAACTATCTGCAGTCGCAGATGGAGCCGGGCGAGCAGTAGTCAGCCCGGCAGCCGGCCGCAAGTTCGCGAGAACGTAGTGGTCGCGCCCGCGCAGCGCCACTCGGTGCTGCCGCAGCAGCCCGTCTCCGGGTAGTAACCCGTCTCATTCGGATTCCCATTCCTTGCCAATCCCGCCGCGTTGTCGCTGCTGGTGCAAACTCGGCCTCGATCCGGCTATGCAGGGGAGAAGGGCGGCGGATAGCATAGAGAGTGGACAAGCCCAGGCGCACCATTCGCGTGACGCTACGCAACAGGAGCCAAACATCATGGAAGAACCCATCCGCCTGACGCAGTACAGCCATGGTGCCGGCTGCGGCTGCAAGATTTCGCCGCAGGTGCTCGATGTGATCCTTGCCGGCAGCGGCAATCAGCATATCGACCCGCGCCTCTGGGTCGGCAATGCCTCCCGCGACGACGCGGCAGTCTATGCGCTGGATGGGCTGGATCATGGCCGCGGCGTGGTTTCCACCACTGATTTCTTCATGCCGATCGTCGACGATCCGTTCGACTTCGGCCGCATCGCCGCCACCAATGCCATCAGCGACATCTACGCGATGGGCGGCGATCCGCTGCTGGCCATCGCCATCCTTGGCTGGCCCGTCAAGCTGCTGCCGCCCGAAGTGGCGCGCGAGGTGGTGGCGGGCGGACGGCGCGCTTGCGAGGATGCCGGCATCCCGCTCGCCGGCGGCCATTCCATCGATGCGCCCGAGCCTATTTTCGGCCTCGCGGTAACCGGCGTGGTCGATCGTGCGCACCTGAAGCGTAACGATACCGCCACCGCCGGATGCCGCCTCTACCTGACCAAGCCGCTGGGGATCGGCATCTTGACCACGGCCGAGAAGCAGGGGCAGCTGCGCGCGCAGGATGCAAGCCTGGCACGTGACTGGATGTGCGTGCTCAATCGGCCGGGCAGCCGCTTTGGCAAGCTGCCTGGCGTGCGTGCCATGACGGATGTGACCGGCTTCGGCCTGCTCGGGCATCTGGTCGAGATGGCCGAAGGCAGCCGCCTTACCGCCCGCCTCGACTACGCCGCGGTGCCGCTGCTTCCGGAAATATTGCGCTACGTGGAAGCCGGTTGCGTGCCGGGCGGCACCCAGCGCAACTTCGACAGCTACGGCGTACGGATTGGCGCCGGCATTGCAAACCAGGGCGGGGCGCTGTCCGACGTGCAGCGCGCCGTGCTGTGCGATCCGCAGACCAGCGGCGGCTTGCTGGTGGCCGTCGAGCCGGCTGGCGAAGCCGAATTCCACGCCGCTTGTGCCGAGTTCGGCCTGGCGCTGGCGCCGGTCGGCGAGATGGTGGCGCAAGGCCGGTACGCCGTCGAGGTGATCTGATGCGCGAGGATGCGTCCGACTTTCGTCAGCTTTTCCTGTCCGGCTTTCCCCTGCTCGACGTGCGCGCGCCGGTGGAGTTTGCGCGCGGTGCCTTCCCCGGTGCCGTCAACCTGCCGCTGATGGACGACGACGAGCGGCATCAGGTGGGCCTGTGCTATCAGGAGCAGGGGCAGCAGGCCGCGATCGTGCTTGGCCACCAGTTGGTGAGCGGCGAAGTTCGCGCCGCGCGCACCGCCGCCTGGGCGGCGTTTGCGCGGGCACATCCGGAAGGCTACCTGTATTGCTTCCKGGGCGGGATGCGCTCGCAGATCGTCCAGCAATGGCTACGCGACGATGCGGGCATCGACTATCCGCGCGTGACGGGCGGCTACAAGGCGATGCGCGCTTACCTGATCGACGCCATCGATGCCGCCGCCGCCGAATGCGGCCTGCTGACACTGGGCGGACTGACCGGCAGCGGCAAGACTGAAGTGATCGCCGACCTGATGGCTGGCCAGGACGCAGCCATCGACCTGGAGGGCCTGGCCCGCCATCGCGGTTCCAGCTTCGGCCGGCGCGCGGTGGCGCAGCCCACGCAAATCGATTTCGAGAGCGATCTGGCGATCGCGCTCTTGCGCCATCGCGCGACCGGGCGATCGGTACTGGTGCTGGAGGACGAAGGCCGCTTCATTGGCGCACGCAACCTGCCGCAGTCCCTCTACCTCACCATGCAGGCGGCGCCGCTGGTCTGGCTGGAGGAGTCTTTCGAAGCGCGCGAGAACCGCGTGCTGGAAGACTATGTGATTGGCCTGTCGGCCGATTTCGTCGCGGCACTCGGCGAGCAGGCGGGTTTTGCAGCCTATGCCGCGCGCCTGCAAGACGCCATGGCAGCGATTGCCAGGCGGCTCGGCGGGGCCCGCTATGAACGCCTTTCGGACCTGCTGGGGCAGGCCCTGGCACGCCAGGCCGAAACGGGCGATACCGATCTGCATCGGGCATGGATCGCCGTGCTGCTGCAGCAATACTACGATCCGATGTATGCCTACCAGCGCGAACAGCGCGAGGCCAGGATCGTGTTCCGCGGCGAGCGCGCCGCCGTGCTCGCCTTCCTGCGCGAGCGCACGCGCGCCTGACAGGCGCCTAGTCGCCGAGGTCCCGATGGTCCTCGCCGCCGCAAATCTCGCAATCCGGCACGCGTGCGAGGCGCATGGTGGTCCATTCCATGCCGAGCGCATCGACCATCAGCAGGCGGCCCGCCAGGGTGGTGCCGATTCCCATCAGCAACTTGAGCGCCTCCGCCGCTTGCACGGTTCCGACCATGCCCACCAGCGGCGCGAATACGCCCATGGTGGCGCACGCCACTTCCGGCGCCGGATGTGACGGCGGGAACAGGCAGGCATAGCAGGGTGCGTCCGGCTGGCGGCGGTCGAACACGCTGATCTGGCCGTCGAAGCGCAGGGCCGCGCCGGACACCAGCGGCACGCTGTGCCGCACGCAGGCGCGATTGACCGCCTGGCGCGTGTCGAAGTTGTCGCAGCAGTCGAGCACCACATCGGCATCGGCCACCAGGCGCGCGAGTTCGGCCGCGCCGACGCGTGCCTGCACCAGGCGCACGTCGATGCCCGGGTTGATGCGCAGCATGCCTTCGCGCGCCGATTCCACCTTGGGCCGGCCGACATTGGCTGTGGTGTGGATGATCTGGCGCTGCAGGTTGGTCAGGTCGACCACATCGTCGTCGACCACGGTGACGGTGCCGACACCGGCGGAGGCCAGGTAAGGCAGGGCGGCAGCGCCGAGGCCGCCAGCGCCAATCACCAGCGCGTGGCCGGCCAGCAGCCGGTTTTGTCCCTCGATGCCGAGTTCGTCGAGCAGGATATGCCGCGAGTAGCGCAGCAGTTGATCGTCGTTCATGTGGTGCAATGGTCGTGCAATGCAAAAGCGGCCCCGCAGGGCCGCTTTTGTCCGTCAGGTTTTCAGGGAGCCTTGCCTGTCGGCGTGCCCAGCGGGGTGACCGGAGCGCTTGCCGGCGGCGTGCCGACGGCTGGTGCCTTGCCGGCCGGTGCCGCGGGCTTCGCCGTGCCTGCGCCCTTGGCCGCGCCAGCCTTGGCAGGCTTGTCGGTCGATGCCAGGGCCTCAAGCTTCGACTTGGAGCGCTTGACCGGCTGGCCTTCGAGCTGTGCGACAGCCTGCTGCAGCATGAAGTCCTCTGCCGTGCCGAATTCGATCGGCTTTTTCTTGCGTTCCTTCTCGCGCTCTTCCGGCGTCTTCTTGGCGTTGTCCTCTTCGAGCCTGCGCAGCTCCTCGACGCGGCGCTGTTCGCGCTCGTTCATCTCGGGTTCCTCGGACTCCTGCTTGTTGTGCAGGTGACGCTCGGTATCGATCTCACGCGTGATCAGCGCATCGTCCGGATCGCCTTCCGGGTTCTGGTCGACCGGGATGTCCGGGCGGATGCCCTTCGCCTGGATCGACTTGCCCGTCGGCGTGTAGTAGTACGCGATGGTCAGCTTGATGCCGGTGTCGTTGGTGAGCGGACGCACGGTCTGCACCGAACCCTTGCCGAAGGTGGTCTTGCCCATGATCAGCGCGCGCTTGTGGTCCTGCAGCGCGCCGGCGACGATTTCCGACGCCGAGGCCGAGTAGGCGTTGGTCAGCACCACCATTGGCAGCTTCTTGTACAGCGCCGGCAGATCCTTCAGCGGATCGTCTTCCAGCGACGACAGGCGGTAGTTGTTGAAGGTGGCCTTGTAGACGCGCTTGGCGTCGGGCACCTGGCCGTTGGTCGAGACCACGGTCACGTCGTCGGGCAGGAAGGCCGCTGCCACGCCGACCGCGCCTTGCAGCACGCCGCCGCCATTGTTGCGCAGGTCCAGGATCACGCCCTTCAGGTTCGGGTTCTTCGCCGCCAGCTCATCGAGCTTCTTGCCCAGGTCCGCCACGGTGCGCTCCTGGAAGCTGGTCAGGCGCACCCAGGCGAGCTTGTCGTTGTCGATGAGCTTGGCCTTGACCGACTGCACGCGGATCTCGGCGCGCGTGATCGACACCGGGAAGGTGCGTTCCTCGCTCTTGCGATAGATGGTCAGCGTGACCTTGGTGCCCGGTTCGCCGCGCATGCGCTTGACGGCCTGTTCGAGCGGCAGGCCACGCACGGGCTTGTCGTCGATACGGGTGATCAGGTCGCCGGGCTGGATGCCGGCGCGGAACGCGGGGGTGTCTTCGATCGGATTGATCACCTTGACCAGCCCTTCCTCCTGGGAAATCTCGATCCCCAGGCCGGCGAAGCGGCCGCGCGTGCCTTCCTGCAATTCCCTGAAATCCTTCTCGTCCAGGTAGGCCGAGTGCGGATCCAGGCTCGCGACCATGCCCTTGATGGCTTCGGTCAGCAGCTTCTTGTCATCGACCGGCTCTACGTACTCGCGCTTGATCTGGCCAAAGATGTCTGCCATCAAGCGCAACTGCTCCAACGGCAGGGGCCCCGAAGAGTTTTGCGCGGTGGCCGATAGCTGCAGAGTGGCGAGCACGCCGGCAACGAGTCCGGCAGAAACAAGACTGATGTTCTTGAGCGTCTTACGCATGAGGGCGGCCTGAACGTGTGAGGATTGTGCTGTGTCGGATCCGGCCTGGCGCATCACGCCGGCCGGCTTTGTCCGACAGTATAAGAGGGAGCGGAAAAAAAAGACCGGTCCACTGCATCGGGCGGCCGGACGGCGCGCCTGGGAGGCGCGCGCCCGGCCCTGGCCTCAGCGTGCCTTGCCCTGGTTCGCCACGGCTGCCAGCGACGCGGCGATCGCTTCCTGGTCGCCCAGGTAGTAATGGCGCAGCGGGCGCAGATCGGCGTCCAGTTCGTACACGAGCGGGGTGCCATTGGGGATATTGATGCCAACGATATCGTCATCCGAAACCTGGTCCAGGTACTTCACCAGCGCGCGGATGCTGTTGCCATGGGCCGCGATTACCACGCGCTTCCCCGCTTTGATGTCGGGCGCAATGGATTCGTTCCATAGCGGCAGCACGCGGGCCACCGTGTCCTTCAGGCATTCGGTCAGCGGGATCTGCTCGCGCGGCACCTGGGCGTAGCGCGGGTCCTCGTACGCGGCGCGCGGATCGTCCGCTTCCAGCGCCGGCGGCGGGGTGTCGTAGCTGCGGCGCCATACCAGCACCTGCTCGTCGCCGAACCTCGCGGCGGTCTCGGCCTTGTTGAGGCCGGACAGCGCGCCGTAGTGGCGTTCGTTCAGGCGCCATTCGTTGCGTACCGGGATCCACATCAGGTCCATTTCGTCCTGCACGTGCCACAGCGTGCGCACGGCGCGCTTCAACACCGAGGTATAGGCTACATCGAAAGCCAGTCCGGCTTCGCGCAGCAGCTTGCCGCCCAGCTTGGCCTGGGCCACGCCGGTGCTGGTCAGGTCGACGTCGACCCAGCCCGTGAAGCGGTTTTCTAGATTCCACGTGGATTCGCCGTGGCGGATGAGAACGAGTTTGTACATGCTGCTTCCAAAGCGTGAGAAACCTGTGTGCGCCCAGCCACATATCACCGCACATATGCCAACTAAGGGACAATGACGGTTCGCGGGCGCGGAACCGTCTATTTTATAATGCCGCCGACTCAACCCACCGGAATGCCAACGTGAATTTCTTCGCCGACTACAACAACCTTGCCTTGATCGCCATCGCCGTGGTGTCGGGCGGCCTGCTGGCCTGGCCCGCCATCACGCGCGGTACCTCCGGCAAGACCGTCAACCCTGCCGGCGCGACCCAGTTGATCAACAAGCGCAATGCGGTTGTCGTGGATATCCGGGAAGCCACCGAATACGCCAAGGGCCACTTGCCGCAAGCCAAGAGTGCGCCACTCGCCGACCTGCCCAGCCGCGCCGCCGGCCTTGCAAAGGACAGGTCCGTCCCCATCATCGTCGTGTGCCAGACCGGCCAGCGCTCGGGCAAGGGTCAAGCAGCCTTGAAGGAAGCCGGTTACAGTGAGATCTATTCGCTCGAAGGCGGCCTGGCCGCTTGGCAGCAAGCCGGCCTGCCCATCGTCAAGTAAGTGGCGCCTGAGCGGCTTCGGAGGCATGCCCCCGTCGCCGCGCCATCAGGGCGCCCGTCCTCGTCCGGTGTGGCGCAGTCCTGGCTTGCCTGCACCCGAGCTATCCCGAGTTAGGCCCAGAGTCCAGTCTTAAGGAGAACCGCATGACCCGCGTTGTGATGTACAGCACGGTAGTTTGTCCGTATTGCCAGATGGCCGAGCGCCTTCTGAAGGCCAAGGGCGTCGAGTCGATCGAGAAGATCCTGATCGACCGCGAGCCCGGCAAGCGCGAGGAAATGATGACCCGCACCGGCCGCCGCACCGTGCCGCAGATCTACATCGACGAGACCCATGTGGGCGGCTTCGA
This sequence comes from Cupriavidus sp. 01T418, assembly GCF_056398885.1. Classification (NCBI taxonomy): domain Bacteria; kingdom Pseudomonadati; phylum Pseudomonadota; class Betaproteobacteria; order Burkholderiales; family Burkholderiaceae; genus Cupriavidus; species Cupriavidus sp. 01T418. The sequence goes on from NZ_JBFTQG010000003.1 coordinate 320,091, forward strand.
CGAGCTCGCGGCGCTCGATCGCCAGGGCGGGCTGGTGCCGCTGCTGGCTGCCTGAAGCGCGGCCCGTCCCGCCGCGGGTGAATTCGTCACCCGCGTCATGTACCATACGTGTTTTCCAACCGGGTGCCGACCCGGCCGTTAGCCAGGGCCATTCCCGCCCGCGGCGCAGACGGCCTGGAGGCCAGGCGCCCAATGCCCCTTTCCGGAAGCCTTTCATGAGCGACCAGCAAAACAATCAGCAGGAAGACCAGCCGTTCTTCAATATCCAGCGTGTGTACCTGAAGGACATGTCGCTCGAACAACCGAATTCGCCCGGCATCTTCCTCGAGACCGAAGCGCCGGCCGTGGAAGTGCAGGTGAACGTGGGTGCCTCGCAGCTGCAGGAAGGCATCTTCGAAGTGGTGGTGACGGGTACCGTGACGACCAAGGTGCAGGATAAGGTCGCCTTCCTGGTGGAAGCCCACCAGGCCGGCATCTTCGATATCCGCAACGTGCCGGCGGAGCAGCTCGACCCGCTGCTGGGCATCGCCTGCCCGACCATTCTCTACCCGTACCTGCGCGGCAATATCGCTGACGTGATCACCCGCGCCGGCTTCCAGGCCATCCACCTGTCGGAAATCAATTTCCAGGCGCTGTACGAGCAACGCCTGCAGGCGGCGATGGAAGAAGCCGGAGCCGCCCACGACGGCAACAGCGGCATCGTGATGCCCGACGGCAGCCAGGCTCGTCACTGATCCTGCGGGGTCTGTAGTCAGTAGTCAGTTGCGAAGACGGGGCCTCGGCCCCGTTTTGTCTTTGCGGCCCCCGTAGTCGCGATGTATGCGCGGGGCCGAACCAACGAGGCGAACGGCCGTCAACTACCCCGGCCTAAAAGGCCGGAGCTTGTAGAGGCAACCGAACAGGCTCGGGTTGACCAGGCAAAGCGGTACCCAACCCGCTACGTTGCGAATAGGTGCAAGACCAACGTTGGAATGCTTCCTCAGTTCCAACCTCTTGAAGCCCCGGTTGCAGACAAGCGACAGGGTAAGCACGAAACGGATCGGGGCAGATCGCCGGTTCGCAACATTGCCGAGGGGAGACCTCCCGCAGGGGAGGCGTCACCAGGCCCGCAAGGGCAACTTTTAGGAGAGATTGCCTTGGCAGTCTTTGTGTTGGACAAGCGCGGCAAGCCGCTCATGCCGTGCAGTGAGAAGCGCGCCAGGCTGTTGCTGGCGTGCGGCCGCGCGCGCGTGCACCGCGTGATGCCCTTCGCCATCCGCCTGGTGGATCGGCGCGATTCGCGCCACCGGCTCCTTCAACATTCAGACCGCCGAAGGGGTCGTCCAGGGTGTCTCTCACCGCGATTGCACGCTCATGCAACGCGGCGACGGATATGGTTATTCACGCGTAGCGCCATCCACGAAGGAGAGCGGGCGCAGGGGCGACGCTTCGCGTCGCGCGCTATCCCTCACCGGCCTGAAGGCCGATGTTTCCCGCGCACACTGATGAAAATCACAGTCTTCGGTGCAGGTGCCTGGGGTACCGCGCTCGCCAGCCATGCCGCCGCGGCCCACGATGTGGTGCTGTGGGGGCGGGACGCCGAACAGCTGGCCGCCATCGGTGCCGATGGCGTCAATGCCACCTACCTGCCTGGCGTGCCGCTGTCCGCGCGGCTCGCGGTCGAGCCGGATTTCGAGCGTGCCGCGGCGCATGCCGATGTCGAGCCCGCTGGCCTCGTGATCGTGGCCACGCCGGTCTCGGGCCTGCGCGAAATGACGCGCAGGCTGGCCGCGCGGCAGACCCGGGCCTTGCGCATGCTCTGGCTGTGCAAGGGCTTCGAGGCCGGCACCAATGCCTTGCCGCACCAGATGGTGCGCGAAGAACTCGACGCCGCCGGCCATCTCCATGACACCGGCTATGGCGTGCTGACCGGCCCCAGCTTTGCCCGCGAGGTAGCGCTTGGACTGCCGTGCGCGCTGACCGTGGCGGGCACCTCGCCCGCGCTCGCCGAACTGGCGCAGCATGCATTCCATCACCACGCCATGCGCATTTATGGCAGCGACGACCTGGTCGGCGCCGAGGTGGGCGGCGCGGTCAAGAACGTGCTGGCGATCGCCACCGGCGCCAGCGACGGGCTCGGCCTGGGCCTGAACGCGCGTGCCGCGCTGGTGACGCGCGGCCTGGCCGAGATGACCCGATTGGGCATGGCGCTGGGCGGCCGCATTGAAACCTTCATGGGCCTGGCCGGGATCGGCGACCTGATCCTGACCGCCACCGGCGACCTTTCGCGCAATCGCAAGGTGGGCCAGCAACTGGCCGAGGGCAAGACCCTGGCCCTGGTACTGGACGAGCTGGGCCACGTTGCCGAGGGCGTGCGCTGCGCGCAGGCGGTGGCGGCGCTGGCGGCGGCAAAGGGCGTCGATATGCCGATCACGCGTGCCGTGTGCGCGGTGCTCTTCGAAGGGCTGTCTGCCGCCGATGCGGTGGCGCGGCTGCTGCAGCGCGACGCGCGCGATGAGTGAGCGCGTGCTGATCAGCGGTGCGCCACCTTGCACCATGTCCCGGGACTTCATGGCGGCCCGCCGCCGTACCCTGATCGCCCTGGCAGCCTGCGCCTTGTCCGGCGCGGCAGGGAGGGCGCTGGCCGCGCCCTCCGGGCAGCCGTGGCCGGCGCGCCCGATCCGCATGGTGGTGCCGTTCCCGGCAGGGTCCTCGCCCGACCTGATCGCGCGCCTGCTGACCGAGAAACTGGCCGTCGCCCTTGGGCAACCCGTGGTGGTGGAGAACCGCCCGGGCGCCGGCGGCAATATCGGCACCGGCATGGTGGCAAGGGCCGCCCCGGACGGCTACACCTTGCTGCTGACCATCAACGGTCCGCTGGTGACCGCGCCAACCTTGTCGCGCCATCTCGGCTACGACCCGGTGCGCCAGCTGGCGCCCGTGTCGCTGGTGGCGACCTCGCCCAATGTGCTGGTGGTGGATGCCCGCCTGCCGGTGCATGACGTGCGCGAGTTCGTGGCGCTGGCACGGTCCCGTCCGGGCGTGCTGAACTATGGTTCGGTTGGCAACGGCAGCGCTGCCCACCTGGCCATGGAGCAGCTCAAGGCGGCGGCGGGGATCGACCTGCAGCACATTCCCTATCCGGGCTTCGCGCAGATCACCACCGCCATGGTCGGCGGCCAGTTGCAGGCCGGCTTCATGGTGCCCGCCGTCGCCATGCCCCTGGTGAACGCCGGCAAGCTGCGCATCATCGCGGTTACCACCAGCGGGCGCACCAGCCTGCTGCCGGCGGTGCCTGCCGTGGCGGAATCCGGCTATCCCGGCTTCGAGGCGATCTCATGGCAAGCCGTGCTGGCGCCGGCGGGCACGCCCGCGCCGGTGATCGACCGGCTCTATCGCGAGCTGGTGGCCATCATCGGCAGCGAGGATGTGCGCGCCAGGATGCGGGCCCTGTATTTCGTGCCGGCAGGTACTGCGCCGCAATCGCTGCGCCAGACCATGGCGAGCGAAAAGGTGCGCTGGGACCAGGTGATCCGCGTCGCCGGCGTGCAGCCGGAATAAGCCGCGCGCGTTCGTACGCCCGGGTCAGGCGCCGCCCGCAAAGCCGTTCTGGCGCCAGGCCTCGAACACCACCACGGCGACGGTATTGGAGAGATTCAGGCTGCGGTTGTCCGGCCGCATCGGCAGCCGGATGCGCTGCGCGGCGGGAAACCATGCGCGCCGCTCGGGCGCCAGCCCGCGCGTTTCCGAGCCGAAGACAAACCAGTCGCCAGGCTGGAAGCTGACCTGCCCGAACGGTGTAGAGCCGTGCGTGGTCAGCGCGAACATGCGGGTGGGGTCGGGCTGCTCGCTGTCCATCAGCGCGTCCCAGTTCTCGTGCACGCGCATGCTGGCGTACTCGTGGTAGTCCAGCCCGGCGCGGCGCATGCGCGCATCCTCCAGCGGAAAACCGAGTGGCTTGACGAGGTGCAGGCGTGCGCCGGTGTTGGCGCACAGGCGGATCACATTGCCGGTATTCGGCGGGATCTCGGGTTCGACCAGGACGACATTGAACATGGGAAGGGGCGGGCCGGAGGCGCCGCAGCCGTGAAACGCTGCGCAGCTTACCCTGCCGGGCGCTGCCTGTCACGCGGGGCGGGGCCAGTGCGTACTTCGCTTTATCGCGGCGCCAGGCCTATGGCGTGCGCAACGCCACGAGCACCGTCACGCGCGTTGCGCCATGCGCCTTCAGGACGCGTGCCGCTTCGCCCAGGGTGGCGCCGCTGGTCATCACATCGTCGACCAGGCCAACGTGCAGCCCCGCGACATCGTGGCCGGTCCCAAGGCCGAAGGCGCCCTGCAGGTTGGCCTGCCGCGCGGGCAGGTCCAGCGTGGCCTGCGCCGGGGTATCGCGCACACGCGCCAGCAGCGTCGGCGCGGCGCGCACGCCGAGACGGCGTGCCAGGGGCCGCGTCATCTCCCAGGACTGGTTGAAGCCACGTTCCGCCAGTCGCCGCGGGGATAGCGGAATCGGCGCCAGCATATCGGGCGATGCCAGACCGGCCGTGGCGGCAGCGGCCGGCCAGCGGCGTGCCAGTTCGCTCGCGAGCCAGTCCGCCAGCGGCAGCACGCCGCCGAATTTCAGCGCCAGCACCGTGCCGTCCTGCGGGCTGGCGTAATCGCCGAGCGCCAGGGCGGCATCAAAGGGCGGTGGATCGTAGCGGCATTGGTTGCAGACCGAGGCCGCGTCAGGCGCGGCGGTGCGCCCCAGCGGGCGGGCGCAGCAGCGGCAGCGCGGCAGCGGCGCCAGCAGTTCCTCCGCGCAGCCGGCGCAGACGGTTTCGTCCTGCACCGTGCCGCACAGCGCACAGGCCGCCGGCAGCAGCGTGCGCATCCAGCGGCGCGCATGCTGGCGCAGCGTGCTCTCGCCGGGGCGCGCCAGCAGGGGCGGCGCGCGCCCGCAAGCCACATGGGATGCCGGAGCGCCGCCGGCAGTCGCGGCGGCAGGCGCGTATACTTGCGATCCGGTCGCGCCGTCCGCTGGCGCGCGCACCGTATCCTGGACGGACGCATTGCCGCGGCCGCCGTCTTCATCCTCTTGTTGCCTGGTTTGACCGTGTCCCTGCATGACGCCGACTCCCCCGATGCCTATTTGCCGCCCACGCGGCTGACCCGTCTCGCCTTCGACCGGCGCAGCGCCGGCTTCGGCCAGCTCGATTTCCTGCTGGGCGAGATCGGCCAGCGCATGCAGGAGCGCATGCAGATGATCCGGCTGGCGCCGGCGCGCGCGCTCGACATCGGCTGCGGCCACGGCCGCGGCCTGGCCGCGCTGCGCGCCCAGTACCCGGATGCGCAGATCGCCGGCCTCGATATCTCCGGCGCCATGCTGCGCGAGGCAGCCCAGCGCGATCCCCAGCACCAGTCCGGGTGGCTGGGGCGCCTGCTTGGCAAGCGGCCCACCTTCGACTTGGTGCAGGGCGATCTTGCCACATTGCCCTTCGCCCCGGCCAGCTTCGACCTGCTGTGGTCCAATCTCGCGCTGCACTGGCACCCCGAGCCGCACCGGGTCTTCCCGGAATGGCACCGGGTCACCCGCGACGAAGGCCTGGTGCTGTTCTCCCTGTTCGGGCCCGATACCCTGGCCGAACTGCGTGCCGCCTTCGCCGAGGTGGACGGCGACACGCATTCGCTGCGCTTCGTCGACATGCACGATATCGGCGACATGCTGGTGCACAGCGGCTGGTCGACGCCGGTGATGGACATGGAAACCCTCACCGTCACCTACGAGTCGCCGCGGACCTTGCTGCGTGAAGTGCAGGCCTTCGGCGGCCTGCGCTTGCCGCCGGCGCCCATCAGCGAAGGGGGCTTGCGCGGGCGCGCCTGGTTCGAGGCGCTGCTGGCCGCGCTCGAGCGCCGGCGCAATGCCGATGGCCTGATTCCGCTCACCTTCGAGATCGTCTACGGCCATGCCTGGAAGCTCGCGCCGCGCGGCAAACAGGCCGTCGACGAACTCGGCCACGCCGTGGTTCCACTCGACAAGATCGGGCGGGCGCGGCTGCGCAAGTAGCGTGACCGGCGCACCTGCATGCATCTCCGGCCCAGTCAAGCCCGCTGTCGCAAGCACCGCGCCGAAGCACAAAAACTTGTCGCGCGCCAGCCCCCTGGTCAAGTGGCGGCCTTGTCCGAGTAGGCGAAGCGCCCTATAATGCGCCAGTTTGTCGCAGTGGTCTCCCTGGCACTATTTGCCCCACACCGCACCCCAATGGTGCGTCCCAGGCGCAATCGTTCCAGGCGTGCATCCGGTCACAGCGGTTGGCGATGCAAGGTTGGCGATGCAAGACTTGGGTATCGCATTCCAGACGGCGCAAGACGAACCCGACGGCAGGTCCGGCGGGTCCGGCGCGCCGGACAAAGACTGGCTGATGAAGCGGAATTGTTCGCTGTCTCCGCGCCAGGTCGGCTGGTTTTACCTCTCTATCGTCAGTGTTTCACTCGCCATCGCCTTGTTTTTTGCGTGGCGAGGGTCATGGCTCGTCCTTCCCTTCGCCGGGTTGGAGCTGCTGGGGCTGGGCATTGCGCTGCTAGTGCATGGGCGCCACGCGTCGGACTATGAACGCGTCAGCCTGGTCGACGGCAGGCTGGTAGTGGTTTCGGTCAGTGCAGGGAAGCTGACACGGCATGAATTCAACCCGCTGTGGGTGCGGGTCGAACTGGGTGAATCATTACGGGCGCTGGTGTTGCTGCGCTCGGGCAAGTGCGCTGTGCGGGTGGGGTATTTTCTGGACCCGTACAAGCGGCGAAAGTTCGCGCAGGAACTCGTATCGGCTTTGCGTTACCTCTGAGGCAGCGCGGGTCTGGCGAGTGACAGATTTGAATCTGTAAATTGGGTAGATAACAAATGAAAATGTGGAAGAAGGCATCCGCAGCGTGTCTGGTGGGCGCGTCCCTGCTCACTGGTCATGCAGCCCTGGCAGTGGAAGACATGCCAGGCGGCCCCGCCGTGCGCCAGCTCAATTTGACCGAGCCGGTCACCAAGATCGCAGAACAGATTCACTGGCTGAACTGGATGATGCTGATCATGTGCACCGTGATCTTCGTCGGCGTGTTCGGGGTGATGTTCTACTCCGTGTTCAAGCACCGCAAGTCCAAGGGCGCGAAGTCGGCTTCCTTCCACGAAAGCATCACCGTCGAGGTGATCTGGACCATCATCCCGTTCCTGATCGTCATCGGCATGGCCCTGCCCGCCACCAAGACGGTCGTGGCGATGAAGGACACCACCAACGCCGACCTCACCATCAAGGCCACCGGCTACCAGTGGAAGTGGGGCTACGATTACCTCAAGGGCGACGGCGAAGGCATCTCCTTCGTGTCCACCCTGACCACCCCGCGCGATCAGATCAACAACGAGGCCCCCAAGTCGAACACCTACCTGATGGAGGTGGACAACGAGATGGTGGTGCCCGTGCACAAGAAGGTCCGCATGGTGCTGACGGCCAACGACGTCATCCACGCCTGGATGATCCCGGCCTTCGGCGTCAAGCAGGATGCGATCCCCGGCTTCGTGCGCGACACCTGGTTCAAGGCCGAGAAGATCGGCGTGTACCGCGGCCAGTGCGCCGAACTGTGCGGCAAGGAGCATGCCTTCATGCCCATCGTCGTGCGCGTGGTCTCCGACGCCGACTACGCCAAGTGGGTCGATGGCAAGAAGAAGGAACTCGCCGCCAAGGCCGACGACCCCAACAAGACCTGGACCCTGGAAGAAATCAAGGCCCGTGGCGAGAAGGTCTATACCGCCAACTGCGCGGTCTGCCACCAGCCGAACGGCAAGGGCGGCGGTCCCTTCCCGGCGCTGGACGGCTCCAAGGTCGTCAACGGGCCCGACGCCGGCCAGATGCACATCCTGCTGGAAGGCAAGGGCGCCATGCCGGTCTGGAAGCATCTCTCCGATACCGAACTCGCTGCCGTCATGACCTACACCCGCAACAGCTGGGGTAACAAGACCGGTGAAGTGATTCAACCGAGCGATTTCGTGAACGCCCGTGCGGGCAAGTTCCGCGAAGGCGGCGGCGCACCTGGTGCCTCCGGCGATGCCGCGCCCAAGACGGAAGACAAGCCGGCTGCAAAGCAGGCAAGCGCCGCGGGTGACCGCGCCGCAGGCTGAACAGGATTTCAGGAGTTTTCGCGATGAGTACTGCTACCCCGGACGCGCTCGCCCACCCGCACGACCACGCCCACGATGAGCACCACGATCATCCGCATGGCTGGCGCCGCTGGCTGTTCGCCACCAACCACAAGGACATCGGTACGCTGTACCTGCTGTTCTCGTTCACCATGCTGCTGTCTGGCGGCGCGCTGGCACTGCTGATCCGCCTCGAACTGTTCGAGCCGGGCCTGCAGTTCTTCCGCCCCGAACTGTTCAACCAGTTCACGACCATGCACGGCCTGATCATGGTGTTCGGCGCGATCATGCCGGCCTTCGTCGGCTTCGCCAACTGGATGATCCCGCTGCAGATCGGCGCATCCGACATGGCCTTCGCGCGGATGAACAACTTCAGCTTCTGGCTGATGCCCCCGGCAGCGCTGCTGCTGGTGCTGTCGTTCTTCGCACCGGGCGGCGCCACCGCCGCCGGCTGGACCCTGTATGCGCCGCTGTCGGTGCAGATGGGCCCGGGCATGGACATGGCGATCTTCGCCATGCACATCATGGGCGCGTCGTCGATCATGGGTTCGATCAACATTATCGTCACGGTGCTCAATATGCGCGCACCCGGCATGACGCTGATGAAGATGCCGATGTTCTGCTGGACGTGGCTGATCACCGCCTACCTGCTGATCGCCGTGATGCCGGTGCTGGCTGGCGCCATCACCATGGTGCTGACCGACCGCCACTTCGGCACGAGCTTCTTCTCGGCTGCCGGCGGCGGCGACCCGGTGATGTACCAGCACATCTTCTGGTTCTTCGGCCACCCCGAGGTCTACATCATGATCTTGCCGGCGTTCGGGATCGTCTCGCACGTCGTGCCGGCCTTCGCCCGCAAGCGCCTGTTCGGCTATAGCTCGATGGTCTACGCGACCGCCTCGATCGCCATCCTGTCGTTCATCGTGTGGGCCCACCACATGTTCACGACCGGCATGCCCGTGACCGGCCAGCTGTTCTTCATGTACGCCACCATGCTGATCGCGGTGCCGACGGCCGTGAAGATCTTCAACTGGATCGCCACCATGTGGCGCGGCTCGATGACCTTCGAGACGCCGATGCTGTTCGCGATCGGCTTTATCTTCGTGTTCACCATCGGCGGCTTCACCGGCCTGATGCCGGCGGTGGCCCCGATCGACATCCAGTTGCAGGATACCTATTTCATCGTGGCGCACTTCCACTACGTGCTGGTGGCGGGCTCGCTGTTCGCGATGTTCTCGGGCTTCTACTACTGGGGTCCGAAGTGGAGCGGTTTCATGTACAACGAAACCCGCGGCCAGATCCACTTCTGGGGCTCGATGATCTTCTTCAACGTCACCTTCTTCCCGATGCACTTCCTGGGCCTGGCCGGCATGCCGCGCCGCTATGCCGACTACCCGACGCAGTTCGCGGATTTCAACGCGATTGCCTCGATTGGCGCTCTGGGCTTCGGCCTGATGCAGGTGTATTTCTTCTTCTTCGTGGTGCTGCCATCCTACCGTGGCGGCAAGCCGGCCGGAGACAAGCCTTGGGATGGCGCCGAAGGCCTGGAATGGACCGTGCCGTCGCCGGCCCCGTTCCATACCTTTGAGGTCCCCCCGCGGGTCAAGTAAGCAATGATGCGCGCAAGGCTGGGCGATGCCCGTCCTTGCGCGTCACGCAGGCGAGGTGTTATGCAGGATCCGGACAAAAGTCCATCGCAGGCAGAGCGCAAGGCCTCGAATCGTCGTCTCGGCCTGATCCTTTTCTCGATCGTGATGATTTTCTTTTTGGGTTTCTTCGCCAAGATGATTCTTCTCGGCTGATCCCGCAGGGTATTGAGATGAGCGTGAACCAGCAGTCAAACGATGCCACCGACAGGAAGTTCAACCGCGGGATGATGCTGCGGCTGCTGGTGGTGGTGGCGCTGATGTTCTCGTTCGGCTATGCGCTGGTGCCGCTGTACAAGAAGATCTGCGAGATCACCGGCCTGAATGTGCTGACCACGCGCGATCTGTACGGCGGGCAGGTGAAGAATACGCAGGTGGACAAGACGCGCACCGTCACGGTCGAGTTCGATTCCAACGCGCGCGGTCCGTTTGCCTTCCGTCCGGTCAAGGGCAGCATGGAGGTGCATCCGGGCGAAATGACCACCATCGTCTACGAAGTCGCAAACGGGCAGACGCGCGATATCTCGGCGCAAGCGATCCCGAGCTACCTGCCCAAGCTGGCCACGCAGTATTTCAAGAAGATCGAGTGCTTCTGCTTCAAGGAGCAGACGCTCAAGGCGAATGAAGCACGCGAGATGCCGGTGGTGTTCGTGATCGATCCGGACCTGCCGAAAGATGTGAAGAACATTACGCTGTCCTATACCTTCTTCGAGACCGGTTTGCCGGTGGCGCAAGCGCCCCAGGGTCCGCTCGATGCGCAGCCGTCCGGAGCAGGCAAGGGCAGTTGAATTTGCAGGTGTAGTGGTTGCAAGGGGTAGCCGTGGATGAGATGAAGGATGCGGTCAAGCGCAAGCTGTCATTTGCGCAGACCCTGCGCGCGGTGTTCTGGTCGTTTATCGGCCTGCGCAAGGGCAGCGAGCATGAGCGCGACATGGCACAGCTCAACCCGGTCCACGTGATCATTGCCGGACTGATCGGGGTAGCCATCCTGATCGCCGTGCTGATCACAGTGGTACGCGTAGTGGTAGGGTAGGCAGCCTCGCGCGGGGCGGGATCGGGCAGGGAAAAGTAAAAGTAAAAGTAAAAGCAGGGCAAAAGCATGCCGCCGGCCAGCAGTCGGGGCCGGATGTGCGGATAACGACGACTGAATCAGAGACTCTGAGCTGGAGAAAAAAGAATGAGTGCGAACCGCGCAAACGCTCCGTACTACTTCGTACCGGGCCCCTCGCGCCATCCGATCACGGCGGCCTTTGGCTTGCTGCTGACGGCTGGGGGTGCTGCTGGTTGGGTAAACGGGCAGCCCTGGGGGCCTTACGTCTGCATCCTGGGCCTGCTGTGGTTCCTGTTCGTGCTCAAGAGCTGGTTCAGCGAGGCGATCAGCGAATCCGAGACCGGCAAGTACGGCAAGAACATCGACCTGTCCTTCCGCTGGTCGATGGGCTGGTTCATCTTCTCCGAAGTGATGTTCTTCGCGGCGTTCTTCGGCGCGCTGTTCTACGCCCGCAATATCGCCATGCCGTGGCTGGGCGACCTGAACAACAAGATCCTGTGGCCCGACTTCGCCGCCGTGTGGCCTAATTCTGGCCCGGCCGGCGTCGTCGAGTCCTTCCAGACCATGGGCCCGTGGCCGATCCCGACGATCAACACGGCGCTGCTGCTGATGTCCGGCGTGACGCTGACCTGGGCGCACCATGCGCTGCTGGCCAACAAGCGCAGCCAGCTGATCCAGGGCCTGGTGCTCACCATCTTGCTGGGCGCGGTCTTCATGTGCTTCCAGGTGTACGAATACCATCATGCGTACACGGAACTGCACCTCAAGCTGACCTCGGGCATCTACGGTTCCACCTTCTTCCTGCTGACCGGCTTCCATGGCTTCCACGTGACCATGGGCGCGATCATGCTGACGGTGGTGCTGGTGCGCGTGCTGAAGGGGCACTTCACCCCCGATCACCACTTCGCCTTCGAAGGCGCCGCCTGGTACTGGCACTTCGTGGACGTGGTGTGGCTGTTCCTCTACATCGTGGTGTACTGGCTGTAAGTCACCCGACTGCAGTGCCCGCCGGCGTTGCCGGCGGAATCGCCGGAGAGGTTCGTCTCCCGGCGAAGAACAACAAAAAAACAAGCGCCGCGGGAGTTCAGCCACTGCGGCGCTTTTTTTTTTATGATTCGAATACTTGCGGCAGGTGTGCCGGCGGGCGCGCCGGGCTCAGGGCCCCATGCGGATGCCCGTGCTCTGTATCCAGCCCATCCAGTGCGAGAACAGGATGAAGACGAACAGCGCCACGGAAAAGCCGACCCGGAACATCAGCGAGCGCATCATGTTTGGCGTCTTGCCGCGGTCGCGCATCATGAAGAATAGGGCCGAGGCCAGGCTGCCGATGATGAGGATGAACGCGATGATGATGACGATGCGCATGGAGGGGCCGCAGGCGCGGGGGCCGCTAGAGGTAATGTGCCATTATCACATCGCTGCGCGCTCGCATGCACTCGGGAGCCGCCCGTGAAGCTATGGCGTGCGCTGAGTCCGATCCCCACTTTCGCCGCGCTGGTGGTGATTGCCGTCACCTGCGCGCTTGGCAACTGGCAGCTAAACCGTGCCCATGAAAAGCTGGCGCGGGCCGCGCGGCTGGAGACGCTGGCCGCGCAAGCGCCCCTGATGGTCGGAACTGCCCCGGTGGAAGGGCTGGTAGCGGAGCGGCGGGTGCATGTGCGCGGCCGCTTCGATGCAGCGCATACCGTTTTGCTGGACAATCGCCCCCACGGCAACGGCACCGATAGCCGTGCCGGCTTCATGGTGCTGACGCCACTGCACGTGGCGGGGGCCGATCCCGCGGCGCCGGCGGTACTGGTGCTGCGCGGCTGGCTGCCGCGCGACGCACAGGACCGCACGCACATCGCGCCATTCCCGACCCCCGACGGCGAAGTGGAACTGGACGGCACCGCGCTGGCCACGGTGCCCAGGGTCTTCAGCCTGGGCAGGGACGCCGGTGCGGAGGCCGGACAGATGATCCGGCAGAATGTGGATCTTGCTTCTTTCGCGAAAGAGCTTGGCGTGCCGCTGCAGCCCTTTGTGCTGGAACAGCGCAACGATAGCGGCGACGGACTGGCGCGCGACTGGGCGCCGGCGGATATCGGCGCCGAGCGCCACTATGGCTACGCCTTCCAGTGGTTCGGCCTGGCCGCGCTGACGCTGGTGCTGCTGGTGGCGTTGAGCTGGCGGCGTGCCGCCCGTATGGCGGCTTGAGAGACATGGCCACGGCTGGCGGCACCAGCGTTGCGCCGTCACTCGGCGAACCACGGCGGGCGCCTGCGGTCAGATGACCGCAGGCGCTCCCAACCACAGACAAACAGACCAACAGACCAACAGACGAAACACGATGCAACAGCCAGATCCCGCCTCCGCCCAGGCCGCCCGCGCCGCGCCGCAAGATTCGCGCATCGACGCCCGCACCCGCCGCGGCCGCATCCAGATGCTGATGCTGTTGCTGGTGTGCGCTTCGCCGGTGATCGCCTCCTACCTCACTTACTACGTGTTCAAGCCGGCAGGCGGATCCACCAACTACGGCGCGCTGGTCGAGCCGCAGCGCCCGATGCCGGCGATGCAAGTCGGCAACGAGCGCGCCGAGTCCGTGCCGCTGGACAGCTTCAAGGGCAAGTGGCTGCTGATCACCGCCGACGGCGCCGCCTGCGACGAGGCTTGCGCCAGGAAGCTTTTCACCATTCGTCAGATCCGTGCAGGGCAGGGACAGGACCGCGAGCGCATCGTGCCGGTCTGGCTGGTCAGCGACGACGGCCCCATCGATGCCCGTCTGTCGGCCGCCTACAACGAACCCTATGCGGGCGTGCGCTTCCTGCGCGCCAACCGCGAAGCCATGCAGAAATGGCTGCCCGCGGAACCGGGTGCCCGGATCGAGGACAACCTGTTCCTGGTCGACCCGCTGGGCAACCTGATGATGCGCTTCCCCAGGGAGCCGGACCCCAAGAAAATGAGCTCCGACCTGAAGAAGCTGCTCAAGTACTCTCACATCGGGTGAGGCGCGCATGCTGCTCCAACTCGCCATCATTGGCGTCCTGATCGCACTGTTCCCGCTCGGCTATGTGCTGGTCAAGGGGGATCGCAACAAATACCGCAAGCTGGTGTGGATCACGGCCTTCCTGACGCTGGACCTGATCATGTTCGGCAGTTTCACGCGGCTGACCGATTCCGGCCTGGGCTGCCCGGACTGGCCGGGCTGTTACGGCCACTCCAATCCGCATGCGGCGCAAGAGCATATCCGCGCGGCCGAGACGGCCATGCCCAGCGGGCCCGTGACCATCACCAAGGCGTGGATCGAGATGAGCCACCGCTACTTCGCCATGGCGCTGGGCGTGCTGATCACCACGCTGATGGTGCTGGCGTGGGTCAAGCGGCGCGAACTCAGGCAGTCACCCTGGTTCGCCACCGGCGTACTGCTGCTGGTTTGCGTGCAAGGCGCGTTCGGCGCCTTTACCGTGACGCTGAAGCTGCAGCCCATCATCGTGGTGACGCACCTGATGCTCGGCATGAGCCTGCTGGCGGCATTGATCTGGCTGGGTTCGCGCAGCGATCCGCCGTTGTCGATTGCGCCCTCGGCGGGCGGGCTGCGCTGGCCGGCGCGCATTGCGCTGGCGCTGCTTGTGCTGCAGATCTTCCTGGGCGGTTGGGTGAGCACCAACTATGCGGTGCTGGCCTGTACCGATTTCCCGCTGTGCAACGGCCAGCTTGTGCCGGAGATGGATTTCCGCCACGGCTTCACGCTGTGGCGCCAGCTCGGCATGACCGCCGACGGCGATTACATTCCGCACTCGGCCCTGGTGGCGATCCACTGGGTGCATCGCGGTTTTGCCTTTGTCGTGCTGGCTTTCCTGGCCTGGTTCGGCCTGCGGGCGCGCCGCATTGGCGGCCTTGGACGCAGCGCCGGCTGGCTGATGGGCGTGCTGGCGCTGCAACTGGCAACCGGTCTTTCGAACATCGTGTTCGACTGGCCGCTGGGCGCCGCGGTGGCGCATAACGGTGGCGCGGCGGTCTTGCTGCTGCTGTTGGTTCGCCTCAATTACAATATAGGGCTCGCGGCCCGGTCCGCGAACATCGCTACGGACGTGCCGGCTGCCGCGCGCGCCACATGAAAGACAAGAACTCCCCAGTGGCTACTGCTACCCACACACATCCCTTCGGACGGGTTCGTCACCTGGTCCGCCAATACGCCGCCCTGACCAAGCCCCGAGTGACGCAGCTTGCCGTCTTCTGCGCCATCATCGGCATGTTCCTGGCCACGCCAGGCATGGTGCCGTGGCCGGTGCTGATCGGGGGCGCCGCTGGCATCTGGCTGCTGGCGGGTGCCGCTTTCGCCATTAACTGCCTGGTGGAACAGAAGGTCGATGCGCTGATGCGCCGCACGGCCTGGCGCCCCTCGGCCACTGGCGAAATCACCACCTTCCAGACCCTGGTGTTCTCGGCGGTGCTGGGCGGGGCGGGGATGTGGCTGCTGCATGTCTACACCAATGACCTGACCATGTGGCTGACCGTGGCCACCTTCGTCGGCTACGCCGTGGTGTACACGATCCTGCTCAAGCCGGCCACGCCGCAGAATATCGTGATCGGCGGCCTGTCCGGCGCCATGCCACCGGCGCTTGGGTGGGCGGCTGTTGCAGGCGATCTGCCGGCCGAGGCCTGGTTCCTGGTGCTGATCATCTTCACGTGGACGCCGCCGCATTTCTGGGCGCTTGCCCTGTACCGCCGGGCCGATTACGCCAAGTCCGGCCTGCCGATGCTGCCGGTGACGCATGGCGAGCGCTTCACGCTGCTGCACATCCTGCTGTACACGCTGATCATGATCGCGGCTACGCTGCTGCCGTTCGTGTACGGCATGTGCGGTTATATCTACCTGGCGGCGGCGCTGATCCTGGGCGGCGTTTTCCTGGCGTATTCCTGGAAGATGTACCGCAATTATTCGGATGCACTGGCGCAGCGGGCCTTTCGCTTCTCGATCCTTTACCTCTCGCTGCTATTCGCCGCGCTGCTGGTCGACCATTACTTCAAGTACCTGCCGCAGGCCTGAGCGGCAGGCATGGCTTGCGACATCTTGTCGCGGCCTGCGTGCGCGGGAACTCGAATCGGCGATACTGCATGACAACTGTCAATGTGACCTTGCCGCGTCCGGCCGAGTGCCGGGCGTTCCCGGCCCGCCAAACCTACCGAACCCGCATGTCAAACCGTCTCTCTCCCGGCCTCATGGCCAACTTCGCCAACTTCGCCACCTTGCGCCGGTTGTGCCTGCTGGCGCTGTGCTCGTTGCTGCTTGCGGCATGCGGGCAACAAAGGGCGTCCTTCAAGAACGTCGACATCACTGGCGGCAGTGAATTCGGCAAGGACTTCGTCCTCACCGATCACAACGGCAAGGTGCGCACGATCGCGGACTTCAAGGGCAAGGTAGTGGTGATGTTCTTCGGCTATACGCATTGCCCCGATGTGTGCCCGACCACCATGGCTGAGCTGAAGGCGGTCATGGAGCAACTGGGACCGGACGCCGACAAGGTGCAGGTGCTGTTTGTCACGGTTGATCCCGAGCGCGATACGCAGGCGCTGCTGGCGCAATACGTGCCGGCTTTCGATCCGCGCTTCCTGGGCATGCGTGCGGCCGACGACGCCGCGCTGCAAAAGGTCGCCAAGGACTTCAAGGTGTTCTACGCCAAGGTGCCGGGCACGTCGCCGTCCAACTACACCATGGACCACTCGGCGGGCAGCTATGTGTTCGACCCGAGCGKGAAGCTGCGCCTGTTCATTCGCCACGGCCAGGGGCCGGAGCCGATCGCGCACGACATCAAGCAACTGCTTGCTTCCTGAGGGGCGCCGCCGGTTGCCCCGGTTGGCAAAATAAAACAGGGCCGGTCGCGAGACCGGCCCTGTTGCCTTCGGGAAGGGGCGGGGGAGAAATGCCCGCCGCCGTCCGGCGCGCTTCAGGCGAATGCCTGCAGCGCTCCCTTCATCTTCTTCATCGCCGCGGTTTCGATCTGGCGGATGCGCTCGGCGGAAACGCCGAACTCGTCGGCCAGCTCGTGCAGCGTGGAACCGCCGGAGCCGTCGTCATTGACCTGCAGCCAGCGCGCTTCGATGATGCGGCGGCTACGGTCGTCGAGCTTGGACAGGGCTTCTTCCAGGCCTTGCACCTGCATGCGGTCGTGACGCTGGGCCTCGATCACGCGGGTGGGCTCGTTGTGATTGTCGGCCAGGTAGGCGATGGGAGCGAACTCCTCCTCGCCATCGTCGATCTGGCCTTCGAGCGCCAGGTCGCCGCCGGACAGGCGGGTTTCCATCTCCATCACTTCTTCCGGCTTGACGTTCAGCTCGCGCGCCACCGCGTCGATCTGTTCCGGCGTGAAGGTATGGGCACCCTGCTTGTGGCTGCGCAGGTTGAAGAACAGCTTGCGCTGGGCCTTGGTGGTAGCCACCTTGACCATGCGCCAGTTCTTCAGCACATATTCGTGGATCTCGGCCTTGATCCAGTGCATCGCGTACGACACCAGCCGCACGCCCTGGTCCGGGTCGAAGCGCTTCACGGCCTTCATCAGGCCGATATTGCCTTCCTGGATCAGATCCGCATGGGGCAGGCCGTAGCCGAGGTACTGGCGGGCGATGGACACCACCAGGCGCAGGTGCGACAGCACCATCCGGCGTGCCGCATCCACGGAGTCGTGCTCGCGCAACTCGCGCGCCAGCCGCTGCTCTTCCTCGGGGGTGAGCAGGGGGATACGGTGGACAGCCTGGATATAGCTGTCCAGATTTCCCAGCGTTCCGGGAAGTGTCAGTGCAAACGTCCCGGCGCCCTTGGGGGCCGTGGGCAGCTTGGTCATTTGGGTTTGGTCAGCAGATAGGACCGCGTTCACTCGATTGCTCCTTTTGCATCCGGCGGGTGGGTTGCCCGCGTACGCCAACCCATGGGGGCTACGCACTGCATTGCAACACATATTAGCACTCAAGCCGGGGGACTGCTAAGTTGGAGTAACTATAGGGTTAATAGTTCCCGACAATCACATTATGCTTTTACATAGTATTTTGCGCCAAGAGCTTGCGGGATGTGGCGAGCCCACTATCCTGCGCTGCGCTATCAGCTGAATGACAAGGGTTAGAGGGCACCCGCCGCCTTCGGTTCTTCCGCCAAATGAGATGCAGTGTTTCTTCAGGGGCTACACTCTTTTTTATTACACTGACCGCCAGTGCCGCCAGCATCGGCCGAACCGGGGAGAATTCATGTCTGCCATAGAACACTTGCTCAAACCGCATACGCGTGACCTCGGCGACTTCGCCGTAAGCCGGCTGCTGCCCGCCGCGGCAACCCAGACTGTCGGGCCCTTTATCTTCTTCGACCATATGGGACCGGTGGCGATGCCGCCCGGGGAAGGTGCGGATGTGCGGCCACATCCGCATATCGGCCTGGCGACCGTGACCTACCTGTTCGAAGGCGAGATCCTTCACCACGACAGCCTGGGCAGCAAGCAGGTGATCAGGCCGGGCGACGTGAACTGGATGACGGCGGGCAAGGGCATCGCCCACTCCGAGCGCTCGCCCCAGGCCGCCCGCGATGCCGGGCCGCGCCTGCATGGAATCCAGACCTGGGTGGCCCTGCCCAAGGCGCATGAGAACGACGAGCCGTCCTTCCATCATCATCCCGCCGCCACGCTGCCCAAGCTGGAGCGTCCGGGGGTGAGGATGACCGTGATCGCGGGAGACGCGTTTGGCGCGGTGGCGCCCGTGAAGGTGTTTAGCCGTACGCTGTACGTGGCGATCGAGCTCGATGCGGGTGCCAGCCTGGAAATTCCGCCGGAGCATGCCGAACGCGGCATCTATCCGGTGGACGGCAGCATCGCGCTGGATGGCGAAACGCTGCCGGAGCGGCATCTGGCGGTGCTGGTGCCGGGCGAGACCGTGACGCTGACGGCGCGCGAGCCGTCGCGGGTGATGCTGCTTGGGGGCGACCCGGCCGACGGGCACCGCTTTATCTTCTGGAACTTCGTCGCCAGCACCAAGGAAGCCATCGAAGCAGCCTCCCAGCGCTGGGAGGATAACCAGTTCCCGCGCGTGCCCGGCGAGGACGACCGCATCCCGCTGCCCCAGCGCAAGCGCTGAACGCCCGGGATGGCTCAGACCGGGCTGGCCCAGGTCACCCGCGTGCCTTGTTCCAGGCAACTGCGGATCGCCTCGATCTGGGTGGCGATCGGAGCGGGAACGGGCGCCTTGCCGTCCAGCACGAGCCGGATCCAGGCGGCGGTCTGGTCCACATCGCTGCCGGGCGGCAATTCCGGCACTTCAACGATGGAGCCCGCGGTGGGATCGACCAGCGTGCGCTGATGCCCATCGTGCAGCCAGTCGATGCGGCCGCCGCGGCGTGCGTCGGCCACCACCTCGCCCTCCGTGCCACGCGCCAGCAGCACATTGGCGGGTTCGCGCGAGAAGTAGTCGGTGAGGGTCTCGCGGTACTCGGGATGGGTGTAGCTGTACAGCCGCAGCGCCTCGGCCGGGGAGTGGGTGCCCACCGGCTGAAGCAGCTTGACCACGGTATGCGCGGAGTTGCGCAAGCCGATCTGCATGCGCCGGTCCAGCATGCCGGCCAGCGCCGGCGACAGCACATCGATCGGCAGCACCGCCAGCGGGCCGGGTTGGCTGTCCTTGCTGCGAAGCTGGCTTTCGGCCTGCGCCACGGCGCTGCACGGCGCGATGCCCAGCGCCTCGAACAGCGAGATGCTGGTGACGCGCCCGGTGAACGCGCGGCTGCCATGCACCAGCACGGGAATGCCTTCGCGCGCCAGCAACAGCGACAACAGCGGCACCAGGTTGGGCTGCTTGCGCGCGCCGTTATAGCTTGGGATGGTCACCACGATGCGGTCCGGCGGCGCAGCCAGCGGCAGGCAGTGCGCGTGGGCTGCATCGAGCATGCCGGCCAGTTCGTGGGGGGCTTCGCCCTTGATGCGATAGGCCATCAGCACCGCGCCAAGCTCGATATCGGCCACGCGGCCGGCCAGCATGGCATCGAACAAGGCCTGGGCATCTTCGCGCGGCAGCGCGCGGGCGCCGTTGACGCCCCGGCCGATTTCCTTGATGTACTTTGCGGCGGCAAAAGCAGGGGCGGCGGTAGCGGGCGTGCTGGTCATGGCGGGCTGGGGCAATGTGGTTTGAGGTTCATGATAGCGGAGCGAGCAGGCTGTGCCCATGGCATTGGGCATGCCAGCGCGACATCGAACAATGCCGCGCTTGGTTCAGGCCTTGATCTCGAAGGCGTCGGCGTAAGCCCTCGGGTCCTTGCTGGCATCCCACACCACGCCATCCAGCAGCTTCGCGGTGCGGAAGTCGCTGTTGGGCACCGGCACCTGCGCGGCCGCGGCGCCCTGCTTGTAGATGTCGATGCGGTTGACCTTCTTCGCCACCGCCAGGTAGTCGGGATGGTCCTTGAGCAGGCCCCAGCGCTTGTGCTGCGTGAGGAACCACATGCCGTCGGAGAGGAAGGGATAGTTGGTGCCACCGTCCTGGTAGAACTTCATCGAGTGGGGATCGTCCCAGGTCTTGCCCAGGCCGTTGCTGTAGCGGCCGAGCATGCGGTCCAGGATGATGTCCATATCCGTGTCGATGTAGGATCTGGCGGCAATGGCTTGCGCGGTCTTGCGGCGGTTGGAGGCCGAGGCATCGATGTACTTCGATGCCTCCAGCACGGCGGCAACCATGGCGCGTGCCGTGTTGGGGTACTTCTGCACGAACTCGGCCGTGGTGCCCAGGGTCTTTTCCGGATGGTCCTGCCAGATCGCTTGCGTGGTCTGCACGGTAAAGCCGATCTTGTCCGCGATGGCGCGCGCGCCCCAGGGCTCGCCCACGCAGAAGCCGTCCATATTGCCCGCGCGCATATTGGCCACCATCTGCGGCGGCGGCACGGTGATGACCTTGGCGTCCTGCATCGGGTCGATGCCGTTGGCGGCCAGCCAGTAGTACAGCCACATCGCGTGGGTGCCGGTAGGGAAGGTCTGGGCGAAGGTGTAGTCGCGCTTCTCTTTCATCATCAGCGCTTTCAGGCTGGCGCCGTCCCTGGCGCCTTTCTCGGCCAGTCTTGACGACAGCGTGATGGCCTGCCCGTTGTGGTTCAGGTTCATCAGTACGGCCATCTCCTTCTTGGGCCCGCCGATGCCGAGCTGCACGCCGTAGATCAGGCCGTACAGCACGTGCGCCGCATCCAGCTCGCCATTGACCAGCTTGTCGCGCACGCCGGCCCAGGAGGCTTCCTTGGTGGGCGTGATCTTGATGCCATATTTCTTGTCGAAACCGAGCGTGCCGGCCATCACCACCGAGGCGCAGTCCGTCAGCGGGATAAAGCCGATCCGCACTTCCGGCTTTTCCGGCGCATCGGAGCCGGCGGCCCAGGCCCCGGCGCGCACCAGGGGGTCAACCAGCGTCACCACGCTGGCGCCGCCGATGGTGGCGAGCGCGCGGCGGCGGCCATTGCTGGCGGGCACGGCATCGGCGGCGGCGCTGGTGTCGGAGGCAACCGCGGCATGCAGCGGCTTGGTAATTTTCACGCGAGAGGGCATTCCACGGCTCCAAAAAGAAAAGCGTCCTGGATTGGCAGGGCGGCGGTCGGTGCCGGTGCGCGGGAGGCAGGGCGGCAGCGCCATCCTTGTGCGTTGCACCAAACACGTGCGGGGCGTCGTCCCGCCTTCAACTCATCACATCGATAACGCGCCGTGCCGCTTCGACAAGCTTGATGCCGCGCTCCATGGCCATGCTGCGCAGTCGCTTGTAAGCCTCTTCCTCGCTCATGCCGCGCTCCTTCATCAGCAGGCCCTTGGCACGTTCGACTTCCTTGCGCTCGGCGAGCTGCAGGCGCGTGGCATCCAGTTCGGCGCGCAGTTCCTGATCCAGCTCGAAGCGCGCGTAAGCCACGTCGAGCACGGTCTTCACGCGATCGGCGCGCAGGCCGTTGACGATGTAGGCGGTGATGCCTGCCGTAAGGGCGGCCTTGATGCGCTGGGCGTCGTCGTTATCCGTAAAGAGCACAATGGGGCGCGGCGCGTGCTGGGTGGAAACGCACACATGCTCGACCGTATCGCGCGCCGCGGACTCGGAAGCGATGATGATCAGGTCAGGCTGCCGTGCGGCAATCGCGTCGGGCAGCCGCAGGTCGGCGTCCACCGTCTCGATGTCGGTAAAACCCGCGGACACGAGCCCGGTGTGGATTGTCTCGACATTGAGCGGGTCGGCGTCGTGCGGATCGCGCACCAGCAGGATGCGCAGCGAGCGCGAACCCGCTGCGGAGGCGGGCGCGGGATGCGTCGGGCTGGGAGGGGCTGGGGGGCGTCGATTCATGGCGTCGCTTGAGATCTCTCGTGCCATGCAAGATTCGCGCCGAGATGCTTCTCATTGTATGGCGGAGTTTCCCGGATTCAATGGTTGCCAGCATACGTAGCGGGAACCGCAGGTGTATCCTATTGCCCTGCTGCGCAGCGGGGCGTCTACTGGCGACGCTGCAGCCGGCGCGCAGCCTAAAACACAATACACAAGTCTGGAGAGAAGGATGACCGAATTCGTATTTGCCCCGCCGGCGCCCACAGGCGTGCCCGTGCGCGGCAGCAGCGCTCAGTTCCCGGTGCGCCGGGTTTACTGCGTGGGCCGCAACTATGCCGCGCATGCGCGTGAAATGGGTTCGGATCCCGATCGTGAACCGCCGTTCTTCTTCTGCAAGCCCGCCGACGCGGTGAGCTATGTGGCCGAGGGCAGTGAAGGCACCTTCCCTTATCCGCAGGGCACCAGCAACTGCCACTATGAAGCGGAGCTGGTTGTCGCCATCGGCAAGGGCGGCAAGGATATCGCCGAGGCAGACGCCGCCAGCCACGTATTTGGCTACGCGCTCGGCCTCGACATGACGCGCCGCGACCTGCAGAACGAATCGAAGAAGACCGGCCGGCCCTGGGAAACCGGCAAGGCCTTCGACAAGTCTGCGCCCATCGGCCCGATCGTGCCCGTGTCCGCCATCGGACATCCCGGGAAGGGCGCGGTGACGCTGTCCGTCAATGGCGTGGAGAAGCAGCGTGGCGATCTGTCCGACCTGATCTGGTCGGTGCCCGAGATGGTCTCGTACCTGTCCCGGCTGTTCGAGCTGCAGCCCGGCGACCTGATCTATAGCGGCACGCCCGAAGGCGTGGGCCCGGTGGTGAAGGGTGACGTCATGCTGTGCAAGATCGAAGGCGTGGGCGAGCTCACCGTCAAGGTGGCCTGAGGCCATGCTCAAGCTCTACAGCTACTTTCGCAGCTCGGCATCGTACCGGGTGCGTATCGCGCTGAACCTCAAGGGCCTGCCTTACGAGTATGTGCCGGTGCATCTGTTGCGCGACGGCGGCCAGCAACTGCTGCCGGCCTACCGCGCGCTCAATCCGGACGGGCTGGTGCCGACCCTGGTCGAGGACGACCAGGTATTGATCCAGTCCGTGGCGATGGTCGAGTATCTCGACGAGACGCATCCCGAGCCGCCCCTGCTGCCGGGCAGCGCGCTCGACCGCGCCTATATCCGCGCGGTGGCGCAGGAAGTCGCGTGCGAAATCCATCCGCTGAACAACCTGCGTGTGCTGAAGTACCTCAAGCACACGCTGGGCGTGGCGGAGGAGGCCAAGGACGCCTGGTATCGCCACTGGGTGGAGCTGGGCTTCGAGTCGGTAAATACGAACCTGGTGCGCACGGGCAAGGCAGGCCGTTTCTGCTTTGGCGATACGCCGACGCTGGCCGATATCTGCCTGGTGCCGCAGGTGTTCAACGCGCAGCGTTTCAATATTGACGTGAGCCGTTATCCGGCCATTGCCAGGGTGTTCGAGTCCAGCATGGCGCTGCCTGCGTTCCAGCAGGCCGAGCCCAAGACGCAGCCGGACGCCGAGTAAGGCTGGCGCGCAGGCCGTCGCAAGGAAAAGCCCCGCAAGACATTGCGGGGCTTTTCTTCATTGCCGCGGCGTTCAGCCCAGCAATGCTTCGGCGAATTCCTCGGCCTTGAAGGGCTGGAGGTCCTCGACCTTTTCGCCCACGCCGATGAAGTAGACCGGCACGGGCCGCTGGCGCGCGATCGCTGCCAGGATGCCGCCCTTGGCGGTGCCGTCGAGCTTGGTCACGATCAGGCCCGTCAGGCCCAGTGCATCGTCGAAGGCCTTGACCTGGGACAGCGCGTTCTGGCCCGTGTTGCCGTCGATGACCAGCAGCGATTCGTGGGGCGCGCTCGGCATTGCCTTGGCGATGACACGCTTGACCTTCTTCAGTTCCTCCATCAGATGCAGCTGCGTGGGCAGTCGGCCCGCGGTATCGGCCATCACGATATCGATGCCGCGCGCGCGCGCCGCGTTGACCGCGTCGAAGATTACCGCGGCGGGGTCGCCGCTCTCCTGCGCGACCACGGTCACGTTGTTGCGCTCGCCCCAGATCGTCAGTTGCTCGCGCGCGGCGGCGCGGAAGGTGTCGCCCGCGGCCAGCAGCACGGACTGGTGGTAGCTCTGGAAGTGCTTGCACAGCTTGCCGATGCTGGTGGTCTTGCCGGCGCCGTTGACACCGGAGATCATCATGACCATCGGCTGCTCGCGGCCCAGCACCATGGTTTTCTCGAGCGGGCGCAGCAGGTCGGTGAGCAATTCGCGCAAGGCGATCTTGACGCCCTCGGAGGTCTCGATGCGCTCGTTCTTGACGCGGCGGCGCAGGGCGGTCAGCAGATGCTGGGTTGCCTCGACGCCGGCGTCGGCCATGATCAGGGCCGTTTCCAGGTCTTCGAACAGATCTTCGTCAACCTTGACGCCGACAAACAGCGTGCCAAGATTGCGGCTGGTCTTGGACAGGCCGGTGCGCAGGCGCTGCATCCAGCCGAGCCTGGCTTCGGCGGTGGGGGCCGGCGGCGGAATCAGGACCAGGTCTGCGGGGGCGGATATGGCGTCGGAAATTGGGTCGGGAACGGGGGCGGAAACGGCGTCGGAGACCGCCGCGCTGGCGACCGGCGCGGGTGCGGGCACGGCAACCGGCGCGGGGTATTGCACCTCGGGTGGCGCACCGGCCGGTTCGGCCTTGCGCTTCTTCCAGAAACTAAACATTGGGAAAGGGGTCAATACCCCGGTAGAATCAATCGCCAAAATTCTAGCAGACGGGGTCGCATGAACCATTGTGCTGTCAGGTCCAGGTCGGGCGCCGCCCGTACCGCATCGCATCTTGCCGGTGCCGGCGTTTCTCGCCAGGCCGCTTTCTCCCGGCGCCTTCTTCCCACCCTCCTGTTGATCGCCATGCCCTGGTTCGGCGCCGCTCATGCGCAGACCGGCGCGGTGGCGTCGCCGGCGCCGGGCAGCCAGGCGAGCGCGTCGCAAAGTGTCGCGGGGGAGGCCAAAACCACCGAATTCAAGCTGTCCAACGGCATGCGGGTCATTGTCAAGGAAGACCATCGCGCGCCCACCGTAGCCCACCAGATCTGGTATCGCGCGGGTGGCATGGACGAGGTCAGCGGCACCACGGGCGTGGCGCACATGCTTGAGCACATGATGTTCAAGGGTACACCAAAGGTCGGCCTGGGGGAGTTTTCCAAGCAGATAGCGGCGTTGGGCGGGCGCGAGAACGCCATGACCAACCGCGACTTCACCCTGTATTACCAGCAGATCAGCAAACAGTATCTGCCCAGGATGATGGAGCTCGAGGCCGACCGCATGGCCAATCTCATCATCAGGAAGGATGAGTTCGAGCGGGAAATGAAGGTCGTGATGGAAGAGCGGCGCCTGCGCACGGACGACTCCGCGCGTGGCACGGTCTACGAGCAGTTGCTGGCCACTGTGTTCACGGCCGCGCCCTACCGCCACCCGGTGATCGGCTGGCCGGCCGACCTGGTCAATATGCGCGTGGAAGACGTGCAGGCCTGGTACAAGAACTGGTACGTGCCTGACAACGCGCTGCTCGTCGTGACCGGCGACGTCACGGCGGCCGAGGTCAAGGTGCTCGCCGAACGCTACTATGGCAAGCTCAAGGCGCGCCCGCTGCCAATCCGCAGGGACCAGATCGAGCCGGCGCAGAAGGGCGTCAAGCGGATCTGGGTCAAGGCGCCGGCCGAGAACCCCTATATGGTGATGGCCTACAAGGTGCCGCGCCTGCACGACGTCGAGAAGGACGTGGACCCCTACGCGCTGGAGGTCCTGTCGGCCGTGCTCAACGGCTACGACAACGCCCGCCTGCCGCGCGACCTGGTGCGCGAGCGCCGCATCGC
Organism: Cupriavidus sp. 01T418; assembly: GCF_056398885.1. Classification (NCBI taxonomy): domain Bacteria; kingdom Pseudomonadati; phylum Pseudomonadota; class Betaproteobacteria; order Burkholderiales; family Burkholderiaceae; genus Cupriavidus; species Cupriavidus sp. 01T418. The sequence continues at coordinate 346,133 of NZ_JBFTQG010000003.1, forward strand.
CGATGACGTCAACGTGGGCTACGACAGTGTCAACCGTGGCGAGTCCGTGATAGTGCTCGATGGCACGCCGGCCGATGGCCACACCACCGAGGAGCTCGAGCGAGCGCTGCGCGACGAGATCGCCCGCATCGCCCGGGAGGGGGTTTCGCCCGAAGAGCTCAAGCGGGTCAAGACACAGGTCGTGGCCGCGCAGATCTACAAGCGCGATTCGGTGTTCGGGCAGGGCATGGAAATCGGCGTGACCGAGATCGCCGGTATTTCGTGGCGCCAGATCGACCGCATGCTGGAGAAGATCAAGGAAGTGACGCCCGCCCAGGTGCAGGCTGTGGCAGGCAAATACTTCAATGACGATAACCTGACCGTGGCAACCCTGTTGCCGCAACCGATCGACCCGAACAAGCCGAAGGCTCCGGTTGACGCCGGCTCGCTCCGCTAAAGCCATTCAGAGGACCGACGATGTCTCTCTTTGCCCCGACGATCCCGTCGCCGCGCCTGCTGCGCCGCATCGCAGGCGCTGCCTGCGGCGCGCTTGCCCTGATCGCTTCGCAGGCCGCGCTGGCTGCCATCCCGATCGAGCAATGGACCACCTCCACCGGTGCCCGCGTGTATTTCGTGCGCAGCCCGTCCATCCCCATGCTCGACGTCAATATGGACTTCGACGCCGGCAGCCGCTACGACCCGCCCGGCAAGGCCGGCGTTGCCACGCTCGCATCGGCCCTGCTCGACAAGGGCGCCGCCGCGCAGGACGGCCAGCCCGCGCGCAGTGAGGCGCAGGTAGCCGATGCTTTTGCCGATACGGGTGCCGACTTCGGCGGCGCCGCCAGCAGCGATCGCGGCGGCATCGGCCTGCGCACGCTGACCTCCGAGCCGGAGCTCAGCCAGTCGCTGGCGCTGGCCGGCCAGCTGATCAAGGCGCCGGCCTACCCGGACGCCGTGGTGGTGCGCGAGAAGCAACGCCTGATCACGGCGATCCGCGAAGCCGATACCAAGCCTGGCGTGATTGCCGACAAGATGGTGTCGAAGGCGATCTATCCGGCCCATCCCTATGGCGTTTCGCCGACCGTGGCTTCGGTCGAGTCGATCACCCGGGCCGATATCGAGCGTTTCTGGCGGGACAACTTCGCGCCGTCGCGCGCCGTCGTGACGCTGATCGGCGCCATCGACCGCAAGCAGGCCGAGACCATCGCCGAACAGCTTACGCGCGGGCTGCCCGCCGGCGCCACGCCGCCCACGATGCCGCCCGTGCAGCCGACGATCCCGGCCAGCGAGCAGCGTGTGCCGCATCCGGCGCAGCAGGCCACCGTGACCATGGGCCAGCCCGCCATTGCGCGCGGCGATCCCGACTATTTCGCCCTGCTGGTGGGCAACTACGTCCTCGGCGGCGGCGGGTTCAGCTCGCGCCTGACCAATGAGGTGCGGGAGAAGCGTGGCCTGACCTACGGCGTCGACAGCTACTTCGCGCCGGCCAAGCAGGCAGGGCCATTCGGCATCAGCCTGCAGACCAAGAAGGCGCAGACCAACGAGGCGCTGGCGCTGGTGCGCAAGGTGCTGGCGCAGTACGTGGCCGAAGGCCCCACCGACGCGGAACTGAAGGCCGCCAAGGACAATCTCGTCAACGGCTTCCCGCTGCGTATCGACAACAACCGCAAGCTGCTGACCAATGTGGCCAATATCGGCTGGTACGGGTTGCCGCTGGATTACCTCGACACGTGGACCAGGCAGATCGGCAAGGTCACGCGAGCCCAGGTCAAGGACGCCTTTCTGCGCCACGTGCATCCCGACGCCATGGCGACCGTGATCGTGGGTGGACCGGAGCAAGGGGGCAAGGGCTTATAAGGGAGTGAGAAGGGAGTGAGAAGGGAGTGAGAAGGGAGTGAGAAGGGAGTGAGAAGGGAGTGAGCGCGATCCGGCCCGCAGGCTCTACAATCACGACATGAATTCGCGTACCCGATCTCCCTCGCCCGCTGCCAGCGCGCGAACTTCTCCCCCCTCGCCGCGGCAGTCGCCCGCGCAGGTCCGCATCATCGGCGGCAAGTGGAAGCGCACGCCGCTGCCCGTGCTGGCGGCCGAAGGGCTGCGTCCCACCCCGGACCGCGTCCGTGAAACCCTGTTCAACTGGCTCGGCCAGGACATGTCCGGGCTGGCCTGCCTCGACCTGTTTGCGGGCTCTGGCGCGCTTGGCTTCGAAGCCGCTTCGCGCGGTGCGCACCAGGTCACCCTGGTGGAAGCCAACCCGCGCGTGGCCAAGCAACTGCGCGACAACCAGTATCGCCTGGATGCCCAGCAGATTCGCGTTGTGCAGGGTGACGCATTCGCTACGGCGGCGCAGATGCCATCCGCCAGCTTCGACGTCGTGTTTCTCGATCCACCGTTTGCCGAGGATTGGCTGCGTCCCGCGCTGGAACATGCGGCGCGGCTGTCGCGGCCGGGCGGCGCCGTCTATGTGGAAACCGACCGTGCCTTGACGGGCCCGGATGCGCCGGTACCGGCGGCGCTGGAGATCGTGCGGCATGCCCGTGCGGGCGCGGTGCATTTCCATTTGCTGCAGCACAGGAACAACCGGGCCGGCGGGCCGGACGCGGCATGAGCGGCCATCGCACGCTTGCTGCGGCACTGCCGCGAAAGCATGATGCGATGGCTTCCAAGTGCCGCGTTTAGGGTTACACTACGGCGCGGTTGCCAACGCTCGTCAGGCTGCCTTGGCCCCAGCCCTCAATCATAGCGGGCGGGGTCGATTGGTCCATCCAGGACCGGCAACGGGCAGAACAAGGAGGAAGCATGGTCGTCGCGGTCTATCCCGGCACTTTCGACCCAATGACACGGGGCCACGAAGATCTGGTACGCAGAGCGTCCAATATCTTCGATGAGCTCGTGGTCGGCGTGGCGTATAGCCCCAACAAGCGCCCATTCTTTTCGCTGGAAGAGCGCATAAGCATCGCCCGCGAAGTCCTTGGACACTATCCCAATGTGCGAGTCGAAGGTTTCTCCGGGCTGCTCAAGGATTTCGTGCGCAAGAACAATGCACGGGTGATCGTGCGGGGTTTGCGTGCCGTCTCCGATTTCGAGTACGAGTTCCAGATGGCGGGCATGAATCGCTACCTGTTGCCGGATGTGGAAACCATGTTCCTGACGCCGTCCGACCAATACCAGTTCATCTCGGGCACCTTCGTGCGCGAGATCGCGGTGCTGGGCGGCGATGTCAGCAAGTTCGTATTCCCGTCGGTCGAACGCTGGCTTCAGGAGAAGATTGCCAAACCGGAATAAAATAGAGCTTTGGGACATGCCGGCCGCGGCCAGTCGGGCGCGGGCATGTCTGGCTTAAAGGAAACACCATGGCACTGATGATCACCGACGACTGCATCAACTGCGACGTTTGTGAGCCCGAGTGCCCAAACGAAGCCATTTCGATGGGGCCCGAGATCTATGAGATCGACCCCGGCAAATGCACGGAATGCGTCGGACACTTCGATGAACCGCAATGCCAGCAGGTTTGCCCGGTGGCTTGCATCCCGAACGACCCCAACCGGGTCGAGTCGCGCGATACCTTGATGCAGCGCTATCGGCTGCTCACGGCGGCCAAACGAGTAACTTGACGCGGCCGTCGCGATTGCGGCTCGCAGGTATGAAGAAAGCCCCGTCACCGAGAGGTGACGGGGCTTTCTTCGTTGATCTCGCCGTTGGTAGTGCGGCTGTTCAGCGGTTCGTATGCAGCTCCAGCATGGCGCGTTCGCTCTCGCCCCTGGCCAGCAGCGCGAGCGGGCCCAGGCTGCGGTCGATGGCTTCATCGATGGCTTGCTGCTCTTCGCGGCGCGGCGGTTTCAATACGTAATTGATCACATCCTCGCGATCACCGCCTCCGCTTGCCGAGTTGCGCGGATGGCCCACACCGATGCGCAGGCGCCAGTAGTCCTGCGTCGTCAGGTGCGCGGCAATGTCCTTGAGGCCGTTATGGCCACCGGCGCCGCCGCCGCGCTTGAGCTTGACGGTGCCGGGCGGCATGTCCATTTCGTCATGGGCTACCAGGATCTCGTCGGGCAGGATCTTGTAGAAGCGCGCCAGCGACACCACGGATTGGCCGGAGCGGTTCATGAAGGTGGATGGCTTGAGCAGCCAGATGTCCTGGTCCCACAGCCCGGCGCGTGCTGCCAGGCCGTGGAAGCGGCCTTCCACGCGCAGGGTGACGCCACCCATGCGGGCCAGCTGGTCGACCAGCCAGAAGCCGGCGTTGTGGCGGGTGGCTTCGTATTCCGCCCCGGGGTTGCCGAGGCCGACGATGAGTTTGATCATGGGGTTGGACTGCTTGGTTTTGGATGGCTCGGGCGGATCTGATCTGACTGCAAAAACCTTTACGGCTCGCGTCGCGTGAGGGACTGGCTGCGCATCGCCGGGGATTCGCTTTGCATGGCAAGGATACGCGATCCGTGACGCGAAAAAAAACCGCCGGACGCGCCGGCGGTTTTTTCTTGCGGCTGCGAGAGCCGTCCTGTGCGCGGCCCGAAGGCTGCGATCAGGGTACTCAGGCAGCAGGCGTTTCGCCTTCGCCTTCGGCTGCTTCCGACACGCCGCCGGCCGGCAGCGAGACGCTGGCGATAGTGGGGTTTTCATCGCCATGGGTGATGGCGCTGACGCCCTTCGGCAGCTTCAGGTCGGACAGGTGCAGGGTCTGGCCCAGTTCGGCGTTGCCCAGGTCCACTTCAATGAACTCAGGCAGGTCGGCCGGCAGGCACGACACTTCCAGTTCGTTCAGGATGTGGTTGACGATGCCATGGCCCAGCTTCACGCCCGGGGCGTTTTCCTGGTTGATGAAGTGCAGCGGCACCTTGACGTGGATCTTGTCGGTGGCCGACACGCGCTGGAAGTCGACGTGCAGGACCAGCGGCTTGAACGGGTGCATCTGGAAAGCGCGCAGCAGGGCCTTTTCGCCCTTGCCTTCCACTTCGAGGTCGAGGATCGACGAGTGGAATGCTTCTTTCTTCAGTGCGTGGAACAGTGCGTTGTGATCCAGTTCGATCATCTTGGGCTCGGCTGCGCCGCCATAGATGATGCCGGGGGTCTTGCCGGCGTTGCGCAGGCGGCGGCTCGCACCCGTTCCCTGTACGCTACGCTCGAAGGCTACTACTTTCATGATGACTCCAAATGTAAGAGGGCTGTCCGCGACCAGACAGCCCGATGAATCGCGCCTGCGCCGTAGCCGGGATGTTCCCGAAAAACGGCCGCAAACGCGGTAAAGCCTTGAATTCTATCAGGAATCGGCAAACAGCGACATGATCGAGTCGCCCTTGACGATCCGGGTAAAGGTCTCTGCCAGCAGCGATGCGGTGGAGAGCTGGCGGATCTTGCCGGACTGGATGGCATCGTCGCGCAGCGGAATCGTGTCGCAAACCACCACTTCGTCCAGTTCCGAGTCGGCGATGCGGGCAGCCGCGCCGCCGGACAGGACCGGATGGGTACAGTAGGCGAAGACCTTCAGCGCGCCGCGTTCCTTGAGCACCTGGGCAGCCTTGCACAGTGTGCCGCCGGTGTCGATCATGTCGTCCATGATCACGCAGTTGCGGCCTTCGACTTCACCGATGATGTTCATCACCTCGGCCACATTGGCCTTGGGACGGCGCTTGTCGATGATGGCCAGGTCGCAGTTCAGCTGCTTGGCCAGCGCACGGGCGCGCACCACGCCGCCGACGTCGGGCGAGACCACCAGCAGATTGCCGTAGTTCTTCTCGCGCAGGTCGCCCAGCAGTACCGGGGAGGCGTAGATGTTATCAACCGGGATATCGAAGAAGCCCTGAATCTGGTCGGCGTGCAGGTCCATGGTCAGGACACGCTCGACGCCGGCAACTTCCAGCATATTGGCAACCACCTTGGCCGAGATCGCGACACGCGCCGAACGCGGGCGGCGGTCCTGGCGGGCATAGCCGAAGTAGGGCATGGCGGCGGTGATGCTGCGTGCCGAGGCGCGCTTGAGCGCATCGACCATCACCATCAGTTCCATCAGGTTGTCGTTGGTCGGCGCGCAGGTGGACTGCAGCACGATGACGTGCTTGCCGCGAACATTTTCCTGGATTTCAACTTGGACTTCGCCGTCGGAGAACCGGCCGACCTGGGCTTTCCCGAGTGGGATGCCGAGGTGCTGAACGACAGCCTCCGCGAGTTTGGGGTTGGCGTTGCCGGTAAAAACCATCAAGCCTTCGCTGCTCATTCGGTGCACCTGTCTTGCTGCTGGGGGGAAAGACTGCTGCCGGCTAGTGCCGGCAGCTTTGTCGCGCGGGTCCGTAAGGACACTATAGGAATGTAATGGCAGGGGAAGAAGGATTCGAACCTTCGAATGCCGGAATCAAAATCCGGTGCCTTGACCAACTTGGCGACTCCCCTACACAACCGGGTACGCTCATCGTCACACTCAACCAAACTGCGACGCCGAACGAAAAACTATTTATGCGAGCGTTGCGAGCGGGTGTTGCGATAAACTCTTCGCACACCTGCCATCCCATTCGGGTGGCAACCGGCCTAGTACCTGCTGCGCCGTTTGCGCGTCGTTGAATCGCGCAAACACGCAGGCTCCGGAACCGGTCATCCTTGCATGGGGACTGTATTGTCTCAGCCATTCAAGGGCTCGGGCAACTTCGCCGAACTTCACTGTTGCTATCGTTTCCAGGTCGTTGCGACCGAAAGCGAATTTGTTTGTGCATCCAGTGAAGTCCGCTATTATGCTGACGGGCGTATCCCTTGTCAAGCGCTCGTCCGAAAAAATTGCAGCGGTCGGAACATGCTGCCGTGGATGGATGATCACGAACCAGCTCTCGGGCAAATCGACCGTCGTCAGTTCCTCGCCAACGCCCTCGGCGAAGGCGTTTTCTCCATGCACGAAGAAGGGCACGTCCGCGCCCAGCGCGAGGCCGACACGCTTGAGTTCGTCGCGTCCCAGGCCCAGGCCCCACAGATGGTTGAGCGCCAGCAGCGTGGTCGCCGCATCCGAAGAGCCGCCGCCAATGCCGCCGCCCATCGGCAGCCGCTTGGCAATGGCGATGTCGGCGCCGAAGCGCGTGCCGCCGGCTAGCTGCAACGCCTGCGCGGCGCGCACGATCAGGTCCGCCTGGGCCGGGACGCCGGGCACCTCGGTGGTGCGCTCGATGCGGCCATCGTCGCGGCGGCGGAAATCCAGCGTATCGCTCCAGTCCACCAGTTGGAAAACGGTCTGCAAGGTGTGATAGCCGTCGGCCCGGCGGCCGGTCACGTGCAGGAAGAGGTTCAGCTTGGCGGGCGCCGGGCAGCCGCGCAGTTCAGCGGGGGGCAGGGGGTGGGCCGTGCTCATTGCGCATGCTCCGGATCGATCACAAGACGCACCGAGAGCGGGCTGCTGTCGCCATCGCGTGCGAGGTCAATGCGGCGCGGAAGCGCCGCGGCCGGCGTGGCCGCTGCCGGAGTGTCCTGCCACGCCACATAGCGCACGGTCCAGCCGTTCTGCGCCAGCGTGGCCAGCCGTCCGCTCTCGTCGCGGGTGGTGCGCGCCGGGCTGCCCGGCGCGGGGCGGGCGTGCAGCCAGTCGCGCATGCCGGCCACCGGCAGTGAGAAGCCGAGCGCCTGTTCCAGCAAGGTATCCACCTCTGGCGCATTGCGCGGTGCCTGGTTGGGCAGGTCGAGTGTCGCGCCCGAAGGCGTGGCGGTGACCACGGCAAGGGTCTGGCCCAGCGGCGAGATCAGGTCCAGGCGCACGTTGCGGCCTTGCTCATGCCATTGAAAGCTGCCCTGCACGCCTTCCGCGCGGCCATAGCGCACGTAGTTGGCGGCGAAGCGTCCGCTGAGGTCGCGCGCCTGCGCAGTCTCGCCGGCATCGAACTGCCGCGTGGGCGTAATGCTGGCGCAGGCGGCAAGCCAGAATGGGGCGCTCAGGCAGAGCAGGGCTAGGCGTCGGGATCTATGCATGGAGTCTTGCGCCCGCACCGGCGCGGCCGGGCGCCCGGCGCCCGGCCCGGCGGATGACGCGGGCTATGTGGAAATATCGGAAACGACCTGTGCCTACCTGTGCCTACTTGAGCGCGGAGAGCGGCACGTTATAGCGGCGCAGGGTGTCGATCAGGATCACATTGTCCGGCTCGATCCTGGCGGCTTCGGTCCAGGTCTTGCGCGCCTCATCATGCTCGCCGAGCTGCCACAGCACTTCGCCGAGGTGGGCGCCGATTTCCGCCTCGGGCGCCTTGGCGTAGGCGTTGCGCAAGAGTTCGGCGGCAGGCTGCAACTGGCCGAGCCGGAACTTGACCCAGGCCAGGCTATCCATGATGTAGGGATCGTCCGGGCCCAGCGCGGAGGCCTTTTCCAGCAGCTGGAGGGCTTCCGGCAGGCGCACGTTGCGGTCCGCAAGCGAGTAGCCGAGCGCGTTATAGCCCTGTTTCGCGTCCGGCTGCATGGCGATCACCTGGCGCAGCAGCTTCTCCATGCTGTCGTAGTGCTTCTCGCGCTCGTCGAGCATGGCCAGCTCGTAGACCCAGTCCGAGTTGTCGGGCTCGGCCACGGTGCGTTCCTCCAGCACCTTGCGGGCGCGGCCGTAGGCCTTGGCATCGATCAGCATGCCAACCTCGGCCTGGCGGATCGCGGTCATGCGCTGCGCGCGCTGGTCGGGATCGGCGATATCCTCGGTATCGGCCAGCATGTCGTTGAATACGGACTGGGCGTCGTCGAGCTTGCCCATGCGGCCCAGCAACTGCGCGCGCTTGACGGCGGCGGCAGGCGCCAGGCGGCTGTCCTCGATGCGGTCGAGCCAGGCGACGGCGGCCGGGTAGTCCTTCTTTTCCTCGGCGATCTGCGCCAGGTACTGGTAGGCGATATCCGGGCTGGCGGCAGGCACCTGCTGGGCCAGGTCGAGGTACTCCTTCAGGTACTGCTCGGCTTCGTCATAGCGCTTGGACTGCAGGCTGGTCAGGCCAAGGGCAAGCGGCACGCGCGGGTCCTTCGGCGCGATCTTGCGCAGGGCCTCGAATTCGGCGCGGGCGGCTTGCAGGTCGTTCTGCTGCAGGTACAGCCGCGCCAGCGTGATATGGCCATTGACCGAGGCAGGCGCCTTGCCGACGAACGACTTCAGGCCGGCGATAGCCTCGTCCGGTGCGCTGTCGGCGCGCAACTCGGCTGCCGTCAGCGCGGCGGCTTCGTAGTCGGGGCGGATGCGCTGGGCTTCGTCGAGTTCGGCCAGGGCACCGGGAATGTCGTTGGCGGCTTCCTTGGCGCGAGCGAGTGCGAGGTGGGTCTCGGCCGAGCGCATGTCGTTCGCCGCCAGGCGCTGCATCAGGGCAACGGCGCCGGCGGGATCGCTGGTGCGCGAAAGCTGTTGCTGCATCTGCAGGATCGCATCCGGCCGGTGGCTCGGCGGCACGCCGTTGAGCTGCGCGGCCAGCAAGGGCTCGGCCTCGTCCCAGCGGCCGCTCAGCACCAGCAGGGTGGAAAGGACTTGACGTGCACCGGCCGAAGTGGGCGCGAGTTCGGTCCACAGGCGCGCGGCGTCGAGCGCTTGCTGGGCGCTGCGCGCATTGAAGGCGATCTCGGTGGCGCGCTGGGCAAAGCGCGGGTCACGCGTATTGCGGGCCAGTTCCAGGTAAGTCTGGTAAGCCGGACCGACCACGCCGCGCTGAATGGAGATTTCCGCTGCCATCACCCGGTACAGGATGTCGGCGGTCAGCGGCACCGCCGGCAGCGGCATCTTCGGCGGCAACGGCGTCGAGCGGATCGGCGCGGTGGCCTCCGCCGCCACCTTCATCGCGCGCTTGCCCTGCGGGGGCGCGGCATGGCTGACGAGCGGCGCCAGGGCGCAGACCGCAAGCGCAGCCGCAGCCGTGGCTGCGAGTCTGTGACGCAGTGGCCGCCGGGTAGAGCGCCGGATGGAGAGAAGTTGAGCGGTGGTCATCGAGGTACGGTCCAGGCGGTCCGACATGGGGGGTGGGTGCTCCAGCACTCAATGGCGATCGGAATGTTAAGGGCATTGTAGCCTGCCGCTACAATGCCTTGCAGATCCGCATGGCGCCAGTATGACTGGGGTCTCTGGCGGTTGGAGTGGCACAAAACGGAGAGGTTCGATGCCAGAGTTGCCGGAGGTCGAAGTGACCCGGCGCGGCCTGCTGCCGCACGTGGTGGGGCGGCGCATTACCGACGTGGTGGTGCGCCATCGCGGCCTGCGCTGGCCGGTCGAGCCTGAGCTTGAAGCGCAACTGGCCGGCCGGGTGATCGCGCGTATCGAACGGCGCGGCAAGTACCTGCTGCTGGAGTGCGTGCGCCCGGCCGTGGCCGGCCTGCCGCCGGATGGCTTCCCGGACGCGCCATGCGGGGATGACCGCGGCTGGCTGCTGATCCACCTCGGCATGACAGGCACCCTGCGGGTGCTGCCGCAGGCGCCGCCGCCGGGCAGCCACGATCACCTCGACCTGGTCCTGGCGGACCCCGCGGATGCCCACGCCGGCACTGGCACCGGCCTGGTGCTTCGCTTTCGCGACCCGCGCCGCTTTGGCGCGGTGCTCTGGAGCCCCCTCGAAGAGGCGCAGTTGCCAACGCATCCGCTGCTGCACAACCTGGGCGTCGAGCCTTTCGATCCCCGCTTCGACGGGGCCTGGCTGTATCGCCTGGGGCGCGGGCGCAGCGCAGCCATCAAGACGGTGCTGCTGGCGGGCGACATCGTGGTGGGCGTGGGCAATATCTACGCGTCGGAGAGCCTGTTTGCCGCCGGCATCCGTCCCACCACGCCGGCCGGAAGGCTGTCCCTGGCGCGCTGCGAACGCCTTGCCGCAGCGGTGCGGGACACCCTGGCCCGTGCCATCGAGCGCGGCGGCAGCACGTTGCGCGACTTCGTCGGCAGCGATGGCAGCAGCGGCTATTTCCAGCTGGATTGCGCCGTGTACGACCGTGCCGGCCATCCGTGCCGGGTCTGCGGCACCACCATCCGGCAGATCGTCCAGGGCCAGCGCTCTACTTTCTATTGCCCTACCTGCCAGCGCTGAAATGACGGCGGCCTTGCGCGGCGGCGATCCCCGCATCGAAGTGGTTACTGGATAACTTCCCGGTGCCGTCGACGCAGGCCGATGGGCCGGCGCAACAGCAGGGCCGCCACGCGACGTGAATTTCACAAAAGTCCGCCGGAAACCTGTATCTTCAGCAAAGTAAAAAAGTGTTACCAAGACACCATGTCACCGCCCGGGTGCAGGCTATCGGACATCAAGACGCCAGACCTGCAGCGCCGTCGCGGGGGCTTTTCGCCAAGCCGACCCCAGTGCCAATGACAACCCTCGCCCTTCAATTCGAACAATACGGCGCCTGGAGAACCGGGGTACTCGACTCCCTGGCCGAATTCCGCTCCTGGCTGCAGCAGCACGATCTCTACGACGCCCAGGCCGACGAACGCGTCCAGCGCATCCAGGGCGTGCTCAAGAGCGACCGGCTCAAGGTTGCCTTCATCGCGGAGTTCTCGCGGGGCAAGAGCGAGCTGATCAACGCCATTTTCTTTGCCGACTACGGCCGGCGCATCCTGCCGTCTTCCGCCGGGCGCACCACGATGTGCCCGACCGAGCTGCGCTACGACGAAGCCGAGGCGCCGTGCATTCGCCTGCTGCCGATCGAGACACGCCTGCAGGAGGCCTCCACCGCCGATTTCCTCGACGTCGAAGCGCACTGGCATACCGTGCCGCTCGATCCCTCGTCGCCGGAGGGGATGCTCGATGCGTTCCGGCACGTGGTCGAGACCAACCGCGTCACGCGCGCGATGGCGGAGTCGCTCGGCCTGTACAACGAGAACGATCCCGACGCCGCCTACGCGCTCGATGCCGATGGCATGGTGGAGATTTCGCGCTGGCGCCATGCGGTCATCAACTTCCCGCATCCGCTGCTGCGTCAGGGCCTGGTGATTCTCGACACGCCGGGTCTCAACGCCATCGGCACCGAGCCGGAGTTGACGCTGCGCCTGATTCCGGAGGCGCATGTGGTGGTGTTCATGCTTGCCGCCGATGCCGGCGTGACCAAGAGCGACCTCGACCTCTGGCGCAGCCATGTCAGTGCGGGCCACCGCAAGGGCTGCCTGGCGGTGCTCAACAAGATCGACGGCCTGTGGGACCCGCTCAAGTCGCCGGCCGAGACCGCGTCCGAAATCGCGCGCCAGGTCACCAACAGTGCCCAGGTACTGGGAATCGACGAGTCGCGCGTCTACCCGGTGTCGGCGCAGAAGGGCCTGGTGGCCAAGGTCACGCAAGACGACGACCTGCTGGCGCGCAGCGGCCTGCCGCAGTTCGAGCACGTGCTGTCGGACCAGTTGATCCCGCAGCGGCGCGAGATCGTCGCCGACCAGGTGCAGCGCTCGGTGGAGGAAATGGCGCGCGGCGCGCAGCAACTGCTGCAGAGCCGCCGCCGCAGCATCGTCGAGCAGTTGTTCGAGTTGCGCGGCCTGCGCGGCAAGAACCACGCGATGGTCAAGCACATGCTGATGCGCGTGCATTCGGAGAAGGAGGAGTTCGAGCAGAGTATCGCCAAGTTCCAGGCGCTGCGTCTTGTATTCGGGCGCCATAGCGCCGACATCATCAAGAGCCTGCAACTGCGCGACGTACGCCGTACCATGCGCGAGCGCCGCGAGCAGATGAAGGAGCGGTTCTTCTCGCGCGGCATGCGCGAGGACCTGGACGGGCTGTTCGTGCGGCTTGGCGAGCTGGTCAGCGAGGCCGACCAGAAAATCGTCCAGCTTCACCAGCTTACCGATGGCATGTACCGCCGCTTCAATGCCGAGCACGGCTTTACGTTGCCGGCGCCGATCCAGTTCGTCACCGCGCGCTATGTCAGCGAACTGCAGCAGACGCTGGCGCTGGCCCACACGCATTTCGGCACCATGAGCATGCTGACGCGCTCGCGGCCCCAGCTGATGCAAAGCGCGTTCTCCACCATCGCCAGCCGCGTGCTGGAAACCTTCCGCGATCTCAACCGCGATATCGAGATCTGGCTCAAGTCGGTGATGACGCCGCTGGAAGCGCAGGTGCGCGAGCACCAGAAGCAGTTGCGTCGCCGGGTGGATTCGATCGAGCGCATCCACGAGGCTACCGACACGCTGGAGGGCCGCATCGCGCAACTGGAGGAAGTGCTCAACGGGCTGGACGAGCGCAGCGGACGCATCGAGTCCTTCTCCCGGCAGATCCTGCGGGCGGACGCGAAAGACGGGCAGCTCAAGGCCGTCGCGGCCTGACGCAACGGCCCGCCGGCAGTGCCGGAGGCGGCGAGGCGGTATCATGACGCGCCGCCGCTTCCGGCGCCGCCGCCTTTCCCGTCACGTTTCCGATGCCCCGCAAGCCAGCCGCCTCTTCCGCCCTCTCTCTCGCCGATCTTTCTCCCGACGCCGTTCCCGCCGATTTCGCCACGCGCGTGGTGGCTTGGCAGCGCCAGCACGGGCGCCACGACCTGCCGTGGCAGAACACGCGCGACCCTTACCGTATCTGGCTGTCGGAAATCATGCTGCAGCAGACCCAGGTCGGCGCGGTGATCGAGTATTTCCAGCGCTTCGTCGGCCGGCTGCCTACCGTGGCCGCCCTGGCCGAGGCTAGCGCGGACGAGGTGATGGCGCTCTGGGCGGGGCTTGGCTATTACTCGCGTGCGCGCAACCTGCATCGCTGCGCAAAAGCCGTGATGAGCGAGCATGGCGGCGTGTTCCCGACCGACCCCGAAGTACTGGTGACGCTGCCCGGCATTGGCCGCTCCACCGCGGCGGCGGTGGCCGCGTTCAGCGCCGGCGTGCGCTCGCCCATCCTGGACGGCAACGTCAAGCGCGTATTCGCCAGGTTCTTCGGCATCCACGGCCACCCCGGCGTCAAGGCGGTGGAAAACTGCATGTGGCGCATCGCGGAGGAGGTCCTGCCCGCCAAGGGTCCGAAGCAGGCCGAGGACATGGTGTCGTACACGCAGGGGGTGATGGATCTTGGCGCCACCGTCTGCTCGCGCGGCAAGCCAGCCTGCCTTGCCGCCGCCGCGTCGTGTCCGCTGGCCAGCGACTGCGTGGCGCGCCGTGACGGCCTGACCGCCGTGCTGCCCACGCCGAAACCGCGCGCGGCCATTCCCGAGCGCAGTACCGTGATGCTGCTGGTGCGCCGTGGCCGTGAGGTCCTGCTCGCTTTGCGTCCGGACAGCGGCATCTGGGGCGGCCTGTGGAGCCTGCCCGAAATGCCCGTCGATACCGTGCCCTTCGATGCCGAACTGGCCGAAGACGCCGCCCTCGAACGCGCCCGCGAATTTGGCACGCCCACCACTGCCAACATGGTCGGCGAACTGACCCACGTCTTCACCCACTTCCGTCTGCTGATCCGCGCCATCCAAGTGGAGGTGACCGGCCTGACCGCGCACGATGCCACGAACGGCCCCGCGTTGCGTTGGCTGTCGCTGGACGATCTCGGCACGGTAGGCACGCCGGCACCGGTGCGCAAGCTGCTGGAGGCACAAGCCCAAGGCGGTTTGTTCTAAGCCGCGCGTCGGAAGGTGCGAAGAAATCGCAGCGCCTGCCACGGGCCGCGCAGCGGATTTAGTCGCACCTTGTACCTTTCCAGACCTTTCCAGACCTTTCTAGAGAATATGGTGCTGGTGCATGTACTTGTGCACGATCTCGATCCGCATTCCTGCATCCGGCAGCGCCATCAGCATCTGCTTGGCCCTGAGCGGCACCGGCAGCAACTCGCAAAGCCGGTTGGCGACCCAGCTCGGGTCATCCCACAGGAACGGCTCGGCAAAGGGAAGCTTGCCCGGATGCTCCGCGTGGAGCGAGGCAACGATACGGCGCAACACGGCGAGGCATTCGCCCAGCAGTTCGAGCTTGCAATCGATGATGTCGGGCGGCAGCAATTCCGCCTGGCCCACCAGCAGGCCATCCGCGCTTACGCTGTGGCCCAGCAGCCGGAAACGCTGGCGGCCGCGGGCGCTGATCAGCAACACGCCAAGCTGCTCCATATTGCAGTCGACGATATCGGCCAGGCAGCCGATGGGCTCGGGCATGGTGGACTCGTTGGGGCGGGCAACCTCGTTGCCGCTGGCGATCAGGCAGACGCCGAAGGGCGTGTGATCGCGCATGCATGCGCGCACCATATCTACGTAGCGTGCTTCGAAAACGCGCAGCGGCAACAGGCCATCCGGGAAAAGTACGGTGTGCAGCGGAAATAGCGGCAGGCTATCCAGCGTAGGCGGTACCGACGATGTGCCGGACGATGTTCCGGAAAAGGCGGCGGGCGATGCGGACGAGCCGGGCGTGGCGTGTGACATGCGGAGCCAGCAGAGTTTCGGGCGAGGACTGCCGAGCCTGGCCGCGAGAACTGGCGATGCGGCCTTAGCCGCCCGGTGCGAGCTCGCGGTGTCTCACCAGCACATTACCATGGGCGCGAAAATAGTTGGCAAGTCTTTCAGCGATATACACGGAGCGGTGCTGGCCGCCGGTGCAGCCAATGGCGACGGTCAGGTAGCTGCGATTGTCGGCGATGAAACTCGGCAGCCACTTTTCCACATAGGCGCGGATGTCTTCGGCCATGGCGAGCACCATGGGCTGGCTCTGCAGGAATTCGATCACGGGCTCGTCGCGGCCGGTCAGCGGGCGCAGCGCCAGGTCGTAGTAGGGATTGGGCAGCGAGCGGACGTCGAACACCAGGTCGGCGTCGCTGGGCACGCCGTGCTTGAAGCCAAACGACTCGAACAGCAGGGTGAGCTTCAGGTCATCGCCGCGCACGAATTCCTTGATCCATGCACGCAGCGTATTGGTGCGCACATTGCTCGTGTCGATGCGATGCGCAGCCTCCGCCAGCGGGCTGAGCAATTCGCGCTCCATCTCGATGGCCTCGATCAGGGAAGTGTCGCTGTACAGCGCATCGAGTGCATTGTCCGCAACGCCCGCGCTTTCTGCGCTGGCGGGGAGCGCCGCCTTGTCGACGCGCATCGACAGCGGATGGCGTCGCCGCGTTTCCGAGTATCGCTGTACCAGCGCGTCGGTGTTGGCGGTCAGGAAAACCACCCGCACCTGGTGTTCGGAAGCAAGGTCGCGCAGCGTGCCGGGCAATTCGTCCAGCGATTCGCGGCTGCGGATGTCGGTGGCTACGCCAAGATGCGTGTAGCCCTGGGCCGCGAGGTACTTGGCCAGTTCCGGGATGAACTGGGCCGGCAGGTTGTCAACGCAGTAATAACCTGCGTCTTCCAGTACGTTCAGGGCAACGGATTTGCCGGAGCCGGAGATGCCGGTGATAAGTATGATGCGCATAGCACGGCAAGCATAACATCAGGTGATGACGCCGTCATGACGGCAAGGCGCCAGGAAAAATGGCGAACCGGAGGGTTCGCCATTTTCGCACGTCCGCACGGTCAGGACTTTGTTGCCGAGGCCTAGAGCAGCCGGCCCTGGCCCCGCGACGCCACGTCGGCCTGCATGGCGGCACGCTGGCGGTCCATGAAATCGCGCAGCGTGTCGATGCCACGCAAGCGCAGGATGGTGTTGCGCACGGCGGCCTCGACCAGCACGGCGAGATTTCGGCCGGCCGCCACCTGGATCTTGACCATGTGGATGGGCAGGCCGAGCACATCCAGGTACTGGGAATCGAGTGGCAGGCGCTCGAATTCGCCGTCGTTGCGGCGCACCAGTTGCACCACCAGCTTCAGCTTCATCTTGCGGCGCACCGCGGTCTCGCCGAAGATGGTCTTGATGTCGAGCAGGCCCAGGCCGCGCACCTCCAGCAGGTTCTGCAGCAGCGGTGGGCAGCGGCCTTCGATGAAATCGGGTCCCAGGCGGACAAAGTCCACGGCGTCGTCGGCCACCAGCCCATGTCCGCGCGAGATCAGTTCCAGGCCGAGTTCGCTCTTGCCCAGGCCGGACTCGCCCATCACCAGCACGCCCATGCCGAGGATGTCGAGGAACACGCCGTGCATGGTCACGCGCGGCGCGGAAATGCGGGACAGGTAGAGGCGCAGGTGATCGATCACTGCCGCGGAAGACACCGGCGTGGTGAACAACGGGGTGGAGGAGCGCGTGCAGCGCAGTTCCAGGTCGGGCGGTGGCTCCATGCCGTCGGCGATCACCAGGAAGGGCGGCTCCAGCAGGATCAGCTCGCCCATCTGGCGCTTGCGCATCTCGTCGTCGAGGCGCTGGTAATAAGTGATCTCGGGCTTGCCCAGTACCTGGATCCGGTTCGGGTGGATCAGGTTCAAGTGGCCGACGAGATCGGCCGCGGAAGTGGCTTCACGCGCGAACTCGACATCGAAGGCACGGTCCGCGCCCTCCAGTCCCGCTACCCAGGACAGTTTGATATCGGCTGCGTTGTCGTCGAAGATCGACTGCGAGGTGACGCCAGTGAGTTCCATGCGAATGCTTTCAGGGACGAACTTTCAGTGGCGGGTCAGGGGTGCCATTGCATCAGCAACTGGTGCACGTCGTCGGGGGTGGGCAAAGTAGCCAGTCCGTCGCGCATCTCGCGATCGGACAACAACTGGGCGATCTCGGACAGGATTTCCAGATGCTGCTGGGTGGCCTGTTCGGGCACCAGCAGGAAGATCAGCAGCGCGACCGGCTTGCCGTCCGGCGACTCGAAGGGAATCGGCTCGGCCAGGCGCATGAAGGCGGCCAGCGGCTGTTTCAGTCCCTTGATGCGACCGTGCGGAATGGCAACCCCGGCGCCCAGCCCGGTGGACCCCAGCGATTCGCGGGCGAACAGGTTGTCGGTCACGGTAGCGCGCGCTACGCCATGATTGTTCTCGAAGAGGAGCCCGGCCTGTTCGAACACGCGCTTCTTGCTGGTGACGCTGACGTCGAGGTTGATGTTGCCGGGTGGCAGCAATTTAGCCAAACGATTCATGTGTGGAATGCGCAGCGTTTTCTAGTAAGAGCATGCCCGGGGCCTCGGGGCGTCCCAGCGGGCAGAAAAGATAAAAGACAAGGTCCGATGTTTCACCGGGTATCCCCATGCCGGTGTCGGGCGTGTGGCCATTATAGAGCAGGCCCGCCCCCGCCTTGTGCAATGCAATAGCCGATGCGCGGAAGTGGTGCCGCGCGCACGGAAAAATGGCCGAGCCAAGTGAATTATGTATTGCACAGCATACACCGGTACGTGTGCGTTGCGGAATCCCCTGCGTGGTCCCGGACGGGCGCCAGCAACGAAAAAGCCGCGCTATGGGCGCGGCTTGATTCCATTTTTCAGAGGACTGACACAGGCGGCGCGGTTTGTGGGCCGCCAGGCACGGTCATTGCTGCATCTGCGATTCGGCCATCTGGTACTTGACCGCTTCACGGTCGTGGCTTTGCACGCGATCCTTGTGGCGAATCACTTGCCGGTCGAGCTTGTCGACCAGCGCGTCGATAGCGGCATACAGGTCCTCGTGGTGCGCTTCGACAAAGATGTCCTTGCCCTTCAGATGCAGATTGATTTCCGCGTACTGCCGCCGGTCCTTTTCTTTTGTATTGTCGACAGAGAGCAGCACACTTACGCCAATGACTTGATCGAAATGCCTGACGATACGCTCCAGTTTCGTTTCCACGTACTCACGCAGCGGGGGCGTGATGTCCAAGTGGTGTCCACTGATCTTGAAGTTCATAGCGTTTCTCCTTCTGAAAGAGCTGCATCAGGCAGGCGATGCAGCTCGGCTACAAAGTCTTTCGGAGAGTAACTGCCGGAATCTTGAGCGCCTCGCGGTATTTGGCAACGGTACGCCGTGCCACTACGAAGCCTTGCTCGCCGAGTAATTCGGCGATCCGACTGTCGGACAAGGGGTTCCTGGCGTCTTCGGCTCCTATTAACTGCTTGATCAACGCACGGATTGCCGTTGACGAGGCCGCGCCGCCGGTTTCTGTGGAAACATGACTGCCGAAGAAATACTTCAGCTCGAAAGTCCCCATCGGCGTTGCCATGTATTTATTGGTAGTCACCCGAGAGATGGTGGACTCGTGTAATCCCAGTGTATCGGCAATCTCCCGCAAAACCAAGGGGCGCATCGCAATTTCACCGTGGGTGAAGAAGTTCTTCTGACGTTCGACAATCGCTTGTGCGACGCGCAATATCGTGTCGAACCTTTGCTGGATATTCTTGATCAACCAGCGTGCTTCCTGCAGCTTTTGCTGCAGTCCAGCCGCACCCGCATCGCCTTTTGCACCGCGCAAGATTTGCGCGTACATGTCGTTGATACGTAGTCGCGGCATCACGTCCGGATTGAGTTGCGCGATCCAGCCGCCGTTCAGTTTTCGAACAAACACGTCCGGCACGACGAAGTCGGCGTCCGGCCGGCTGTACGCATGGCCAGGATAGGGCGCCAGCGAACGGATCAGTTCGTGCGCGGACTTGAGTTCCGGCTCGTCCACCTGCAGCGCCTTCTTCAGGCGCGTGTAGTCGCGCACTGCAAGCAGTTCCAGGTGGTTGGTGACAATGTTCAGCGCCAGGTCGCGCTGCGGGTGCTTGAGCCGGCGCAATTGCAGCGCCAGGCACTCGGCTGCGTTGCGTGCGCCCACACCAGGCGGATCGAAGCTCTGCAGCAGGGTGAGGACGGCGTGGACCTCGTCGATTTCGAATTCGAGCTCCTCCGGCAGTTCGCTGCAGATTTCCTCGAGCGAGGCGCTCAGGTAGCCGTCGTCGTCCAGCGATTCCACCAGGAAGATGGCCAGCCCCTTGTCGCGCATGGAAATCTTCAGCGGCGCGAGTTGTTCCATCAGGTATTCGCGCAGCGTGGGTTCGGCATCGCGCAACTGCATCGGCGTCTTTTCGTCGTCGTCGCCCTGCGGGCGGCGGGCGAAATCGTCGAGGCTCCAGTCGCTGCCGTAGTCTTCATTGCTGTCGGAATAATTGTCTTCGGCTTCGGGCGCGCCGTCGGGCCGGTTCTCGCTGGTGCCCTGGCCGTCGGCGGGCGCCGGCGCGGGCGCGCTCTGCAAATTGACCGAGCCGTCGGCAGCGACGCGCAGCGGGCTGTCCAGCCAGTCGTTCTCGCGTTCGAGCAGCGGGTTCTCGGTCAGCGCCTGCTCCACTTCCTGCTGCAGTTCGAGCGTGGACAGTTGCAGCAGCCGGATCGACTGCTGGAGTTGCGGCGTAAGCGCGAGATGCTGCGAGAGGCGGAGCTGAAGCGACGGTTTCATGCGACCTATTTTATGCCCAACTTCCGTACTGGTGGAACGGAAATTGCTATCGCTGACGCCGCCGTGATCGTTTGCCGGACAAAAGGGGGCACCGGAGGCACCTGGGCGCAAATTCGCGCCAGACGCCGCGTGCCGCCCGTGAGCCCTTACATGCGGAAATTCTCGCCCAGGTAGACCTTGCGCACCGATTCGTTGGCAATGATGTCTTCAGGCTGGCCTGAAGCCAGCACGGCGCCTTCGCTGATGATATAGGCGTGATCGCAGATGCCAAGCGTCTCACGCACGTTGTGGTCGGTGATCAGCACGCCGATATTGCGCGCCTTCAGGAAGCTGACGATGCGCTGGATCTCGCCGACCGCGATCGGGTCGACGCCGGCGAAAGGCTCGTCGAGCAGGATGAAGCGCGGCGCCGAAGCCAGCGCACGGGCGATTTCCACGCGGCGGCGCTCGCCGCCGGACAGAGACAGCGCCGGGTTGTCGCGCAGGTGGGCAATCTGCAGGTCATCGAGCAGCGTGTCCAGCCGGCGCTCGATCTCGGTCTTGCCAAGCGGCTTGCCGTCCTGGACCTGCAACTCCAGCACCGCGCGGATGTTCTCCTGCACATTGAGCTTGCGGAACACCGAGGCTTCCTGCGGCAGGTAGGACAGGCCCATGCGGGCCCGTTCGTGGATGGCGAGGCCGCTGATGTGCTTGTCGTCGAGCACGATGTCGCCCTCGTCCAGCGCCACCAGCCCCACGATCATGTAGAAGGAGGTGGTCTTGCCGGCACCGTTGGGCCCCAGCAGCCCAACCACCTCGCCGCTCTTGACGTCGAGAGACACATCCTTGACCACCGTGCGCGAGCCGTAGCGCTTTTTCAGGTGACGCACGACCAGCGTGCTGCTCTCCGTCAGGGCGGCGGGATGGGCGGGCGCGGCCCGGGGAGCGGCCTGGGTAACGGCCTCGGTAACGGTTTGGGTCTGGGTCTCGGTCATGAAGCTGGAATCCGTGGATCGGGCGACGCGGCGGCGTCAGGGGTTGACGGGGGCGGGCGCCGGCTTGAGCTGCACCGGTTTGCCGGCGGCGCCGCTGGCGGGCTGCTCCTGGCGCGGCGACAACACGGCGCGCACGCGCCCGGACGGGCTGCCCGCCGTCGCGTTCTCCGCGCCGCCGCTGGCGGTGTAGAACTCGTTGCGGCTGTCATAGGTGATCACCGCACCGCGGATCTCGTCGACCAGCTTGGCGCCGGCCAGCCGCGCCATGCGTGCGCGCCCGATCAGCTTGGACAATTCCTGCTTGCCGTCATACTCGATGCGGTCGCCCCAGCCGTCGATGTATTCGTCGACGTTGTCACGTTTCTGGCGGATATAGGCCTGCTTGTCGCCCTTGGACGTGGCCACGGCGTACTGGTAGCCCTCGGGATCGGTGCGGACTTCGGCCGCGTCGGATTTCAGCACCATGGTGCCCTTGGTCAGCACCACGTTGCCGGTCAGCACATAAACCTGCTTGACGTCGTCGTAGCTGGCGTTGTCGGCCTCCAGCACCAGCGGCTTGTCGCGGTCGGCCTTCTCCGCGCTGGCGGGCGCGGCCAGCGCGAGGCCAAGGACGGCTGCCAGCGTCAGCAAAGCGGCCGTGGTGCGGCGGCGACAGGACGATGTCGTCAGGAATGGATTCATGTTGGCGTGATGGCGGTTGGCGCGGACGGCTGTAGCCCGCGGGCGGCTTCGTTTCCTGGCGGCTGTCGAAGAACAAGGGAGATGGACTACTTCACGGGGCTCGCCGGCGGCGGTCCCGTGATAATGGTGCCGCGTACGTTACCCAGCAATTGTACTTCGCGGGTGACATTGTTAAAGATCAGCCCGTTGGCCGTCATCACCGACGGGCCGCGGGTCAGCTTGACAGCCTTGTCGGTCTTGACGATGTCATCGTTGACCAGCACCTGGAAATACTCGGAGGCGGCGGTCATCTGGGGATCCTTGGCGAGGTCGGGCCCCTGGGCGCGCACGATGAAGGCATTGCCGAACAGGTCGATCACCGAGCCTTCCGCGTTCATCGTGCCGCGATCGGAGTGGCCGGTCACGGGCGGACGGTCGATTTCATAGGCGCGCATGGCCGGACGCGTGACTTCGTAGGTCTGGTCATCCTCGAAGTGGATCATCTTGTCGCCGGTAAACCGCATCTTGGTGTTTCCGTCCTCGGCGAGTTCGGTGGCGGAGAAACGGATCATGTAGTAATCGGGCTCATGCTTCTTGCCCACCGGCCCGGTGGCGGCTTCCTTCGGGGAATTGACCTGCACCAGCCAGAATGTGCTGCCCGCCACCAGCGCCATCAGCAGCAGCGGCAAGATTCGCATTCCAAGCCGGCTCAGGGAGGACAGGAGATCCTGCATAGGTTCTGGTTGCCCTCAGATGACCTTGGCGCGGGTCAGGTCGTGGATGTGCAGGGCACCGACCAGGCGCTGGTCGGCATCGACCACCAGCATCTGGTTGATACGGTTCGCCTCCATGACCTGCACGGCTTCCACCGCCAGCTGGTCCGGCCCCACCGTATGCGGCGAGCGGTGCATCACCTCGCTGATGGGCACGGTCTTCCAGTCGCGCGGCGTTTCCAGCAGGCGGCGCAGGTCGCCGTCGGTGAACACGCCGATCAGGCGGTCGTCCGGGTCCACTACCGCGGTCATGGCCATGCCCTTGCGGGTGATTTCCATCAAGGCCTGGGCCAGCGGCGTGCTTTCGCGCACCTTGGGCACCGCATTGCCGCTGCGCATGACGTCGCGCACATGGGTCAGCAGCTTGCGCCCGAGCGCGCCGCCCGGATGCGAGCGGGCAAAATCCTCTTCGCCGAAGCCGCGGGCGTCCAGAACAGCCACCGCCAGCGCGTCGCCCATCGCCAGCGCGGCGGTAGTACTGGCGGTCGGGGCCAGGTTGAGCGGGCAGGCCTCTTTCTCCACCCCGGCATTGAGGTGGGCGTCGGCCAGCTTGGCCAGCGTGGAGTCGGGGTTGCCGGTCACGGAGATCAGCTTGGCGCCGATGCGCTTGACGATCGGGACGATCGACAGCAGCTCGGCGGTCTCTCCGGAGTTGGAAAAGGCAATCAGCACATCGTCGCGGGTGACCATGCCGAGATCGCCATGGCTGGCCTCGGCCGGATGCACGAAAAAGGCCGGCGTGCCGGTCGATGCCAGCGTGGCGGCGACCTTGCGGCCGATGTGTCCCGACTTGCCGATACCAGACACGACCACGCGTCCGCTGCAATTGAGGGTCAGTTGGACGGCCTGCGCAAATTCGCCGTCCAGGCGGCCCGCGAGGGCGGCGACGGCATCGGCTTCGATCTGGAGGGTCTCGCGAGCGAGCCGAAGTGCTCGATCCGCATTGAAATTAGCTATCATGGCGACGAAGTATACCAACGAATGCGATGGCGCTTGGGCTGTTCCTGGGATCGGGCGGCCGGGGCGGCTGCCGTGCTTGCCGCAATGCGCCGGCAGGGCCGCCCGCGCCGGGCTGCCCCCTGGTCTGTTGGCGGCGTACCCTGATCCTTCCGATGCACTCTGCGCTGGACCTGACCCTTGTGCTGCTGGCTGCCGCCGTATTCGGCGTGGTCGCCTTTCGCATGCTCCAGCTGCCGCCGATGCTGGGGTACCTGGTCGTCGGCATCCTGATCGGGCCGCACGCGCTTGGCCTGGCCAGCGATACCGCGCAAACCAAGTACCTGGCCGAGTTCGGCGTGGTCTTTTTGATGTTCTCGATCGGCCTGGAGTTCAGCCTGGGCAAGCTGAAGGCCATGAAGCGGCTGGTCTTCGGCATGGGCGGCTCGCAGGTGGTGCTGTCGCTGCTGGCGGTGATACCGGCGAGCTGGGCGTTCAACTGGCTGTTTCCGCTGTCCTGGCAGGCTTCGGTGGCGCTGGGCGGCGCGCTGGCCATGTCGTCCACCGCGATCGTGTCCAAGATGCTGTCGGAGCGCCTGGAGCTGGAAAGCGAGCACGGGCGCAACATCATCAGCATCCTGCTGTTCCAGGACCTGGCGGTGGTGCCGCTGCTGATCGTGATCCCGGCGCTGTCGCGCGAGCCCGGCGACATGGCAATGGCGCTCGGGCTGGCCACGGTCAAGATCGTGGTGGCCCTGAGCCTGATCTTCTTCGTCGGCCAGCGGCTGATGAGCCGCTGGTTCCACATCGTGGCGGCACGCCGTTCGCAAGAGCTGTTCATGCTCAACCTGCTGCTGGTCACGCTGGGCATGGCGGCGCTGACCGAACGGCTGGGCCTGTCGATGGCGCTGGGCGCTTTCATTGCCGGCATGCTGATCTCCGAGACGCCGTATCGCCACCAGGTGGAGGAGGACATCAAGCCCTTCCGCGACGTGCTGCTGGGGCTGTTCTTCGTCACCATCGGCATGTTGCTCAATATCCACGTGGTGCTCGATCACCTGTGGCTGGTGCTGGGGCTGCTGGTGGTGCCGATTGTCTTCAAGCTGCTGCTGATTTCCGGCCTGGCGCGCCTGTTCGGCTCGCGCCAGGGGGTGGCGATCCGCACCGGCCTGGGGCTGGCGCAGGCCGGCGAGTTCGGTTTCGTGCTGCTTAACCAGATCGACGGGCTGAACCTGGTCCATCCGGTGCTGATCCAGGCCATCCTGGCCTCGATGCTGCTGTCGATGCTGGCGGCGCCGTTCCTGATCCAGTACAGCGATGCCATCGTGCTGCGCTTTACTGCCAACGAATGGCTGATGCAGTCGCTGAATATGACGCGCATCGCGGCGCAAAGCCTGCAGACCGAGAAGCACGCCATCATCTGCGGCTTCGGCCGCAGCGGGCAGAACCTGGCGCATATGCTGGAGCGGGAGGGCATCACCTATGTGGCGCTCGACCTTGACCCGGATCGCGTGCGCGAGGCCGCCGGCGCCGGCGATACCGTAGTGTACGGCGACGCTGGCCGGCGCGAGGCGCTGATCGCGGCGGGCCTGCATCGGGCGGCTGCCCTGGTCATCACCTACAACAACACGCCCTCGGCCCTCAAGGTGCTGCACCACGTGCAGGAACTGGAACCGGCGCTGCCCGTCATCGTACGTACCATGGACGATTCGGAACTCGACATCCTGCAGAAGGCGGGCGCTACCGAGGTGGTACCGGAAAGCATCGAAGGCAGCCTGATGCTGGCGTCGCACGCGCTGGTGCTGCTGGGCGTGCCGATGCGTCGCGTGGTGCGCGGCGTGCAGCAGGCGCGCGATGCGCGCTACAGCCTGCTGCGCGGCTATTTCCACGGGCGCGACGACGAGGAGGATCTGGTCGAGCGGGAGTCGGTGCGGCTGCAGTCGGTCTCGCTCGGCCCCGACGCCACGGCGGTGGGCCGGCGCCTGGGCGCACTCGGGCTGGATCGCATCGGGGTGGAGGTGACGGCGGTGCGCCGGCGCGGCATCCGCGCCTTCGATCCGCAGCCGGAAACCGTGCTGGAGCCAGGGGACATCGTGGTGCTGCGCGGGCAGCCCGAGGCGCTGGAGGCAGCGGAACAGCGCATGCTGGGCGGCTGATCCGGCCCTATGCCGCCGCCGCGTGGCTGGCGGGGCGCGCCGCTTCCGCCCATGACGGCGGCAGGCCGTCGAGCACGGCGCGCGCGTCGAGCGAGCCGATCGGCACGCGCGAATCGGCGGGAATGCGGCCCTCGCCTTGCAGCATCAGGTAGCGCAGGCAGCACACGCGCAGGAAGGACGTGAAGTTGGCCGCCTCGCCCCGGTAGGCGGTCAGTTCGTCGTGCAGGCGGGTGATCAGTTGGCCAACGCTCATGCCGTCGCGCTGTGCCAGCGCTTCGAGCACTTCCCAGAACAGGCTTTCCAGCCGGATGCTGGTGGCCACGCCGTGCAAGCGCAAGGAGCGCGACTGGCACGCGTACGACTGCGGGTTGGCCCGGATGAAGATTTCACACATAGAAAACTCCCGTGCGTGACGGCCTGGGAAGGATTGCTCGCGGGCCGCGTTCGGAAGTCTCTAATGTACGATCCTGGTGCCCAGGACGGCAAGGAACTGTGCCAGCCAGGCGGGATGCGCAGGCCATGCCGGGGCGGTCACCAGATTGCCATCGGTATATGCCTGGTCGACCGGGATATCGGCGTACTTGCCGCCCGCCAGGCGCACTTCGGGCGCGCAGGCTGGATAGGCCGAGCAGGTCCGGCCTTCCAGTACGCCGGCAGCGGCCAGCAACTGGGCGCCGTGGCACACCGCGGCAATCGGTTTGTTGGCGCTGGCGAAGTGACGCACGATCTCCAGTACCCGTTCGTTCAGGCGCAGGTATTCGGGCGCCCGGCCGCCTGGGATCACCAGCCCGTCATAGGCCGCCGGATCGATATCGGCAAAGCTCGCGTTCAGCGCGAAGTTGTGCCCGCGCTTCTCGCTGTAGGTCTGGTCGCCCTCGAAGTCATGGATGGCGGTTGGGCAACTGGCGCCGGCCGCTTTGTCCGGACACACCGCGTGGACCGTGTGGCCCACCATCTGCAAGGCCTGGAACGGCACCATGGTTTCATAGTCTTCGGCATAGTCGCCGACCAGCATCAAGATCTTTTTAGCCATCGCGGTCTCCTGTATGGTTACGGTTGTCAGGCCGGGAGCCGCGCCGGAACGCGTGCGGCCCGCCTGAGCCTTGCACCCATTGTGTTGCCGTTTGCGGCAGCCCGGGTGGTAACCCATTACCGCATTCAGCCTGCCGTTGCCGTCGCTTTCGTCGTTTCCGTCGTTTCCGTCGCTCCGGCCGGCTTTCCGAACGAGTCCCCATGCCCAACACCACCATCCAGTCGTCTGCCCTTGGCGACGTCACCCACTACCTGCGCGAGCGCATCCGTACCGTGCCGGACTGGCCGCAGCCCGGCGTCATGTTCCGCGACATCACGCCGCTGTTGCAGGATCCCAAGTCCCTGCGCGTGCTGATCGATGTGTTCGTGCACCGCTACATGGACGCCCGGCTCGACATGGTGGCAGGCATCGACGCTCGCGGCTTTATCCTCGGTGCCATCGTGGCCTACGAACTGAACCTTGGCTTCGTGCCCATCCGCAAGAAGGGCAAGCTGCCCTTCCAGACCGTGGCCGAGGAATACGAACTCGAATACGGCAGCGCCACGGTGGAAATCCACGCCGATGCCTGCAAGCCCGGCGACCGCGTGCTGCTCGTGGATGACCTGATTGCGACCGGCGGCACCATGATGGCCGGCCGCAAGCTGCTGGAGCGTCTGGGTGCCACGGTGGTGGAGGGCGCTGCCATCGTCGACCTGCCCGAACTGGGCGGCTCGCGCCACCTGCTCAACAGCGGCCTGCCGCTGTTCACCGTTTGCCGCTTTGACGGGCATTGACGACGGGCATTAACGCCTGAGCGTGGATTTTCCGCGGTCCGCCAATCCCAGGCGGGACGCGGTGTTGCGGCCTATTCAGGCCATGCGCCCATGGCGTTGCCCGCGACGGGCTACAGCTTGTAGCCGATCTCCCGCAGCAGGTCCCGCCGCCAGGCAATGTCGATCTCGGTTTCCAGCCCGAGCGGCGAAGCACCATCGACCACGCCAAGCACCGCGCGCCCCTGCGCGGTCTGGGCCACCACCACTTCGGTCGGGTTGGCCGTGGCACAGAAGATCCTGCACACCTCCGGTACCGCGCGCACCGTGGCCAGCACATTGACGGGATAAAAGCCTTCGCCCAGGAAGAGCAGGAAGCTGTGGCCGGCGCCGATCGCCATCGCGTTCTCGCAGGCAAGGTCGATCATGGCATCGTCGGTGCCGGACCAGCGCACCAGGCGCTTGCCCGAGGCCTCGCAGAACGCCAGGCCGAAGCGGATGCCCGGCACCGCGCCGGCGAGTGCCTCGTGGATGTCGTCCACGGTCTTGATGAAATGCGATTGTCCAAAGATGAAATTGATCGCCTCGGGCTTGGTGACCGGTACTACGATGAGATCCATGGCCGTGCTCCTGCGTTGGCCTGCGTTGATCCGCGTCCGATGGGCGCCAAGGGCCTCTCGCAGTCTATGGTAGGCCGGGCGGGGTCGAATGCAAGGAGCCGCGCGGGGCTACTTGCCGGGCGATGAGCCGTCGTTGCGGCGCCTGCTCCGCATGTGCCGGAGCAGTAGCGCGATGCCCGCGAGCAGGAGCGCACCGGCTGTCGTCAGGATCGCGGTGCCAGGAACCCCGCTGCCGGTCTTGCCTGCCGCCTGTGCCGCGCTGGCAGGCTCCGCCGGCCGGGCGGCTTGCGCGGGTGGGGCGGATGCCGCCGGCGCTGCCGGTTCGTCCAGCGCGCGCGCCTGCGGTGCGGCCAGGTCGATCGGGGTGACGGTCGCCTGCGCCGCGGCCGGGCTGGCGGCAGCGGCGCCGCCAAGCAGCGCCGCGCATTGCCAGGCGCAAAGGATCAGGCGGGCACCCGGGCGCATGGCGCGCACTCAGCGGCGCTCGAGCAGCGGCGCAAGGTACTTGCCGGTGAAGCTGGCCTTGCTCCTTGCTACGGCTTCCGGCGTGCCCTTGGCGATGACCTGGCCGCCACCCGCACCACCTTCCGGGCCCATGTCTAGCAGCCAGTCGGCGGTCTTGATCACGTCCAGGTTGTGCTCGATGATGACCACCGTATTGCCCTGGTCGCGCAGCTTGTGGATGACCTTGAGCAGCAGCTCGATATCGTGGAAGTGCAGGCCCGTGGTGGGCTCGTCCAGGATGTAGAGCGTGCGGCCGGTGTCGCGCTTGGATAGTTCCAGCGACAGCTTCACGCGCTGCGCCTCGCCGCCGGACAGCGTGGTGGCGGACTGGCCCAGGCGGATGTAGCCCAGGCCGACATCGAGCAGCGTCTTCAGCTTGCGCCTGACCACCGGCACCGCCAGGAAGAATTCATGCGCCTGCTCCACCGTCATGTCGAGCACTTCGTGGATGTTCTTGCCCTTGTAGAGCACCTCCAGCGTTTCGCGGTTGTAGCGCTTGCCGTGGCAGACGTCGCAGGGCACGTACACATCCGGCAGGAAGTGCATCTCGACCTTGATCACGCCATCGCCCTGGCAGGCCTCGCAGCGCCCGCCCTTGACGTTGAACGAGAAGCGGCCCGGATCGTAGCCGCGCTCCTTGGCCGACGGCACGCCAGCGAACAGCTCGCGGATCGGCGTGAACAGGCCGGTGTACGTGGCGGGGTTGGAGCGCGGGGTCCGGCCGATCGGGCTCTGGTCGACGTTGATGACCTTGTCGAAATGCTCCAGTCCGTCGATGCGGTCGTGCGCCGCGGGCTCAGCGGTGGAGCCGTACAGGTGGCGCGCCACCGCGTGGTAGAGCGTGTCGTTGATCAGCGTCGACTTGCCCGAGCCGGACACGCCGGTCACGCAGGTGAGCAGGCCCACCGGGATCTCGGCGCTGACGTTGCGCAGGTTGTTGCCGGTGGCATTGATGATGCGCAGCAGCTTTTCCTCGTCGGGCGCGGCGCGCTCCCTGGGCACCTCGATGCGGCGCGCGCCGGACATGTACTGGCCGGTGAGCGAGTTGGCCGACTGCTCGATCTGCTGCGGCGTGCCCTCGGCCACGATCATGCCGCCGTGTACGCCGGCTCCCGGGCCGATGTCGACCACGTAGTCGCAGGCGCGGATCATGTCCTCGTCGTGCTCCACCACCAGCACGGAGTTGCCGATATCGCGCAGGTGCTTGAGGGTGCCGATCAGGCGGTCGTTGTCGCGCTGATGCAGGCCGATCGACGGTTCGTCCAGCACATACATCACGCCGGTCAGGCCCGAGCCGATCTGCGACGCCAGCCGGATGCGCTGCGCCTCGCCGCCCGACAGGGTGTCGGCACTGCGCTCCAGCGACAGGTAATCCAGCCCCACGTTGTTGAGGAAGTTCAGGCGCGCGCTGATTTCCTTGACGATCTTGTCGGCAATCTCGCGCTTGGCGCCGTGCATGTCCAGCGTGAGGAAATACGTCAGCGCGTCGCGCAGCGGCCAGCCGTTGATCTCGTAGATGGCGCGCGCCTGCTCGTTCTCGCCCAGCTTGACGTGGCGCGCCTCGGTGCGCAGGCGGGTGCCGTGGCAGGCGGGGCAGGGCTGGTTGTTCTGGTACTTTGCCAGTTCCTCGCGCACGGCGATCGAATCGGTCTCGCGATAGCGCCGCTCCAGGTTGGGGATGATGCCCTCGAAGGCATGCTCGCGCACCGTGGTGCGGCCGCGCTCGTTCATATAGGTGAACGGGATCTCCACCTCGCCGGAGCCGTGCAGCACGACTTCCTGCACCTCGGCCGGCAGGTCCTCGAAAGCCGTATCGAGCTCGAAGTCGTAGTAGGCCGCCAGGCTCTGCAGCATCTGGAAGTAGAACTGGTTGCGGCGGTCCCAGCCCTTGATGGCGCCCGAGGCCAGCGACAGGTTGGGGAAGGCTACCACCCGCTTGGGATCGAAGAAGGTGATCTGGCCCAGGCCGTCGCAGGTCGGGCAGGCGCCCATCGGGTTGTTGAACGAGAACAGGCGCGGCTCGAGTTCCTGCAGCGAGTACGAGCAGATCGGGCAGGCGAACTTGGAGCTGAAACCATGCTCCTGGTTGGTGTCCAGCTCCAGCGCGATGGCGCGGCCGTCGGCCAGGCGCAGCGCGGTCTCGAACGATTCCGCCAGCCGCTGCTTGATATCGGGGCGCACCTTGACGCGATCCACCACCACCTCGATGGAGTGTTTCTCGGTCTTTTTCAGCTTGGGCAGCGCCTCCACCTCGTAGACTACCGCCGGCGCCTCATGTGCGGTGCCGCCCCCCGAACGCACGCGAAAACGCACGAAGCCCTGCGCCTGCATGGTGTCGAACAGGTCGGAATGCTCGCCCTTGCGGTTGGCCACCACCGGCGCCAGGATCATCAGCTTGGTGTCTTCCGGCAGCGCCAGCGCGGCGTCGACCATCTGCGAGACGCTTTGCGCCTGCAAGGGCAGGTTGTGGTCGGGGCAGTAAGGCGTGCCGGCGCGGGCGTACAGTAGGCGCAGGTAGTCGTGGATCTCGGTGACCGTGCCCACGGTCGAACGCGGGTTGTGGCTGGTTGCCTTCTGTTCGATGGCGATCGCCGGCGAAAGCCCCTCGATCAGGTCGACGTCGGGCTTTTCCATCAGTTGCAGGAACTGGCGCGCATAGGCCGACAGCGACTCCACGTAGCGGCGCTGGCCCTCCGCGTACAGGGTGTCAAAGGCAAGGGAGGACTTGCCCGATCCGGACAGCCCGGTAATCACGATCAGCTTGTTGCGCGGCAGATCGAGATTGATGTTTTTCAGGTTGTGGGTACGGGCACCACGGATTCTAATTTCTTCCATATACCGATTGTCTACGCCAGGCGGGGCCGCCGGTCAGGTCGACAGGCCGGGTCTCACGGAACTTCAAGAAAAAAGCATGCCAGCTTGGCTGCAGCCGGCTTCTGGCCTGGCTGTGCCGGTCTGCGCCGGGGCTTGCGGCGTCCGCTCCGGACCCTAAAGCGCAGCGGAGCAAACCTGTTAATATACCGAACTTCGGTTTCCGGGGGTTGCATGGGCCATCAGATGGCACCCAGCGATGCCCAGATCCGGCATGCTGCTCAAGGTTGTCTGGCAAGGATGCTTCCGTCTTGGCTGGCGCCCGGCGCAACGGTGGCAGAAGGGGCCGCAACTTCCGCTCCGGCCATGGATCGAAGTTGTCGCCGCCCCGTCAGCACTGGGGTGATGCGGTACGTGCGCGGTGCACGAGCCGGCAATCCGTCAGAGAAACTCCCCACGATCGCAATGTCGTCGATCCATAGCTCCTCCCAAGATGCGGCCAAGGCCGACGATTCCAAGGTGCAGCCCGCTGCCGGGCGCGACCGCATGACCCGCATGGAATTGCGGGCCAGTATCTCGCTGGCCAGCATCTTTGCACTGCGCATGCTGGGCCTGTTCCTGATCCTGCCAATCTTCGCGGAGTACGCGCGAACCCTTCCGGACGGCCACGACGGGCTCCGGGTTGGCATTGGCATGGGTATATACGGGCTAATGCAGGCCTTTCTCCATATTCCGCTTGGCTGGCTGTCCGACCGGGTGGGCCGTAAGCCGGTGATGGTAGGCGGCCTGTTGATGTTTGCTGTCGGCGCTCTGGTGGCTGCCTTTTCCGACACCCTGACAGGCATCATCATTGGCCGTTCGCTGCAGGGGATGGGGGCCATCTCCGCGGCTATCACTGCGTGCATTGCGGATCTCACCCGCGAGCAGCATCGCACCAAGGCCATGGCCATGGTAGGCGGCAGCATCGGGTTGACGTTTGCGTTGTCGCTGGTGATCGCCTCGCCGCTGCTGCATATCATTGGCATGCCCGGCATATTTGCAATGATGTCCGTGTTTGGATTGTTAGCAATCTTCGTCACGTTGTTCGTGGTCCCGGCGCCTCCGCCGCCGCATCCGGTGCGGCTGCCATTTCGCGCTGTGCTGATGAATCCCGACCTGGTTCGCCTTAATGTCGGTGTCCTGGCGCTTCATGTCTCCCAGGTCGCCATGTTTATGGTGGTGCCGGCCATGCTGACGGACGCGGGTATGCCACTTGACCAGCATTGGAAGGTTTATCTTCCGGTAGTGCTGGTGTCATTTGTCCTGATGCTGGCGCCGATGATGGCCGCGGAGCGATACGGAAAGATACGTCCTGTGCTGCTCGGTTCGGTGGCGCTGATGACTGCTGTACAGTTGCTGTTCGCAACGGTCCATGGCTTGTGGGCCATCGCCGGCGTATTGTTGCTGTTCTTTGTTGCCTTTAATTTATTGGAGGCCATGCAGCCATCACTGGTATCTCGCTACGCTGCCGCCTCTCGTGGTGCGGCGCTGGGCGTCTACAACACTACGCAGGCGCTGGGCATGGCATTGGGTGGGCCCGCAGGCGGTTGGCTGCTCCAGCATGAGGGACGAAGCGCTGTATTTGTAGGCTGCGCGGTGTTGTTGATGCTCTGGCTTATAATTGCCTGGAGTATGAAGCCACCTCCGGCCCGGGTAAGTACCGGCCGGACTGCTGCGGCGTGAGGTCGGTCCTGAATTGCGTCTGCATCACTTTGTAAAGCTTTTTGCCCCAAACAGGCACTAGCATGACCGCGCGCCCGACTTCTTGGCCGGGGGCGCGTTATTCGTTTACGCATCAGTCAAGGCATCGCCACGCCGCTTGCAGCAGAGGGCGTGGCCCTGGGAGAACATTCACATGGCATCGATCAACAAAGTCATTCTCGTCGGCAACCTGGGCGCGGACCCGGAAACCCGCTACCTGCCCAGCGGCGACGCCGTGAGCAACATCCGCCTGGCGACCACCGATCGCTACAAGGACAAGACCAGCGGCGAGATGAAGGAAGCCACCGAGTGGCACCGCATCGCCTTCTTCGGCAAGCTGGCCGAGATCGCCGGCCAATATCTGCGCAAGGGCTCGCAGGTCTATATCGAAGGCCGCATCCGCACCCGCAAGTGGACCGACCAGTCGGGCGCGGAAAAGTACAGCACCGAGATCGTCGCCGAGCAGATGCAGATGCTGGGCTCGCGCCAGGGCATGGGCGGCGCTGATCGTGGCGGTGACGACATGGGCGGTGGTGGCGCCGGTTACGGCGGTGGCCGTGAAGCGTCGGGCGGTGGTGGCTACGGCGGCGGTGCCCGCAGCGGTGGCGGCCAGGCGGCGGCCGGTGGCCAGCAGGGCGGCGGCGCGCGCCGTCAGCAGCAGGCGCCGTCGAACGGGTTTGAGGACATGGACGACGATATTCCGTTCTAGACTTACACCTGAGAGTAAGTTGTAAAGTATCGCCCTGAGACCCCCGCCCTGCGGGGGTTTCTGCTTTCTTGTTGCTGTCAACATCCTGGCTCAGTCGGCGCGGACAGACGGAACAGGCCTGAGGCTAGAAATTCCAAAGGACACCCACCCGGAAAGTTCTCGGTTCGGCCGGATGGATATGGTGATCGTTGATCCCGGTCGGGTTGCCATCAGCATTCACCGGAGATGTCTCGCCTTTCAGGAGCGACGCATAGTAGTAATCGATGTCGTTCACCTGCTTGCCGAGCACATTCAAAACCTCCGCAAAGACTCGGACATCCTTCAGCACGCGGTAGCCCACCTTCAGGTTGACCAGGAACGAGGATGCTGAACGCACGCTGTTGTCTTCAATGAGCGGGCGCGGACCGAAATACCGCGCCCGCGCGCCGACGGACCATCGTCCCGTGTTGTACGAAACGGCCATCGAGGCTGTGGTCTGAATGGACTCCGGGATGTAGTCGCCAACGTCCTCATGATCGCGAAAGCGAGCACGTGAGAATGCCGCATCGGCGTCCAGGATCAACCCAGCGAGCGGGCCATCGGGCGGTGCGTAGTATCCGGCCAGCTCGATCCCTCTGCGGCGACTGGGGCGGCTTGGCACCGTGGTGCCGCTGTCGCCAGAGAAAACCAGCTCGGAGCCGATATCGAGTTGCCAGAGCGAGGCAGACAGCTGGAGGCCTGGCGCAAGGCGTCTCGTGCGGACCCCGATCTCATAGCCGGTTGCAGGTACCAGTACACTGACCTTTTGCGTCCGCTCGCCGGTGGTCGGATCTATCGTGGTCGTTGCACCGCGTACATCGTTGCTGTGATAGCCGCGCCCCCAGTTCAGAAAGACTTCCGTCTGGTCGGCTGGCGACATCACAATGCTGAACTTGGGACTCACGATGTGGTCGGTGCCGTTTCCGGAATTGGCGGGGTTGTCGCTCGACACGCCATACCAGAACTGATCCGCGCGCAGCCCAGCGATGGTGCGCAGCCAAGGCAGCCACTCGGTCGTATTGCGGACGTACAGCGCGGCGCTGGTCTCGTTGACCGTGTCGGTCCGTACCGTTTCGTAGATCTGCCGCGCTTCCGAATTGGCCAGCGTGATGGGATCCAGACGGTCAAACCGAAGTTGCGCGCCGACCTCGGTCTCCGAGTCGTGCTGTCCGAGCTTGCCGAACCAGAGCCGTGATGCATTGACGCCTGCCGTGACGCGATTCTCGAACTGCTGGAACTGGTCGCCACGCTCTGGGTTGTTCAGCGCATAGGTGAAGTTCGAAAACAGTTGGAGCCGGCTCTTGATGACATACCCGTTCACCGTGAACAGGCCGGACTGCAGCGGCCGCAGCCAGTCAGCGCTGAGGCTGTAGCGGGAAGCGTAGCCACCATCCGTGGGATCGATATACCCGAAGCGCGAGATCAGGCCTTCGTTGATCGCACGCTGCGGCACCTGGTCCGTTGCGTCCCAGCTATTGCGGTATCCCATTGTGGTAACGCTCACGCGCTCACCGCCACCAAGTGGCAGCGTATACCGGAACACCCCGTTGAGCTTGCGAACCCCCTCGGGCATCACCCAGGGACCGTTCTCCTGCAGCCATTCCAGGCCGAAGAGCGCAGTGCCAGGGCCTACCTGATGCGAATTGGCCAGTAGCGCGCGACGATAGTCGTGCTGACCAAACTCGATCTGTGCAATACCGGCAGGCAGTCGTGACACATAGTTCATGTTGACCGCACCCGCCGCCGAGAAGTCTCCATCTTCGGCAAAGTACGTGCCTTTCTTGTAGGCAATGCCGCTGACCAGTTCGGGAATCACGAAATTGAGGTCGGTATAGCCCTGTCCATGCGCATGCGTTCGCATGTTGACGGGCATCCCGGCAACGGTCGTGGCCAGGTCGGTGCCGTGATCGAGGTTGAACCCGCGCAGGAAATACTGGTTAGCCTTACCGTCGCCACTGTGCTGCGTGACGATCAGTCCCGGGACCGTCTCCAGGAGTTCGCCCGGACGCAGCAAGGGCCGGTTTGCGAGCTGCTCCTGGCTGACGAAGCCCTGGCTTGCAGAGACGGCGGTATCGGCCGTCGAGGCGTCGGAACGCGTCGCCTGAACCGTTACGGCAGGGAGTTCCTGTGGGGGCTGCTGCATGCCACCGGCCAGGCTGGTGGCAGGTGCAGCGGCAAGCGCTGCCGCGAGAAGGCCAAGTCCAGGACCGCCTGAGCGCGTCTCGGGCGCGCAGCGGGAAGGAGAAAACTGGCTCATTTTTACTTTATAGGATGGTATGAAGAATCTCGCAAACTTCATACCATCCTGTACGCACCTTCATGGTGCGGAGCCAGACCCCTTCGAATCGGTCAGTTGTGGTGGTTGTGTCCCGCGTGGCTATGCGCAAGCGAGTCCAGGCGCGTGGGATCGCCGTCGGTCATGACCATGTTCAGTTGCCCCTGATGCACACCGCGCTCACTGCTAATGGCATCGGCGAGCCTACGGACGGCACTGGCCGGCCCCTTCAGGATAACGGTCTCGATGCAATGCTCGTGATCAAGATGGGCATGCATGGTCGAGACGGTGAGGTCGTGGTGATCATGCTGGATGCGGGTCAGCCGCTCCGCCAGCTCACGCTCATGATGGTTGTAGACATAGGACAGGTTGGCGACACAGGGGCCGTCGGCATCAATCGACTCGCGCCAGTGATCCAGATGGCGTCGCAGGATGTCGCGCACTGCTTCGGACCGATTGCCATACCCGCGCTCCGATATCAGGTGGTCAAACTCGGTGGCAAGGGCGTCGTCTAGCGAAATGGTGAACCGTTCCATGGATCTGGCGCGAAATTGATTGGTGGAGAGAGAAACGTTACCACGAGGTCCAGGTGTGTTGACCGACATGGCCCAACTGGCCGATTCGAACATGTGACACGGAAAAGTCGAAAACGATCGCGACTCGGAGCGTAACGAAGCCAGCCGCTGGCGTCGGAAGAAGGCACGCGTCCAAAAAAAAAACGGCTCAACTCCACGTAGCCGGGACGCTGGCCTTAGCAAATCTCCTCGTGCTCTCCGGAGGACTCGATGACGCTGGGGTGGCCGATACGTTGTCTGCCCGGTTCAAAGACGGAGTGGAGGGCCAAACCGATCGCCGCGCCTGCCAATTCTGCAATCATGAAGCCCGGCGCACTGACCGGTGCGATGCCGGCAAAGCTGTTGCTGAACATGCGGCTTAGCACCGCGCGGGTTGGCGAACGACGTCGAAGCCGTGAACCAGTAGGCCGCGCCGATGTAGCTTGCCACGCTCGGAAACCTGCGAACGCGGCGACGAGGCCACTGACGAGCCAACAGATTAGGGCGGTAGTGCTTTGTAGCCCGCGCGCCCGGCCACGACACGGCTGGACCAGACCGGCGGGCCGTGTGTGCTATTCCTTGGTCCGCTTGCGCGCTGGCGCTGCGCCGGGCGTGCCGGGCGCGACCGCATCGGCGCGGCGCTGGGTCGACTCGCGAACAATCAGGCGGGGCTCGAGCAGCGAATACTCGCGGTCCTCCTTGCCGTCCAGTGCGTCCAGCAGCTTCAGCATGGCCAGCTCACCCATCCGCTCGCTCTGGAGATCCATGGTGGTAAGTGCCGGCGAGGCATATTCGCCGTAGGGCACGTTGTCGAAGCCGGCGATCGACACATCCTGGGGCAGCTTGAATCCGAGCGTGCGTGCCTCCTTCATGAAGCCGAGCGCGATGAGATCGTTGTAGCAAATCACGGCTTGCGGACGCTTCGGGCCTAGCATGATGGCCGAGCAAGTACGCTCGCCGGCCTGGGCCGATGGCGCAAGCGCATCGTAGATGTCGAGCTCCAGGCCTTCTTCCCTGAGGCAGTCGGCGACACCGCGAATCCGCTCGGCGTTCCAGCGCGACTGGCCAAAGCCGAGGTATGCCACGTGCCGATGCCCTTCGTTGAGCAGATGACGGGCGAGCATGTATGCCGCGAGGTAGCTGTCCGTGCCGACGCTCGGGATCGGGAGATGCTGGTGACGTCCAAACAGCACGACCGGCTTGTTGAGTTCCAGCATCCATTGCACGGAGTCCTCCGGCATGCGGGAGCTGACGATCATCCCATCGACGCGCTGCGCAAGGGCTTCGAGCAGTTGCCGCTCGCGTTCCTGGCTCTCTTCGGTGTCGACCAGCAGCAGCGTGTAGTCGTTCTGCAGGGCGATCCGGTTCGCGCCTTTGACGATGTTCGTGAAATGCGGATTGCGGATGTCGAGGATGGCAAGGCCGATGGTGCGCGTCTTGCCCGTGATCATGGAGCGCGCCAGCGGATTGGAGCGATAGCCGAGCGCCTCGATGGCGGCCTTCAGCTTGGCTTCCACCGGCGCGGAAAAGCGCTGCGTCTCGTTCATGAACTTCGAGACGGTGCCAACCGAGACTCCGGCTGCCGCGGCTACGTCACGAATCGTCGGAGAATTCTTTTTCATCGGTGAGGCATTTGCCTTTTACCATGTGTGAGCCTGCTCCGGCCGAGGTGCAACGCTCTCACGGGCTGCGCCTCGGCGGATCCCTGTGCCCCGGCCGCGCATGGGCTGGATGCAGTCGGGGCCGGGTGCGGAATTATATGTCGAAAACGTCTCCGGCCGGATCCGGCCCATGGGCGAGACGCTCTGCGGACGGGCCCCTGGCGGCATTGCATTACCCGAGGTCGAGCCGCATGGTTAGCGCGACCGGCTCGCCAGGGCGAGCCGCGTTTGCTGCCGGGTCCAGGCTGCCCGCCTGATGCGTGCATGGCTCGATGCAGAGGAACCCTTCGCCGGCCCGGTGATGGACCACCGTGTATCCCGCTTCAGGGCACGATAGCGCAAGGTGCCGGCCGGTGCCGGATGCAACTCGGCCTCGATGCCGCCAGCCCGCAGCGTGATCGCCGTCGAAGTGCTCATGGCAGGCGAGGTGTCACGTGCATGCGAAGGCACGCATCAGAAGCGAGGCTTCTTGCGCGTCCAGTCGGGCCGGAACTTGCGCATTTGCGACACGTCGTCGCGATTCGTGATGCCGCAGCGCAGGTACTGCTCGTGAAGCGCGCCCAGCGCGTCGTGGTCGAGTTCGACGCCGAGCCCCGGCGCGTCGGTGACCGTGACGCAGCCGTTCCGGATCGGGATCTTGCCGCCTTTCAGCACTTCATCGTCCTGCCACGGGTAATGCGTATCGCAGGCGTAGGTGAGGTTGGGCACGGCGGCCGCGAGATGCGACATCGCCATCAGGCTGATGCCCAGGTGGGAATTCGAATGCATCGACAGGCCAAGCCCAAACGTGTCGCACATCGTTGCCAGGACCTGCGTCGCGCGCAAGCCGCCCCAGTAGTGATGGTCGGACAGCACGATCTGCGCGCCGTTCAGCGTCGCGTTGCGGCGGAACTCCTCCATGTCGGTGACCACCATGTTGGTCGCCAGCGGCAGGCCGGTAGCCCGATGCAGGGCGGACATGCCCTCCAGCCCCGGCGTCGGGTCCTCATAGTATTCCAGGTCGCCTTGCAGCCGCTCGGCCATGCGGATCGCGGTGTCGAGCGACCAGTTCGCATTCGGGTCGATGCGCAGCGGGTGGTTGGGGAAAGCCCGCTTCAGCGCCTTCAGGCATTCGACTTCATGGTCCGGCTCCAGTGCGCCCGCCTTCAGCTTGATGCTGCCGAAGCCATAGCGGTCGATCATGGCGCGCGCCTGCGCGACAAGCTGCGTGGCATCCAGGGCGGGTCCCCAGGAGTCTGCCTTATAGGCCGGATCGATGTCGCTGGCGAACTTGAAGAACAGGTAGGCGGAGAACGGGACCTGCCGCCGCAATGCGCCTCCCAGAAGCGCGTGCACCGGGAGCCCGAGCGCGCGTCCCTGGAGATCCAGCAGCGCGACTTCGAACGCGCCAAACACCTTGCGATCCGCCTTGCTCGCCTGCGAGCCCGGCGCAACGTCGAGCTCGATGCCTGCCGAGGTGGGCGCTGCGGCGGAAAGGACGCGCTGCCAAAGGCCGTTCAGGTCAAACGGGCCTAACCCGATGAGCAGGTCCTTCACGCGCAGCAGTCCATCGAGCACAGGTTTGTCCCCGTATGTCTCCCCCAGCCCGACCAGTCCGTTGTCCGTTTCCACCTCGATGATGGCGCGCAGGGCGTACGGCTCATGAACCCCGCTTGCATTGAGCAGGGGGGGATCGCTGATGGCGATGGGCGTGACGCGGACGGTGGCGATTTTCATCTACGAATTCCTGTTGTCTTGCAAGGGCGGCATTGGGCGGATCTCTCTGCCGGGTGGGTTGCGTCTGTGACGCGAGGCCTCTGCGCTTTCCTCGTTAAGAATAACGTTTTCCAATGCTATCCAAAAAAATCGAGGCCGTAAACCCGGGCAGGGGCCCGGATCGTGAACGTGTTTCCGATTCCTTCAGCAAGTTAGCTAAAAGCCACGGCAATCCGATTGGCTCGATAATTTATGCCTTTAACTCGATTTTTCGCGCGAATTAGCAGCGGAACACAGCGTAGACATTCCGGGGGTAAGGCTCATGCGTCGTGAAAGGCGCTCGTGTTGCGGATTGGTGTTTCCCCGGGTGCGTCAGATCAGGAAAACGATTGACTTGCCTGTTCTTCGTGAATATATTCGGGAAAACGTTTTTCTTTGGAAGCCTGATCGCTTTTTCAATATGCAGACCCAGTTCGATTTCCACGGCAAGTTGGCAGTAGTGACAGGCGCAAGCGGCGCGATTGGTTCCGCGATCGCGAAGCAATTCCATCGAGCGGGCGCATATGTGGTTGCCACCGGCCGCAACCGCGATGCGCTCCTCTCGCTGAGCGAAGCCTTGGGCGAGYGCTGCGACATCGTTGTCGGCGACATGATGGATGGGGCGCATCGACGCGAGATCGTCGAGCGCGCGGCGCGGCAAGGCGGCATCGATGTGCTCGTCAACAACGCCGGCATGACCCAGACCAGGAAGCCCACGGGGGAAACCACCCTCGAGGATTTCGATGAGATCGTCGCGGTGAACCTGCGGTCGATGTATGCCCTCAGCCTGGACGTGATCCGGTCATGGGTGGCCCGCGGGCACGAGGGCGTGGTGGTCAATGTTTCGTCGCCGGGCGCCCAGCGCGCGCATCGAAACAACGCCCTCTACGACGTCAGCAAGGGCGGTGTCGACGCGTTGACGCGCTGCCTGGCGGTCGACTTCGGTCGCCACGGCATCCGGGTCAATGCCATTGCCCCTGCGCAGATTCCGCATTCGCATACGCCGGACGTGGACCCGGAAGCCGCACGCGGCTTGCCGCTGCCGCGTCACGGATTGACC
The DNA here is from genome assembly GCF_056398885.1 of Cupriavidus sp. 01T418. Classification (NCBI taxonomy): domain Bacteria; kingdom Pseudomonadati; phylum Pseudomonadota; class Betaproteobacteria; order Burkholderiales; family Burkholderiaceae; genus Cupriavidus; species Cupriavidus sp. 01T418. The sequence goes on from NZ_JBFTQG010000003.1 coordinate 387,174, forward strand.
GAGGAGGCGGCGCTGCCGGTGCTGTTCCTGGCCTCCGACGCGGCGTCGTTCATCACAGGCCACGTGTTGCCTGTCGATGGTGGCTTGCTGGCCCAGTTGCGGATGCCGGCGAAATGAGTACATCGCGGGGCCCGCGCGCCTCGCGGTGACGACCAGGAAGCGATTACGGCGCCGGACGCATCGGACGCCGTGACGACGACAAGATCAGGAGACAATATGAACGGCAGCAACAACAACATTAACAACAAAGCGCGGCACTCGCCTCTCGCGCGACCGGCGCTGGCCGGGGCGCTGTGCATCGCACTGTCCGGCTTCGCGGCGTCGGCGCACGCGGACACGACCCTGCGCATCTGGACCCGTTCGAACCCGGACGCCCGCGCGACCTACGACAGCATTGCCGCCGCGTTCACGAAGAAGACCGGCATCAAGGTCGAATACTTCAACGCGATGACCGACTACGAGCAGCGTCTGTCGCGCGCGATCGCGGGCAACGACTTGCCCGACGTCATCATCAACGATAGTTCGTCGCTGGGCCTGATGATGAAGACCGGCGTCGCGACCGAGATCGACCGGGGCAGCCTGGCAGGCGCGGCCGATATCCAGGAGCGTGCGTGGCAAGGCGCACAAGGCTACAACGGGAAGTACTACGCGGTACCCGTCTCGGTCCAGTCGTTCGTATTCTTCATCCGCAAGGACTGGCGGGAAAAGCTCGGATTGCCCGTGCCGAAATCCTGGGACGACATCGCCGCGCTTGCGAAGGCCTTCACCACGCGGCAGCCGGCCGGTCCGGGCAAGCAGGTCTACGGCTTTGCATTCCCCGCGTCGGCAACGCGCGGCTATACCACCTGGTTTATCAGCAGCTTCCTGTGGCAGGCAGGCGGCGACTTCATTCGACCCGAGGGAAACGGGAAATTCCGAGGGGCCCTGGACGAGCCCGCCGCCGCGAAGACCGTCGGCTTTTTCCGCCAGATGATGTGCACGGACAAGGTGACGCAGCCGGGCGCGATCAACGCCAGCACGGCCGACGCCATCGCGAGTTTCCGCTCCGGGCAGACCGGCATCTTCTTCAGCGGGCCTTACCACATTGCCGTGGTCGACCAGGAACCTGGCCGCGGCAAGGTCGAGGTCATCGCGCCCCCGCCTGGCCCGGCCGGCAAGGCTGACAGCCTGGGCGAAGGCGAGCTGGCCTATGTCACGCGCACCGCCAACAAGGCGGCGGCGCTGTCCTTCATCACCTTCCTGACATCGCCGGACGGGCAACGGCTGGGCATGCATCCGGGCGGTTTTCCGGTGGTGCGCCTGCCGGTGAACAAGAACGTCGACCCCGGCAAGGTCTATAACGACCCGCGCTGGCAGACGGTCGAAAGCGTCTACGAGAAGAACGCGCACTACGCGCCCGCCATTCCGGATTGGATGAGCTTGCGCCAGGTGACCGCGGACGGCCTCAACCGCATCCTCGCCAACTGCGGCAGCGATATCGACGTGGGCCTCAAGGACCTGAACAGGAAGGTCAATCAGGAACTGGCGCGCCAACGCGTTGCCGCCAACTGAGCGCGTTTCATCCACCCGGAGATCACATCATGAAACGCAACGCTCGCGGCCTGGCGACGTCCAACGCTATCGCGCCATGGCTCTTTCTGTTGCCGGCGCTCGCACTCTTTGTCACGTTCAAGTTCGTGCCGATGCTGCGCGGGCTCGAAATGAGCTTCTACCAGGTTCAGTTCGGTTCGGAATGGGAATGGGTGGGGCTCGACAATTTCCGCCGCGCCTTCGCCGATAGCGACCTGCACGCGGCAGTGATACAGACCGCCGTGTATGTCTCGGTCTCGGTCATCGTGTCGGCGATCGTCGCCTTCGGTCTTGCGCTGGCGCTCGAAGGCCCGGCACGGCATCTGCGCATCATCCGCACGGCCATGTTCCTGCCTGCGGTGACCAGCGCCGCGGTGGTCGCGCAGATCTGGCAGATCATGCTGGCGCCGACGCCGCAGGGCATCGGCAACATCGTGCTTGGCTGGCTTGGCGCCGCGCCGGCCGGCTTCTTCTCCGATCCCGACCAGGCGTTGGGTTCGCTGATCGCCATGCAGATCTGGAAGACGGTGCCCTACGACATGATGATCTTCATAGCCGGGCTCACCGGGGTCAACCGGGAGCTGTGCGACGCCGCGGCGGTGGACGGCGCACGCTGGCACCAGCGCCTCTGGTACGTGACGCTTCCGGCAATGCGCCACACCCTGGTGATCGTGGGCGTGCTCGGCTTTATCCGCGGCGTGCGCGTGTTCACCGAGGTGTACTCGAGCACGGGGGGCGGGCCGGGCGGTGCGACCGAGGTCGTGATGACCTACGTCTACAAGGCAGGCTTCGTGCAGTTCGACTACGGCTATGCATCGGCGGTGTCGTGCCTGCTGTTCCTGTTCACCGCGGTCACGACCGTCACCTATCTGGTATTGCGGCAACGGAGCAAAGCGCAATGAACACCAAACAGACGCTATCGGGGCATGCCCCCGCCATGGATGTCGCGACTCCGCGCTACGGCTTTGCCGCCATTGCGGCGACTGCGGGCCGATGGCTCCTCTATGCGGCGGTCATCGCCGTGTTCGCCGGCCCGTACTGGGCGATGGTGGCGACGGCGTTCAGCGCGCAGACGGTCCAGCCCGGGCAGATGCAGTTCTGGCCGTCGCATCCGTCGCTCAAGCATCTTGTCTACGCATGGAGCGATGTCGGCACCTGGCGCTACCTGCTGAATTCCTGCGTGGTGGTGGTTGCCGCCCTGGCACTGCAGATCTCGGTCAGCGCGCTGGCGGCCTACGCGCTGGCGCGCAAGAAGTTCGCCGGGGCCGGCATGGTCAGCCTGCTCTTCCTTTCGACCATGATGCTGCCCGAAGAGGTGATCGCGATTCCGCTCTACCTGGTGCTTGGCAAGCTGCCGGTGGTGCATGTCAGCCTGCTCAACTCGTATCTCGGCATGATCCTGCCCGTTGCCGGGTGGGCGTTTTCGATCTTCGTGCTGACCGAGTTCATGAAGGCCGTGCCGCTGGAGCTGGAAGAGGCGGCGCGCATCGACGGCGCCAGCGAGTGGCAGATCTTCTTCAGGGTGGTCTTGCCGCTGGTCAAGCCAGCGCTGGGTGTCACCGCGATCTTCGGCTTCCTGATGATCTGGGACCAGTACCTCTTGCCGCTCATCGTGGTGAACCGCGAGACCCTCTACACGCTCCCGGTGATTCTCGCCTCGCTGCGCACCGACGAACACATCTCGCCGAACGTCTTCATTGCCGTCACGCTGCTGGCAATGATTCCGAGCATCCTGCTCTACCTCGGCCTTCAGAAGCACTTCCAGCGCGGCCTGACGGCCGGCGCGCTGAAGGGCTGAACTTGCGTACCCGACACCAGGAGTGAAGCGCATGGCTTCCGTGACATTGAATGCGATCGACAAGCGTTTTGGCGATCTGCACATTATCAAGAACGTCTCCGTGGAGATTCGCGACGGCGAGTTCTGCGTACTGGTCGGCCCGAGCGGGTCCGGCAAATCGACACTGCTTCGCATCATTGCCGGTCTCGAAGAGGTCACCGGCGGCGCCGTCAGGATCGGCGCGCACGACGTCACGCAGCTGCACCCGAAGGACCGCGATATCGCGATGGTGTTCCAGAGCTACGCGCTCTATCCCCAGCTGACCGTGCGGGAGAACATGGGTTTCAGTCTCAAGCTCGCCAAGCGGCCGAAGGCGGAGATCGATCGCGTGGTGAACGAGATTGCGTCTTCGCTTGCGCTCGACAAGCTGCTCGACCGGTATCCGCGTCAGCTTTCCGGCGGCCAGCGGCAGCGTGTGGCCATGGGTCGCGCGATCGTGCGCAAGCCCTCGGTGTTCCTGTTCGACGAACCCCTGTCCAACCTCGATGCCGCGTTGAGACATCGCGTGCGCGGCGAGATCCGCGAGATGTACGAGCGGATGCGCACGACGTGTGTCTACGTCACGCACGACCAGGTCGAGGCCATGACGCTGGCGGACCGCATCGTGGTGCTGCGGGACGGAAGCGTCGAACAGGTCGGTACGCCGGCCGAGCTCTACGACCGGCCGGCGAACCGCTTCGTCGCCCAGTTCATCGGTTCGCCGGCGATCAACTTTTTCGAAGGCGTGGCGCAGGTGCGCGGCGAGCGCACGACGATCCGCTGCGCGGACGGTTACGAGGTCCCGCTGGCGAGCCGTCCGCCGGTCAAGGACGGGCAGGAGGTTGTCTGTGGCGTGCGCCCCGAGCATATCCGGGTGGGCGCTGCGCAGGACCAGGCGCAGGCCGAGTTGTGCTTGCCCGGGCACGTGAAGAGCGGCGAGTTCTACGGGGCGGAAACCTTGCTGGTTTGCGATACCCCTGTCGGGACGCTGGCGGCGACGGGGCGGGACCGGGATGCATATGGCTTGAAGAAAGGCGCGCGGATCCGCTTGCAGATTCCTTCCGCGAGCCTGCATTTGTTTGACCGCCATTCCGAGCTGCGTCTCGGTTAATGCCCGGCTTCCCAAGGTCGCACGGGAAGGCGCCCGCGCGGCCGAAAAAATCAAAACGAGAAAAGAAGGTTAAGAGGAGGAAAATGAAATGAGCACGAAGTTGAAATTTGCCTGCATCGCCGCGATGGCGTGCGCATCCGTTCACGCGCACGCCCAGGGTTCGGTAACGCTGTATGGCGTCATCGACGCGACGGTGGAAGCGGTACGGACCACCAGCTCCAACAAGGCGGGGGCCAATGTGCCAACGACAGGCCGCGAGAACAGCAACAGTTCGCTATGGGGCATGCGGGGCAAGGAAGACCTGGGGAACGGCCTGGCCGCCATTTTCCAGATCGAGTATGGGTTCAACGTCGATACCGGTTCGGGCCCGAGTGGCCGCGACCAGTACGTCGGGCTGTCGAGCAACAATCTCGGCTTGCTGCAACTTGGCTTGTTGACCTCGCCCATGCGCGCCTTGGGCGGAAAGCTCAACTTCATCCCCGGCAGCACGTCGATAGCCAACAATATCGGTGTGATGACGACACTGAACGGCACGCAGACCAATCTGAACGCGCGCCTGGCGAACTCCATCCAGTACAGCACGCCCGATTTCGGGGGGCTCACCGCACAAATGGTGTACTCGCCAGGCGAGGGCAGCACGCCGCCCTCCAACAGCAGCGTTTCAGGATCGGGCGGTGCCCCGCTGAACGGCATGTACGCATACGGATTCGGTACGCAATATGCGGGAGGCCAGATCTATGCCGCGTATGCCTACGAGTCGCGCCGCGGGCAGGCTTTGCTCGGCGCTGGCGCAGGCTTGTCCGGAGCCGCCAGCGCAGGCCTTGGTGTCGCCGCGGCCGGCTATTCGAACGACTATGAGCATCGCCTGGCGCTGCGCTACGAAACGCGTCCGTTTTCGTTTGGCGCGACGAGCTTCTCCGTGGGCTGGGACCGCCTGGGCTCGAAGGGCGTCTTCGGCGCGGGCAGTGCGGCCGGTGGCGGCGAGACCTATCGCGATGCCTTCAGCATTGCCATCATGCAGAAGATCGGTCCGCAGGATTTTATCTTCAGCTACTCCGCGGCTCGTCCGCTAAGCTGTTCGGGCGCCGCGCTGTCCGGGCAGTGCTCCGCCGCCCAGAAGCCGCATACGGGGGCACAGCAAATGGTATTTGCCTACCACTACTGGCTGTCGGCGCGGACCATGTTGCAAGCCTACGTCAGCCGGATCCGCAACAGCTCGTTCGGTACCTATGACTACGACACCGGTCCGGTGGTCACCTCTGTCGGGAGCCGGGCGCCGGGCGGCTCGCCGCTTGGCGCGGGCATTGGCATCCGCCATTCGTTCTAGTTTTTAAAGTACGGTTGCCGGCCCGCCGCGCGGCGGAACCGCTGCAGGGTTGAAGCGGGCCGGCACCCATCAACATCAAGGAGCCAGGGAGCATGGGCGAAGATAGCATCAAGGACCGCACGGCGGTGCAGCACAAGCCGTTCCGGCGGCTACTGCTGACCGGGGCGGCTGGCAATCTCGGAAAGCAGCTGCGGGGAGCGCTTGCGGGGTGGGCCGATATCGTCCGGGTGAGCGATATTGCGCCGCTGGGCGGCATGGCCCCGCATGAAGAGGGCGCGGTCGTGGATCTGTCGGACCGCGACGCGGTGCACAGGCTGCTGGAAGGGGTGGACGCGGTGGTGCACCTCGGCGGCATTTCCGTCGAGGCGCCATTCGACGATTTGCTCGAAAGCAATATCCGCGGTCTCTACAACCTGTATTCGGCTGCACAAAAGCACGGCGTCAAGCGCGTCGTGTATGCCAGCTCGAACCATGCGGTCGGCTTTCAGCCGGTGACGTCCGTGCTCGATACCGACGCGCCGCTGCGGCCCGATTGCCTGTACGGGGTGACCAAGTGCTTTGGCGAAGCCTTGTCGCGCTACTATTTCGATCGCTTCGGGCTCGAGACGGTGTGCCTGCGTATCGGCTCGTCATTTGAAGCGCCGAAGAACCCGCGCATGCTCGTTACCTACCTGAGCTATCGGGATTTCATCGAACTCGTGCGTTGTTCGCTGTTCACCAATCGGGTGGGTCACGCCATTGTCTATGGCGTGTCGGACAACCGCGTCAAATGGGCGGACAATACCAAGGCCGGATTTCTCGGCTTTCGTCCGCAGGACAGCTCGGTACAATTCGAGCATTTGTTTCCGGCCAGCGCGCCGACGGCTGATCGCGACGATCCGACCCAGGCGTTCCAGGGGGGGCCATTCGTCCTCGCCGGTCCGATGGAGCCGAAATGACGTATCCGGCTTCGAGCTTGCGCGCCGAGCGCGTGGACGTTGGGCAGGCACCCGCATCGGTCGGGGAAAGCCCGGTCTGGCGTGGCGCGGAAGGCGCGCTCTACTGGGTCGACATCCCAGCGCAAAGGATCGTTCGCCAGCACCTCGAGAGCGGTGCGCGGGCGGAATGGCTGCTGCCGGAGAAGGTGGCCTGCATCGCCTTCGGCCGCCATGGCGGCGTACTGGCCGGTTTGGAGACCGGGCTGTTTTCCGTGGCACTGCCGCAGCCCGCATCGCCTGGCGAGGCGGTTCCCGCTTCCGTGCGCAAACTCGCCGCGCCCGTGTTCCCCACGCAAAACATGCGGTTCAACGACGGACGGTGCGACCGGCAGGGCCGGTTCTGGTCGGGAACCATGATGATGGACATGGGGGCGGCCAGTCCCGTGGGCACGCTGTTCCGCTTCGACGCGCAGCGCGGCTTGTCGGGACCCGTGGTCGGCGAGCTGATTGTGCAGAACGGACTGGCATGGTCGCCGGATGGCAGGACCATGTACCTGTCCGACTCGCACCCTTCAAGGCGCCTGATCTGGGCCTTCGACTACGACATCGAGACAGGCGAGCCAAGCCGCCGCCGTCTTTTCGCCGATTTGTATTATTACGTCGGGCGGCCGGACGGCGCGGCTGTCGACGCGGACGGTTGCTACTGGACTTGCGCCAACGATGGAAGTGCCTTGTTGCGTTTCACGCCGCAAGGAAAGCTCGATCGGATGATTCCCCTACCGGCGGCGAAGCCGTCGATGTGTGCCTTCGGGGATCGCGATCTCGGTACTTTGTTCGTGACCTCGATTCGTCCTCCCACTGGCGCCAATGACAACGACGGCCATGTCTTCGCCGTTCGTCCGGGCGTGCAGGGGCTCCCTGAGCCGGAATACGCGGGGGCGCTGTGAGTCGCCACGATGCGCTGTGCCTGGAGCGCCGCCGCCGATTGTTGCGCGGCGCGGTCGCCGCGCCGTTGGCGTTGATCGGCGGTGCGTTCGGTGAGACCTGGGCGGCCGGCATGGCAATGGGCCAGCCGGGCCAGCCGGGCAATACGGCTCGCGGCTATGCACTGATCGCGCCGCCGCGAGCGCTGGAACTGGCGGCATTGGTCCCTTCCGGCGTGGCCTCGCAACTGATCGCCGAGGCCGACGCGGGACTCGCGCGCGGCATGCATGCGCGGCCTGTCGTTCATACGCAGGGCTTGCTGCCCCACGAGGGGGAGCGCGACGCCAGCGTACAGGCCCAGGAGGACTGGCGGCAGACGCTGAAGCAGGCGCTGGCCTTCCGGATCTCCGGCCACGCAGCGTATGCGGAGAAGGCCTGCGCCTATGTCGGCGCCTGGTTGCCCGCTTATCGGTCATCGGCCAACCCGGTCGACGAGGCCGATCTCGCGCAGTTACTGATTGCGCTGGATTTGCTGGAAGACCGCCTGGCGCCGGCAATCGCCGATCGCATCTCCGGCTTTGGCGGCCAAGTGGCGCAGGCGTATCTGGGGGCCGCGCGGCGCGTGGGCGACGACAGCACGCTGCTGAACAACTGGCAAAGCCATCGGGTGAAGCTTGCGACTGCCGGCGCCTACCTGAGCGCCGATGCCAGGTGGGTGGATGCCGCGCGCGCGGCCTTCGTCGCCCATGTGCAGCGCAATGTGCGGGACGACGGCAGCACTTACGATTTCACGCAGCGCGACGCCATGCACTACGTTGTGTACGACCTGGAGCCACTCCTGATGGCGGCTTCGATGGCCGCCGCGCACGGCGACGACTGGTATGGCGCGCCCGAGATTCGCGGCAGGCTGCCGCTTGCGTTGCAGTGGCTCGCGCCTTACGCGCGGGGCGCACGGCAGCATGAGGAATTCGTGCATAGCACCGTCAAGTTCGATGCCAGGCGTGCCGCCGCGCAGGTGAAAGGGTATTCGGGTCTCTGGCAGCGGAACGAGGCCGCCGACCTGTATTGGATTGCCTCGCGCCTGGATGGGCAATTTGCCGCCGTGTCGGCCATGCTCGACGCCAGGCCAGTGACGCGGGCGTTGTTCCCCGCCTTGTTCCCCGGATAGTACTACTGTGTTAACAACTACTCGGTTTTCCGACCGCAGCACGGGCACCGTTCAAGGCGGGCAAGCAGTGCGGCAGCGAGCTCCAATCGCAGCGTGGCGATAGAATCTGCCACATGACGCTGCTTACGCAGGGGTGCCCCGGGGCC